>NZ_JAMYTK010000010.1:0-189494 GCF_040322355.1 Mesorhizobium sp. M0145
AGCAACGCTTTCAACTCGCCTCTGCTCAGTCTAACGTCTCGATTGGTCATGGCACTTCCCCTTCCACGGGAATCGGTGATCGCAATGTCACCACCGTGCCATGGCCGCTCGCCCCTCAGAGCAGGCGCCGTTCTCTCTCCAAAACTTTTTGCAGAACCTCCAGCACACTATCTCCTTCGCGCCCCTCTCTGTCCTGCCGGACATCTCCCCCACTTGGGGGGAGATTGGCTATCAGCCCCGCTTTCGCCAATCGCCACCGTCGCCTGCGATTCAACCGCTCAGATATGGATCGGCTTGAAGAACGTCGCCAGTGCCGCCTCCTTCACCGCTTCCGACATTGTCGGATGGGCGTGACAGGTGCGGGCTAGGTCTTCCGACGAGCCGCCAAATTCCATCAGCACGGCCGCCTCGTGGATCATCTCGCCGGCGCCGAAGCCGACGATGTGGACGCCGAGCACACGGTCGCTGGCCTTGTCGGCCAGGATTTTCACAAAGCCGTCGGTGTGCAGCATGGCGCGCGCGCGGCCATTGGCGCTGAACGGGAATTTTCCGGCCTTGTAGTCGACGCCGGCCTTTTTCAATTCTTCTTCGGTCTTGCCGATCGAGGCGATTTCCGGCGTGGTGTAGACGACGCTCGGAATCACGTCATAGTTCACATGACCGGCCTGGCCGGCGATGGTTTCGGCCACCGCCACGCCCTCGTCCTCAGCCTTGTGTGCAAGCATCGGCCCGGCGATGACATCGCCGATGGCATAGATGCCAGGCACGTTGGTCCTGAGATGGCCGTCGGTCTTGACCCGGCCGCGCTCATCGACGTCGACGCCGGTCTCCTTCAGCCCGAGAGCGTCCGAATAGGCCCGTCGTCCCGTCGAAATCAGCACCGCGTCCGCCTCGATCGTCTCGGCCGCACCGCCTTTGACCGGCTCGAAGGTGACCGTCGCCCCCTTCTTGGCCTTGGCGACGCCGGTCACCTTGGCGCCCAGCCTGAATTCAAAGCCCTGCTTCGACAGCAGGCGCTGGAATTGCTTGGAGACCTCGCCATCCATGCCGCCCAGGATGGTGTCAAGGAACTCGACCACGGTGACTTTGGCGCCGAGCCGCGCCCATACCGAGCCGAGTTCCAGACCGATGACACCGCCGCCGACCACCACCAGATGGCCCGGCACCTTGTCCAGCGACAGCGCGCCGGTCGACGATATGATCACCTTCTCGTCGAAATCGACCTTGACGCCGGGAATGCCGGCGACGTCGGAGCCGGTGGCGATGACGATGTTCTTGGTCTCGATCTCCTCGACCTTGCCGTCATCGGAGGTCACCGACACCTTGCCGGCCGCAACTACCTTGCCGGTGCCACGAAAACTGTCGATCTTGTTCTTCTTGAACAGGAAGGCGACGCCATTGACATTGGCCGTCACCGTCGCATCCTTGTGTGCCATCATCTTCCCAAGATTGAGCTTGGGCGCGCCGATCTCGACGCCGAGCGCCTCGAAGGAATGGCCGGCCTCGGCAAACATCTCGGACGCGTGCAGCAGCGCCTTTGACGGGATGCAGCCGATGTTGAGGCAGGTACCGCCGAAGGTCGGGTTCTTTTCGACTACCGCCGTCTTCAGACCGAGCTGCGCCGCCTTGATGGCGCAGACGTAGCCGCCTGGTCCCGATCCGATGATAACGACGTCATAGGCCATGATACTGTCCCTTTTGCTTTAGCGGCCGCCGCCGATTTCCAGATTGGCGCCTGTTGTGTAGGACGCCTCGTCCGACAGCAGCCAGAGAATTGCGGCCGCGACTTCCTCGGCGGTGCCGACGCGCTGCATGGGCACCACCTTGCGCATTCTCTCGACGCGATCCGGCTGCCCGCCGGAGGCATGAATTTCGGTGTCGATGATGCCCGGGCTGACCGCGTTGACACGAATGCCTTCGCCGGCCACTTCGCGGGCAAGCCCGATGGTGAAGGAATCGACCGCGCCCTTGGAGGCGGCGTAGTCGACATATTGACCCGGCCCGCCAAGCCTTGCCGCGATCGAAGAAACATTGACGATGGCGCCGCCCTTGCCGCCATGCCTGGTCGACATCCGCTTCACCGCCTCGCGGGCGCAAAGCATCGGCGCGATCACATTGATGCGCATCATGCGCTCCAGCCTTGCAGCGCTAAGCTCGTCGACGCACGCGCTCTGGTCGACCACGCCGGCATTGTTGACGAGCGCGTCGAGCCGACCGAAACGGCCATCGACAGCCTCGAACATGGCCAATACGTCCGTCTCGCTGCCGACATCGGCCTTGACTGTGAAGGCTTCTCCGCCAGCGGCCTCGATGTCGGCGACCACCGCTTCGGCGGCTTTTGCATTCGACGCGTAATTGACCGCAATGCGATAGCCGGCCTTGGCGGCAAGCCTGCATGTAGCGGCACCAATGCCGCGGCTGCCGCCGGTCACCAGCAGGATCTTTCCGCTCGCGCTCATTCCTGACATCCCTTCAGGGCAAAGACGTCCCAGGGCACCTTGGAAAAGCCGTTGGCGCCATAGGCCGCCGACATCTGCAACGACGCTCCCAAGTCAGGCAAGATCAGCTTCTTCGGCGCATCCTTTCCTTCGCCCGGCAGCAACGCGATATTGCCCTGGTCGTCGGCAGTGTAGATGACGCCCTCCCACACGGTGCAGGCGGCGAGCTCGTCGCCGGTGACGTCGCCGGCCGGGCATTTGTACATCAGCGAGCCATGCGGCTGCGCCGCGCCCTCGGTCCACATGACGATGCCGTCGAGCACGACGCCCTTGTCGAGCACCATCTTGAAGCTGTTGGTGACGGCGGCCGACTCGCCGGTCGGCCTGAAATCGATCTCGGCGGCGTTTTCAGGATCGCCATAGACGGCGAGCTCGAGCGGGCAGGCGGCGAGGGCCGCGGAGACCGTCTGCACGCCGAGTGCGCAGATTGTGACAAACAAACCGGACCGGAAACGAGACGAACTCATCCGGCGGCGCAGATCGATGCTCCGGCTCACGTCGGCCGCCCCTAGAGGTCGAGCACCAGCCGCTCAGGATCCTCCAGGCTTTCCTTGACCCGCACCAGGAAGGTCACCGCTTCCTTGCCGTCGACGATGCGGTGGTCGTAGGATAGCGCCAGATACATCATCGGCCGGATGACGATCTGGCCGCCGACCACCACCGGCCGCTCCTGGATCTTGTGCATACCCAGAATGCCGGACTGCGGCGCATTGAGGATCGGCGTCGACATCAGCGACCCGTAAACGCCACCGTTGGAAATCGTGAACGTGCCGCCTTGCATATCGGCGACGGAGAGCTTGCCGTCGCGCGCCGCAAGCCCCAGCCTGCCGATGTCCTTCTCGATTTCGGCGATGGACATCTGGTCGGCATTGCGCACAACCGGCACGACAAGGCCTTTCTCTGTACCGACGGCAACGCCGATATGCGCGTAGTTCTTGAAGATGATGTCGGTGCCGTCGATCTCGGCATTGACCGACGGGATCTCCTTCAGCGCATGGGTGACGGCCTTGGTGAAGAAGCCCATGAACCCGAGCTTCACGCCGTGCTTCTTCTCGAACACGTCCTTGTATTTGCTCCTCAGCGCCATCACCGCGCTCATGTCGACCTCGTTGAAGGTGGTCAGCATGGCGGCGGTCGATTGCGCTTCCTTGAGGCGGCGCGCGATGGTCTGGCGCAGCTTGGTCATGCGCACGCGCTCCTCGCGCGAGGCATCGTCGGCCGAGGATGGCGCGCGCGCGGCAACGGGTGCCGGTACAGGCGCGGCCTTCGGCATTTCTGCCGGCTGCGACGGTGCGCCCCTGGCGATCAGGTCGAGCACGTCGCCTTTCAGCACCTGGCCGCGCTTGCCCGAGCCCGACACCTGGTCGACTGCGAGATTGTGCTCGGCCAGCAGCTTTGCTGCCGACGGTGCCGGCGGCATGGTGCGCGTCTCGATCGCGCCGGCGTCGCCGGCGATCTTGGCCGTCTCGGCAGCGGCCT
Source organism: Mesorhizobium sp. M0145 (assembly GCF_040322355.1). Classification (NCBI taxonomy): domain Bacteria; kingdom Pseudomonadati; phylum Pseudomonadota; class Alphaproteobacteria; order Hyphomicrobiales; family Phyllobacteriaceae; genus Mesorhizobium; species Mesorhizobium sp. M0145. The sequence continues at coordinate 3,978 of NZ_JAMYTK010000010.1, forward strand.
GCTTGACGCTCGAGGCCGCAGTCGGAGCCGAAGCCTGCGACACCGCCTCCTGCTTCGTTGCCGGAGCGGCGGAATTGGCTGCCGCGCCGGCGCCTGCCGAAATCGTGCCGAGCAGTGCGCCGACGCCGACCGTCTCGCCTTCCTTGACGGCGATCTCGCTGAGCGTGCCCGCGGTGGCGGCCGGCACTTCCACCGTCACCTTGTCGGTTTCGAGCTCGACCAGCGGCTCATCGGCGGCGATCGCGTCGCCGACCTTCTTGAACCATTTGCCGATGGTCGCCTCGGTGACGGATTCACCAAGTGTCGGGACGCGGATTTCGGTTGCCATTGTGCCTGTCCGTTTCTTTCGGTTCTGTTCTATTCACCAAGCGCGTCGTCGAGCAAGGCGGCAAGCTGGGCGAGATGCTTCGACATCAATCCGGTCGCCGGCGAGGCGGCGGCCGGCCGGCCGGTATATCGCACCCCCTGATGCTTGGCGTCGATATGCGCCAGCACCCATTCGAGATACGGATCGATGAACGACCAGGCGCCCATGTTCTTGGGCTCCTCCTGGCACCACACCATCTCGGCATTGCGGAAGCGCGACAGTTCGGTGATCAGCGCCTTGGCCGGGAACGGATAGAGCTGCTCGACGCGCAGCAAATAGATGTCGTTGATGCCGCGCTTCTCGCGCTCCTCGTAGAGGTCGTAATAGACCTTGCCCGAACAGAGCACGACACGGCGGATCTTCGAATCCTTGGTGAGCTTGATGGCCTGGCCCGACAGCAGCTGGGCATCGTCCCACAGCAGCCGGTGAAAGGCGCTTTCGCCCGACATCTCCGGCAGCGTCGATACCGCCCGCTTGTGGCGCAGCAGCGACTTCGGCGTCATCAGGATCAGCGGCTTGCGGAAGTCCCGCTTCAACTGCCGGCGCAGTATGTGGAAATAGTTGGCTGGCGTCGTGACGTTGGCGACCTGCATATTGTCTTCGGCGCAAAGCTGAAGGAAGCGCTCGAGCCGGGCCGACGAATGCTCGGGGCCCTGGCCTTCGTAGCCATGCGGCAGCAGGCAGACGAGGCCCGACATTCTGAGCCATTTGCGCTCGCCCGACGAGATGAACTGGTCGAAGACCACCTGGGCGCCGTTGGCGAAGTCGCCGAACTGCGCTTCCCACAGCGTCAGCGCCTTCGGCTCGGCCAGCGAGTAGCCATATTCGAAGCCGAGCACGGCCTCTTCCGACAGCATCGAGTTGATGACCTCGAAGCCGGCCTGCGCCGCCGACAGATTGTTGAGCGGGATGTAGCGTGTCTCGTCGCGCTGGTCGTAGAGCACGGAATGGCGCTGCGAGAAGGTGCCGCGCTCCGAATCCTGGCCGGACAGCCGGATCGGATTGCCGTCGAGCAGGATGGCGCCGAAGGCCAGCGCCTCGGCCGTAGACCAGTCGATGCCTTCGCCCGACTCGATCGCCTGGCGGCGGTTGTCGAGGAAGCGGATGATCGTCTTGTGCGCCTCGAAATCCTTCGGCACCTCGGTCAGCTTCTTGCCGATCTCCTTCAGCGTCTTGACCGGCACGGCGGTCTTGCCGCGCCGCTGTTCGTCCTGGTTGTCGGCCGAGCGCAGGCCGGACCAGGCGCCGTCCAGCCAATCCGCCTTGTTCGGCTTATAGTGCTGGCCGACCTCGAATTCCTGCTCGAGATGCGCCCGCCAATCGGCCTTCACCTTTTCGAGCTCGGCCTGGGTGATGTGGCCTTCCGCGATCAGCCGGTCGGCATAGATCTGCATGGTCGTCTTCTGGTTGCGGATCTTGCGATACATGATCGGCTGGGTGAAGGCCGGCTCGTCGCCCTCATTATGGCCGAACCGGCGATAGCAGAACATGTCCACCACGACAGGCTTGTGGAACTTCATGCGGAATTCGATCGCCACCTTGGTGGCATGGACCACGGCTTCCGGATCGTCGCCATTGACGTGGAAGATCGGCGCTTCGATCATCTTGGCCACGTCGGACGGATAGGGCGACGAGCGCGAGAAGCGCGGGTTGGTGGTGAAGCCGATCTGGTTGTTGATGATGAAATGCAGCGTGCCGGCGACGCGGTGGCCGCGCAGGCCCGACAGGCCGAGGATTTCGGCAATCACGCCCTGGCCGGCAAAGGCCGCGTCGCCATGCAACAGCAGCGGCAGCACCTTGGCGCGCTCTTCCAGCGGCACGATCTCCTCGCGGCTGCGGCCGAACAGATAGTCCTGCTTGGCGCGCGCCTTGCCCATCACCACCGGGTCGACGATTTCCAGATGCGAAGGATTTGCGGTCAGCGACAGATGCACCTTGTTGCCGTCGAACTCGCGGTCCGACGAGGCGCCGAGATGGTACTTCACGTCGCCCGAGCCCTCGACCTCGTCGGGCGCGGCGGAGCCGCCCTTGAACTCATGGAAAATGGCGCGGTGCGGCTTGGCCATCACCTGCGACAGCACGTTCAGCCGGCCGCGATGCGCCATGCCGAGCACGATCTCCTTCATGCCGAGCTGGCCGCCGCGCTTGATGATCTGCTCCAGCGCCGGGATCAGCGACTCGCCGCCATCGAGGCCGAAGCGCTTGGTGCCCTTGTACTTGACGTCGATGAACTGCTCGAAGCCTTCCGCCTCGACCAGCTTCTGCAGGATCGCCTTCTTGCCGGCTGCGGTGAAGGAGATCTCCTTGTCGGTGCCCTCGATGCGCGCCTGGATCCAGGCCTTCTCCTCGGGATCGGAAATATGCATGAATTCGACGCCGAGCGTCGAGCAATAGGTCCGGGTCAGGATATCGAGCATCTGCCGGATGGTGCCGAATTCCAGCCCGAGCACATTGTCGAGGAAGATCGGCCGGTCGTAGTCGGCTTCGGTGAAGCCGTAATTCTCCGGCGACAGCTCGTTGTAATCCTCCAGCGGCTTGGCAATGCCCAGCGGATCGAGATTGGCGTGCAGGTGGCCGCGCATGCGGAAGGCGCGGATCATCATGATGGCGCGGACGGAATCGCGCGTCGCCTGATGCACGTCGGCGTCGGAAAGCGCTGCGCCGTTGCCGACCGCCCTGTCCTTGACCTTCTTTTCGATGTGCTTTTCGACCAGGCCCCAATTGCCGTCCAGCGCCGAGACCAGCTCGCCATTGGCCTGCATCGGCCAGGAGGGCTTGGCCCAAGAGGCGCCCTTGGCGTTCCTGCGCACGTCGCCGGCGTCATCCTTCAGCGCCGCGAAGAAGTCCTGCCATTCGGGATCGACTGAAGCGGGATCGTCCTCGTAAGCGGCATAGAGCGCGTCGATATAATCGGCATTGCCGCCATAGAGGAAAGAGGTAAGCGAAAACTGGTCGTTGGCCTGATCTTGTCTTGCCATGTCACTGTCGAAGCCTTTGCTTCGTCTCCTTTGTTGGAGGGGAGTAAGGGAATAGGGGAGTAAGGGAGTAGGGCAAATGCCCTCGTGTTGTTCCCTACTCCCCTATTCCCGTACTCCCATACTCCCCTAACCCTTGATCGCCTCGACCAGCGTCGTGCCGAGCCGGGCCGGCGATGGCGAAACCTTGATGCCGGCCGATTCCATCGCCGCGATCTTGTCTTCCGCGCCGCCCTTGCCGCCGGAGATGACCGCGCCCGCATGGCCCATAGTGCGGCCCGCCGGTGCGGTGCGCCCGGCGATGAAGCCGGCCATCGGCTTGCTGCGGCCGCGCTTTGCCTCGTCCTTGAGGAACTGCGCGGCGTCTTCCTCGGCCGATCCGCCGATCTCGCCGATCATGATGATCGACTTGGTCTCGTCGTCGGCGAGGAACATCTCCAGCACGTCGATGAACTCCGTGCCTTTGACCGGATCGCCGCCGATGCCGACGGCGGTGGTCTGGCCGAGGCCGACATTGGTGGTCTGGAACACCGCCTCATAGGTAAGCGTTCCCGAGCGCGAAACAACGCCGACCGAGCCCTTGCGGAAGATGTTGCCGGGCATGATGCCGATCTTGCATTCGTCCGGGGTCAGGACGCCTGGACAGTTGGGGCCGATCAACCGCGACGTCGAGCGGTCGAGCCTCGCCTTGACCTTGATCATGTCCATCACCGGTATGCCCTCGGTGATGCAGACGATCAGCGGGATCTCGGCCTCGATCGCTTCCAGGATCGCTTCCGCAGCACCCGCCGGCGGCACGTAGACGACCGAAGCGTTGGCGCCGGTCCTGGCCTTGCCTTCGGCTACGGTGGCGAAGATCGGAAGCGCTTCGCCCTTGGCGCCGGTCCAGGTTTCGCCGCCCTTCTTGGGGTGGATGCCGCCGACCATCTTTGTGCCGTGATAGGCCAGCGCCTGTTCGGTGTGGAACGTGCCGGTCTTGCCGGTCAGGCCCTGCACCAGCACCTTGGTGTTCTTGTCGACGAGAATGGACATGGTGGTCCTTTTCAAAAACCGTTGATCGGGGAAGGCCGCGCGCTCATGGTCACAACCGCTTCAGCTCGGCGACGGTAAGGTCGCTTTTGGCATTGCCGGTGTTGAGCGTCGTTGCCGGCTCGAACATCAGCACCACCGGCTCCTCGCTTAGCGAGCGCGGCCGGTGCTCGACGGCGCGCGGCACGACAATGAACTCGCCGCTGGAAAGCTCCACCGTGCCGTCGCGGAAATCGATGGCGATGCGCCCGCGCAGCACCAGGAACGCCTCGTCCTCATTGTCATGCGCGTGCCAGTCGAAGACGTCGCCGAACTTGGCGATCTTGACCTGGCTGTCGTTCACGTCGCCGGCGATATGCGGATCGAAGACCTTCTTGATCTTCTGATCCGCCGCCTCGACGAGGTTTATCTTGTGCGGAGGCATCGCCTATCGACCTTGACCCTGAAGTTCTGTTTTCAAGCTGGGCATTTTTGGTTTCCGTGAACGACAGCACCGATCCATCGGCCCCCGGCGCGCCGGATCGTCACGATCTGCACCGATAAATTGCCGCCAGACGTTCTCAATTCACCAAGGGACCTGGGGTCATCATCGGCTTGGAAACTGCTGCCATATTTGGTCAGAAGCCTTTTCAGGATCATGTTGGCGGCCAGCTTCGGATCGTTGGTGCCGAAGGAGACCAGGCAGTCGCAGCGACCGTTCGAACTCTTGATTGAGGCAACGATCTCCGTAGCCTTGTAGACTTGCAGCCCGTCGGATCCGGCCTTGAACCCGCTTTGCCGGGCAACCGCGTTGAACCGGCCGAAGCTGGGCGCCGTTGCCGGACATAAGTTCATGAAGAGATTGACCCTCTTGCCGATCCACGCGGGCGACTTCGAACTATCCGCGGCCGCAGCAGCGCTGGCCCAAAGGGCCATGCCGGTCAGCGCTAGGGCCAGCATCCGCTGCATCAGACGCCCTTCACCGCCGCGACGATCTTCTTGGCTGCATCGTCGAGATCGTCTGCCGACACCACGTTCAGCCCGCTGTCGTTGATGATCTTCTTGCCGAGCTCGGCATTGGTGCCTTCCAGCCGCACCACTAGCGGCACTTGCAGGCCGACCTCCTTGACCGCGGCGATCACGCCCTCGGCGATGATGTCGCATTTCATGATGCCGCCGAAGATGTTGATCAGAATGCCTTTGACCGCCGGATCCTTGGTGATGATCTTGAACGCCGCCGTCACCTTTTCTTTCGACGCGCCGCCGCCGACATCGAGGAAGTTGGCCGGCTCGGCGCCGTAAAGCTTGATGATGTCCATCGTTGCCATGGCAAGGCCGGCGCCGTTGACCATGCAGCCGATATTGCCGTCGAGCGCGACATAGGCGAGGTCGTATTTCGACGCCTCGATCTCCTTCTCGTCCTCTTCGGTGGTGTCGCGCAATTCGAGCACGTCGGGGTGGCGAAACAGCGCATTGTTGTCGAACGACACTTTGGCGTCGAGAACGCGCAGCCGGCCGCTCCTCATGACGATCAGCGGGTTGACCTCGAGCAGGCTCATGTCCTTCTCGACAAAGGCCTTGTAGAGGATGGGGAACAGCGTGGCGCCATCCTTGGCGGCGTCGCCGTCGAGTCTCAGCGCGGCGTTGAGCTTCTTCACATCGTCGGCCGTCACGCCTTTTTCCGGGTCGATGGCGACGGTAATGATCTTTTCCGGCGTGTCGTGGGCGACCGCCTCGATGTCCATGCCGCCCTCGGTCGAGACGACGAAGGCGACGCGCCCGACCGAGCGGTCGACCAGGATCGACAGATAGAGCTCGCGCTCGATGTCGGCGCCGTCCTCGATATAGAGCCGGTTGACCTGCTTGCCGGCCGGGCCGGTCTGCTTGGTGACCAGCGTGTGGCCGAGCATCTCCTTGGCATTGGCGACGACCTCGGCTACCGACTTTGCCAGCCTGACACCGCCCTTGGCATCGGCGCCGAGCTCCCTGAATTTGCCCTTGCCGCGGCCGCCGGCATGGATCTGGCTCTTGACCACATAGAGCGGGCCGGGCAGCGCCTTGGCGGCGGCCTCCGCCTCGCTCGCCTTGAACACCGGCACGCCCTCGGCCACCGGTGCGCCAAAGCCCTTCAGCAGCGCCTTGCCCTGATATTCATGGATGTTCATGCGCTATGTCTCCAGCTTGCTTGGCGGGCTTGGTTGCCGGCTTATTTGGCCGCGAGATGCGGAGCGATCTTGACGCAGGCATCGCACAGGCCCTGCACCGCTGCGACCGAACTGTCGAACATCTTCTGCTCGTTCTTCGCGAGTTCGATCTCGATGATCCGCTCGACGCCGCCGGCGCCGATCACCACGGGAACGCCGACATAGGTGTTCTTGACGCCATATTGGCCGGAGAGGTACGCCGCACAGGGCAGCACCCGCTTCTTGTCCTTGAGATAGGCTTCGGCCATGGCGATGGCCGAGGCGGCCGGCGCATAAAAGGCAGAACCGGTCTTGAGCAGGCCGACGATCTCGGCGCCGCCGTCGCGGGTGCGCTGCACGATCTGGTCGAGCCGCTCTTTCGAGGTCCAGCCCATCTTGACGAGGTCGGGCAGCGGGATGCCGGCAACCGTCGAATAGCGGATCATCGGCACCATGGAATCGCCATGGCCGCCGAGCACGAAGGCAGTGACGTCCTCGACCGAGACCTTGAATTCCTCGGCCAGGAAATAACGAAAGCGCGAACTGTCGAGCACGCCGGCCATGCCGACGACATGGCTCTTGGGCAGGCCGGAAAACTTCTGCAGCGCCCAGACCATGGCGTCGAGCGGATTGGTGATGCAGATGACGAAGGCTTTCGGCGCGTATTTCTTGAGGCCGGCGCCGACCTGCTCCATCACCTTCAGATTGATGCCTAGAAGATCGTCGCGGCTCATGCCGGGCTTGCGCGGCACGCCGGCGGTGACGATGCAGACATCCGCGCCCTCGACGCCGGCATAGTCGTTGACGCCGGTCAGCCTCGAGTCGAACCCATCGACCGGCGACGACTGCGCGATGTCCAGTCCCTTGCCTTGCGGGATGCCTTCGGCGATATCGAACAGCACGACGTCGCCGAGATCCTTGAGGCCGACCATGTGGGCGAGGGTGCCGCCGATCATGCCCGAGCCGATGAGCGCTATCTTGTTGCGTGCCATGTCAGGATATTTTCCCTTTGACTATGACGGCGCCCAAATCCTTGACGATTTGATGACGGCGTCGGAGGAAGAGGCCGGAATGCTGCGGAACCGCGAAATTCGCCGCACGCAATAGCCCCGGCCGCACAAAAATTCAAACGATTATTTTGGAGTGAGTAATTTCAATCGGTTAGAAACAATGGGAGTTACGTAAACGTCAAAATTCTGAAGCCGGCTAGAGGAATTCTACACAATGGCACTGGAAATCAGAAGGCTGTTTCCTGACGATGACGCCCTTGTGATGCGGGTTGCCGATGAAGTCTTCGACGAGCCGGTCAGGCCGGATCGGCTCTCCGCCTATCTCGCGGAGCCCTGTCATTTCATGGTCGTGGCCCTCGCCGACGGCATCGTCGTTGGCCAATGCGCAGCCGTCATCCACCGCCACCCGGACAAGGTGAGCGAACTCTACATAGACGAGGTCGGCGTGGCGCCGGCCTTTCAACGCCAGGGCATTGCGACGAGGATGCTCGGCGCCATGTTCGCACTCGGTCGCGAGCATGGCTGTGAGGAGGCGTGGGTCGGCACCGAGCCGGACAATGTTGCTGCTCGCGCACTTTACGAGTCGCGAAAAGAGCCGCATGGGCCGGCGGAGGATTTTGTGATGTATGTGTACCGACTTTAGATTTTTGGTGTCGGCGGGCCAGTACCCCCCTCTGTCCTACCGGACATCTCCCCCTCAAGGGGGGAGATTGGCAGCTTCGGCGCTTCGCCCTTTTGTATCAACGGAGATTGGCGAAGACCGGCGTGACGTCCGATCTCCCCCGTGAGGGTCCCTTGAGGGGGAGATGTCCGGTAGGACAGAGGGGGTGTGACGGAACACTGCCTTTCGGTTTTTGAAATAACGCTCTAACCCTTCGCCTGACGCGCCTCCAGCGACGATCCCTTCCCCTTGTGCCTTTCCGCCCAATCCTCCAGCCAGTCGCGGCTCTGCATCTCGATCAGCCGCGAGGCGGTGCGCGGAGAGCTTGTTGCCGCGCTTGGCCGTGTGGAGATCAGGCCGCCAGCCCGCGAAGCCGCCACAAATCCTCGCCCCGCCGCTGGATGTCGTCCAGCCAAGCAAGCTTTTCGAGCCAGTCGGGGGGAATTCTCGAGAGCCCGTAAAGCGCACCGGCCAACTGGCCGGTCACGGCACCGACGGTATCGGCGTCGTCGCCGAGATTGGCCGCGGCCAGCACCGCAGATTTGAAGTCCGTCGTCGTTGCAACGCTCCAGCAGGCGGCGTCGATCGTAGCGGGAGCATGGCCGGTGCTGACCACATCGCTACGAGCGCGATCGTCCTTTGCCTTTACGCTTTGGGGAAGAACGCCAGTTTCGACAATATCCCAGAGAAATCCCGCTAGAAGTTCGCAGCATTTTTGAGGAACCGGCGCAGCATGAGTGGTCCTGCCCTGTGCGAGAGCCAGAGCACATGCCTGATCGCGGCTTGTGGCGCACAGCACGACTGGTGAAAGCCGCATGATCGAGCCGTTGGCCTGGAGATGCTCTGCCTCATTGTTCTCGACCGTACCGTACAACTCGAACGCCCGCAGCGCAGCTCTCGTCGCGCCGCCAATGTCGAAACATTCGCCGGTCACGGAATTCACGCCGAACCGAAGTTCGCAAGCAGATGGCGAGGTACGACTTCGCCTTTGCTGGCGATAAGAGAATCGGCGAGGCAAAGCGCCATCGAAGTGTCGTCCGTCCATTCTCCGGGTTCGAGGCCGAAAGGCCCACCGCCCACCATGTCGGTAAGGGGCGGCCTGCTGTCGCGTTCGGCGAACTCCAATGTGGTGCCGACGGCATCTCCCACAGCCAGCCCGACTAGAGCACCTAAGGCGCGGTCTCTATTGGCCTCATGAGCCATCACGGAACCTGGCTGGTCGGGCGTTGCTCGGCCTCGTTTTGCAAGCGCTTTTCCTTGTGCCTCTCCGCCCAGTCCTCCAGCCAGTCGTGGCTCTGCATCTCGATCAGCCGCGATGCGGTGCGCTCGAACTCGAAGACTTCGTTGCCGCGCTTGGCCGTATAGAGCTGCGCCGGCGGTGCCGCGGCGCTCATCACCAGCCGTACATGATGATCGTAGAGCGTATCGACCAGCAGGATGAAGCGCTTGGCTTCGTTGCGCTTGCCTTCGCCGAGCACCGGCACATGGTCGATGAAGATGGTCGAGAAGCGGGCGGCAATGGCAAGATAGTCGCGGGCGCCGAGCGGCCTCTCGCAGAGATCGGCGAAGGAAAACCGCGCAGCCTCCCCTGCAGCCCGCGGCACCATGACGTGCCGGCCCTTCACCGTCAGCATCGTCTCGACCGTCGGCCTGCCATGTGTCATCACCGCCCACGCGTCGTCGAGCGCATGGTCGGCGGCGGCATCGGCCGGGGTGACGTAGACCGGCATGCGGCTGAGCTTGTCGAGGCGGTAATCCTTGTCGGCGTCAAGCGCCAGCACCTGCGCGTGGCGCTCCAGGATAGCGACAAACGGCAAAAACAACTGACGGTTCAGGCCGTCGCGGTAGAGATCCTGCGGCGCGACATTGGAAGTGGCAACCAGCACCACGCCATTGGCAAACAACGCCGAAAACAACCTTGACAGGATCATCGCATCGGCGATGTCGGTGACGGAGAACTCGTCGAAGCATAGCACCCAGGCTTCCTCGGCCAGCGCGCGCGCCACCGGCGGGATCGGGTCGTCCTCCTTGGCCGTGCCGTTCTTGCGAGCCTGCCGGTGCTTCTGGATGCGGTCCTGCACGTCGGCCATGAAGTCGTTGAAATGCACCCGGCGCTTGCGCCGCACCGGCAGCAGCTCGAAAAACATGTCCATCAGCATGGTCTTGCCGCGGCCGACGCCGCCATGGATATAAAGGCCCTTGACCGCCTCGTGCACCTCGCGCTTGCGGGCGAACAACCACCCCAGCGCGCTTGATTTCTGCGCCAGCCGCTTTGCCGATATCTCTTCGATCAGCCGGTCGAGCGCAGCGGCGATCCGCTCCTGCGCCGGATCGCGCCCGATGGCGCCCGTCTCGACCAGATGGTCATAGCGCTGCTTGACGGTCGCATGGGTCTGGAGGCCGTCACGCAGATGCATTGGTCACGTCGTTCCGGAGCAATTCCAAGAAAAGTGTGTAGCGGTTTTCTGTCCGGAATTGCGTAAAAACAAAAGAGGCAATTCCAGGAAAAATGTATAACGGTTTTCTGTCCGGAATTGCGTAACAAATAGAGGGCGGTTCACTTACCTTGTAAGCGAGATCGGCAGGCCGTTGGAAGTCTGGCCGTCGAATTTCTCGCCGCCCGAAGAATAGAGCCGTGCCAGCGTGCCGCCATTCTCGTCAAAGAGCGTCAGCTGTTTGCCGGCGACGTTCCAGGATTTGATGCCGTCGAGCGGCGCCGGGCAATGCAGCGGTCCGGCGCGATAGCCCGAGCCGAATTTGGTCTGCGGCGTCGCCACCTGACAGCTCTGGCCGGACACGCTTGCCTTCCACACACCGGCGACGCTGGACGCGGTCAGATCGGCCGCACCGGCCGGCGCCGTCCCGTCGGGCGGCAGCGAGGCGATCTGGGTGTTCTGCGGCGCGGTCGGAAATTTCGACGGGTCGGCCGGGCCGGGTGTCGCCGGTGGCGGCAGCTGGTTTGCAGTCACCTTGCCGGCGGGCGCAGCTTCCAGCGGCGCCGGCTGCTGCTCGTCCATCGATGAGAACCGTGAGGTTGAACAGCCGCTCGCAACGAGCACGGCCAGCGATACGGCCAGCAGGCCGGTTTTCGAAAATTTCATTCTTCAACCTCCGTCGGATCGGGCTGGGGATGCCGTCCGCGCAATGTCCCCCTCACCAAGATGGAGAAGGTGGCGAAATTTCAACCCGATATGGTTAAAATACGGTTTGCGCCGCTAATGTTGCAAATTTGTCGCAAAATGCACTTTGCCTGAATTGCGCTACGCCTTGGCCGTTTGGCCGGCACCTCCGGTTGATGCGATACGGCGCGCTGGCGCCAAATCCTTGGCGTTCACCTCAAATGCTTGTGCGGGCCGGCTCCGGCATTATCTCTTGGGATCAGCAAACTGCAGGGAGCCGATTTCTTGGCCGCGAGAAAGAGAGCCGCCAACCGCTATTACAGCGGGCCGCCCAGCGATCATTTCGACGGCACCTTGTTCTTCAATCCCAACGGACGGCCGCCGGGTCGCTTTGCCGATCTGTTGAAATGGCAATTGAGCCGCGAGCGCTCGAAATGGCCGGCGGCGGATCCGAGCCCGTTTCCACCGGCAAGACCGGTCGAGCGCATCGATGGTTCTGCGCTGCGCCTCACCATGGTCGGTCATTCCTCGCTGCTCGTCCAGACAGCCGGCCTGAACATCCTGACCGACCCGGTCTGGTCGCGACGCGTCTCGCCGCTCTCCTTCGCCGGTCCGAAACGCGTCAATCCGCCGGGCATCGCCTTTTCGCATTTGCCGCCGATCGACCTCGTGCTGGTCAGCCACAACCATTACGACCACCTCGACCTCGCCACGCTGAAGCGCCTGAAGACAAGACACGACCCGCTGCTGCTGACGCCGCTCGGCAACGACACGATCATCGGCGCTGCCGTGCCCCGTATGCGGCTTTCCGCGCATGACTGGGGCGACCGGGTCGATATCGGCGATGGCGTCGCCGTCTATGTCGAGCCGGTGCACCACTGGTCGGCCCGCGGTACTCGCGACCGGCGCATGGCACTGTGGGCGGGTTTCGTCGTCGAGACACCCGACGCAAAGATCTATTTCGCCGGTGATACCGGCTTCCACGGTGGCATCAATTACCGGCTGATGGCGCAAAAGCACGCCGCCTCGCCATCCTGCCGATCGGCGCCTACGAGCCGCGCTGGTTCATGGCGCCACATCACCAGGATCCGGAGGAGGCGGTGCAAGGCATGCTTTTGTGCAACGCCGCCTATGCCGCCGGCTGTCACTGGGGCACGTTCCGGCTCACCAACGAGCCGATCGACGAGCCGCCCAGAAAGCTCGGCGAAGCGCTCGATGCTGCCGGCCTGCCGCGGCAACGTTTTCGCGCCTTGCGGCCGGGCGAAGTCTGGGACGTGCCGGCGGTCTAGCCCGGCGACCGGCCTGACGGCGCAGGCGAACCCAAGGCTTCCATACACCTGGCTATGTGGGCGGCGTCGCGGCCTACATATGAGAGAAGGCCAGAGCCAAAGGTATGCATCCAATGGAGGCCAAGAAAATACAGGCCAGGAAAAGCCGTCACGCCACGCTGTTGAACGGGTGCACCGCGCGAATCGAAAATTGGCAAATCTATCCAGTTGTAGTCGAAGAGGTATCCCGTCCCCCAGATAACCGAGCTGACGTTCTCGCCGGAGATATCCACTGACCGGGCGCCGCCGACTTCCGCCAGGATTGGCGTTGCTGAGCGTTCATTGCCATCGCTGATGTGGTCCGCGACTTCAGGTTTCTCTGCCAACGCCTGCAGCGGAGACAAAATCGTCATAGGACCTATCGGCTTCAGCCAATATCTGCGAGGCATCCCCGGCCACCAACAGTTTTCCATCGGCGTATCCGAGCACACGTCCCAGCACCGTTCCGCTATCGCGGGCAAAACGGCGGACGTTCATATCGTAACCGCCATTGACACCGGTTACGACCGTCGAGGGGGGATACCGCTGCTCCGGGAAACTGTCGATGGTGATCTCGAAACGTCCCATTTTGTCGAACCACCACAAAACATCCTTGCCGCGATAGCGCCGAGGCACCCGACGATGGGGGCTGACCGAAAGATAGACATTGCGCCCGGATTGCTGGAGCTCATCGGCTATCTGGCTTCCAGATGCGCCGCTGCCCACCACCAGCACCGCTCCGGGGGGAAGTTCGTCGGGGCTGCGGTAGTTCGAAGCGTGAACCTGGTAAACGGATCGAAGCAAATCCCTGGCGGCCGCCGGTACCATCGAACGCTGGAACGGGCCCGTCGCCACTACGACATTGCGGGCTCTCATGCTGCCGGTGTTTGTCTCCAATGCATAATCGCCGGTATCCCTGTGCCGGAGCCTCGTGACCTCGACACCCTGGCGAACCGGAGCTGCAATTTTGGCCGCATAGTGCTCGATGAATCGCGTGACAGCGGTGTGATGGGCGAACCCCTCCGGTTCGGGGCCCTGATAAGAAAGCCCAGGAAGCTCTATTGCCTGGTTGATGAATTGAAATCGGAGCGAATCCCAACGCTCCGTCCGCCAGCGTTCGGCAATACGAGCGCGTTCCAACACAACATGCTCACGTTCATGTTGTTGAAGATAGTAGCTCATGGCGAGCCCCGCCTGGCCGCCACCAATAATGATTGTGTCCCAACGCTCGGTCATTGGAAATTTTACCAAGCCGTCGAGACTCAAATATGCAAGTCCCGACTTTCCTATCCGCCGGCCGCAGCTCATGTGCCAGCTAACACGTCGTTTGGATCATTCAATACTATGACACATTGCATCCGTAGCTGCATATCCCAGCCGGGTTCTCCGACCCGCCCCAGCCACCGCCGGCGGAACCCAAGGCCTCGCTGAAGCGTTTGTACGTGTTCAAACCTGTCGGCTGCGAGGTAATCTCATGATCAGGTGGATCATCATTCTTTTGATTATCGCGGCCGCGGCGAGCCTGCTCGGCATGCCGGCACTGGCCGGAGCCGCCGCCACCGGCGCGCGCATCCTCATCGGCATCGTGCTGATCATCTTCCTGCTGATCGTGCTTGGCGTCTTCGCGGTGACTTGAAAATCACGCCGCGCTGGTAATTTCTGCCGCTATCCGCCATATAGGCGCCAAACCGGCAAGAGACCTTTCGATCGATGGCAAGCGCGGCCCCTTTCGCCAAGATGAACGGCATCGGCAACGAAATCATCGTTGCCGATATGCGTGGCCGTGCCGATCGCGTGACGCCTGCGGCAGCCGTCGCGCTTAATGCCGATGCGGCGACCAGGTTCGACCAGATCATGGCGATCCACGACCCCAGGACGCCGGGCACCGCCTTTTTCATCGACATCTTGAATTCCGACGGCACCAGGGCGCAAGCCTGCGGCAACGGCATGCGTTGTGTCGTCCAGGCGCTCGCCGCCGAGACCGGCCAGAAGACATTTGCCTTTGAAACAGTCGCCGGCATCCTCAATGCCGAGGAACATGCCGACGGAATGATCTCGGTCGACATGGGCAGGCCGCGCTTTGGCTGGCAGGACATCCCGCTGGCCGAGGAATTCCGCGACACCCGCATGATCGAGCTGCAGATCGGTCCGATCGATTCCCCGGTGCTGCATTCGCCGTCGGTCGTCTCGATGGGCAATCCGCACGCCATCTTCTGGGTCGACCGCGACGTCTGGTCGTACGAGCTCGAGCGCTTCGGCCCGTTGCTCGAAAACCACCCGATCTTCCCCGAGCGCGCCAACATCACCATCGCGCAGGTGACCTCGCCGGAGACCATGGTCATCCGCACCTGGGAGCGCGGCGCCGGCCTGACCAAGGCCTGCGGCACGGCTGCTTGCGCCGCTGTGGTCGCCGCGTCCCGCACCCGGCGTACCGGCCGCGGCGTCACGCTGATGACGCCCGGCGGCGGCTCGCTGCATGTTTTGTGGCGCGACGACGACCACGTCATCCTGACCGGTGCCGCCGAATGGGAATTTTCCGGCAGCTTCGATCCGTCGACCGGGGCGTGGGCGCGCGACACCGAAAGCGCCGCCTGATGGCTCCTCTTGGCAACAAGGGTATCGAGGTCGTCACCTTCGGCTGCCGGCTGAACACCTATGAATCCGAGGTGATGCGGCGTGAAGCCGAAAGTGCGGGCCTCGGCGGGCTCGAAGGCGGTGCCATCATCTTCAACACCTGCGCCGTCACCGGCGAGGCTGTACGCCAGGCCAAGCAGTCGATCAGAAAAGCCCGCCGTGAGAACCCGGCTGCCCGCATCATCGTTACCGGCTGCGCCGCGCAGACCGGCCCGCAGGATTTCGTCGCCATGGACGAGGTCGATCTCGTCCTCGGCAATGAGGAAAAGCTGAAGGCGCATTCCTATCGCGCGCTGCCGGATTTCGGCGTCAACGACACTGAGAAGGCGCGCGTCAACGATATCTTTTCGGTGCGCGAGACGGCCGCCCACATGGTCGACGCCATCGAGGGCCGGGCGCGCGCTTTTGTCCAGGTGCAGAACGGCTGCGACCACCGCTGCACCTTCTGCATCATTCCCTACGGTCGCGGCAATTCGCGCTCGGTGCCGATGGGCGCCGTGGTCGAGCAGATCAAGCGACTCGTCGGCAATGGTTATGCCGAGATCGTGCTGACCGGTGTCGATATGACCAGTTTTGGCGCCGATCTGCCGGGCGCACCGAAGCTCGGCAAATTGGTCAAAACCATCCTGAAGCAGGTGCCCGACGTGAAACGCCTGCGGCTGTCCTCCATCGATTCGATCGAGGCCGACGACGATCTGCTGGACGCCATCGCCACCGAGCCGAGGCTGATGCCGCATCTGCATCTGTCGCTGCAATCGGGTGACGACATGATCCTGAAGCGGATGAAGCGCCGGCACAGCCGCGACCAGTCGATCCGCTTTTGCGAGGATGTGCGCAAACTGCGCCCCGGCATTGTTTTCGGCGCCGACATCATCGCCGGCTTCCCGACCGAGACGGACGCCATGTTCGAAAACTCGCTGGAGATCGTCGAGGAATGCGGCCTGACGCATCTCCACGTCTTTCCGTTTTCGCCGCGCCAGGGCACGCCCGCCGCGCGCATGCCGCAGCTCCGCCGCGACGTCGTCAAGCAACGCGCGGCACGCCTGCGCGCCGCCGGCGAGGCCGCCTATCGCCGCCATCTTGCCTCGCTCGCTGGAACGCATCAGTCGATCCTGGTCGAGCGTGACGGCCTTGGCCGCACCGAAGGGTTTACGCTGGCCGCGGTCTCTGCCGGCGCTCCGGGCGACATCGTCGAGGCTGATATCGCCGGCCATGACGGTATCCGACTGATCGCCGCGCCGCTTGCCGCCCGCGCCGCCTGAGAACGCAAGACATGGCTGGGTTTTTCAAGAAGATATTTTCGTTCGGCAAGAAGGAAGTCGTCGAGGAGCGGCCCGACGAGACCGCACCGCTGCCGCCGATCAAATGGGACGAACTGGAGGCGCTGAAACCGGCCGCCGAGCAGGCCGTCCCGGAGTTTTTGAAACGCGACGTGTCGCGACCCGAAGTCGAAGCCGTACCTCCACCGCCAGTCGAACCAGAGTTGCCTCCGGCACCCCAACCGGCGCCGGAATCGCAGAAGCCTGAGCCGCCGCCGACCATTCCACCCGAGCCGGAAACGCCTGCTGAGGAACCGGAGGAGATCCGGGCCGAGCCGCAGCAGCCAGAAATCGTCCCCTCCCAGCCAGAACCTGCACCCGTCGAAGTGCCGGTAGTGCCCACCGAGGCTCCCTCAGCGGCGCAAGCGCGCGAAGTCCCGCCCGCCGAAATACCGCCCCCGATCCGCCAGCCAGCGCCGGCCGAGACGAAACCGATCTTGACCGAGATCGCGCCCGAACCGGAGGTCGTGCCGGCGCCCCACCCTCCCATCGAGGGGGAGGTAAAGCCCGAGCCAGAAGCCGTTCCGCAACCAGCGCCGGAGCCAAAGCCCGCCCCCGGCAAAGTCACCGTAACCAAGAAGGTCGAGCAGAAAGCCGAGCCGCAGAAGGCGCCCGAACCGGCGCCGAGGCGCTCCTGGTTCCAGCGCATGCGAGACGGGCTTGCCCGCTCTTCCAAGGAGTTGTCGGGCAACATCGCCGGCGTCTTCACCAAGCGGAAACTTGACGAGGACACGCTGCAGGACCTGGAGGATGTGCTGATCCGCGCCGATCTCGGCATGGAGACGGCTTTGCGCGTTACCGACGCGCTCTCCGCCAGCCGCTACGGCAAGGACGTCTCCGACACCGAAGTCCGGGCCATCATGGCGGCCGAGGTTGAGAAGGTGCTGACCCACGTCGCCATGCCGTTGGAGCTCGACCTCAGCCACAAGCCGCATGTCATCCTGGTGGTCGGCGTCAACGGCACCGGGAAGACCACGACCATCGGCAAGCTCGCCGCAAAGCTCACCGATGGCGGCCTCTCGGTGATGCTCGCCGCCGGCGACACCTTTCGCGCAGCCGCGATCGAGCAGCTGAAGATCTGGGGCGAGCGTACCAACTCGCCGGTCATTGCCTCGAAGCTCGGCGCCGATGCCGCCGGCCTCGCCTACGATGCATTCGAGCGCGCGAAGGAGGCCGGCTCCGACGTGCTGATCATCGACACCGCCGGGCGGCTGCAGAACAAGACCGAACTAATGGCGGAACTGGAAAAGATCGTCCGGGTGCTGGGCAAGCTCGATCCGGAAGCGCCGCACACCGTGCTGCAGACGGTCGATGCCACCACCGGCCAGAATGCGCTCAACCAGGTCGAGATCTTCCGCAATGTCGCCGGCGTCAACGGCCTGGTGATGACCAAGCTGGACGGCACGGCGCGCGGCGGTATTCTGGTGGCGATCGCGGCAAAGCACAAATTGCCGGTCTATTTCATCGGCGTCGGCGAACAGGTCGACGACCTCGAACCCTTTTCCGCAAGCGAATTCGCCAGGGCGATCGCTGGCGTGGCTTGACGAGCATGATCCCAAAAAGTTGCAGGCTTTTTGGATTGAATCATGCGTAAGAAGGACCCTATGAGCCCACCCATCCTCGAACGCGACCTGTCCGATCCGCGCCGCAAGGCATTGAACCCCGGCCTGAAATTCCTGCTCGAACTCGGGCCTGGCCTGGTGTTCTTTTTCACCACCATCCGCGGCGCGTGGCTTGTCGGGAAGTTTCCGATCCTCGGCCATATCGGCGAGCCTATCCTGATTGCCACAGCGTTCTTTATGGTGGCGACGGCGCTATCGCTCAGCGTTTCGTGGATTTTGACGCGCAGCTGGCCGATCATGCCATTGGTCTCGGCCATCGTGGTGTTTGTGTTTGGCGCGCTGGCGCTGTGGCTGCAGGACAAGACCTTCGCTTTCATGAAGCCGACAATCATCAACAGCCTGTTCGGCATCACGTTGCTTGGCGGGTTGGCGTTTGGCAGATCGCTGTTGGGCTATGTCTTTGATTCCGCCTTCAATCTCGACGCCGAAGGCTGGCGCAAGCTCACTTTCCGATGGGGGCTCTTCTTCCTTTTTCTGGCTGCGCTGAACGAGGTCGTGTGGCGCAACTTTTCTGAGGAAGCCTGGCTTTATTTCAAGGTCTGGGGCACGATTCCCATTACCCTTGTCTTCACGTTAAGCCAAATGCCGTTGATCCTGCGCCATTCGCTCGAGGACAAGACCGGCAAGGAAGAGAAGGCCGGCAAATAGAGCAATTCCAGGAAAGTGTGTAGCGGTTTTCCCGGGAAAAGCGCGTAGCGCTTTCCCTAGGGAATTGCGTCAGAATAAGAGGAGAGGGGCATGGAATTCATCACCACACGCGACGAGTTGAGGACGATCTACAAGACGCCTCGGCCGACTGACGGCTCGATCCGCAAGGAACTGAAGGCATTGGACGGCCACTGCCGTTCCTTCATCGGCAAGAGCCCTTTCGTGCTGATCGGCTCGTCCGACGGCGCCGGCAATGCCGATGTGACGCCCAAGGGCGACAGGCCGGGCTTCGTAACAGTGCTCGACGAGAAGACCATCGTCATCCCCGACCGTCCCGGCAACAACCGGCTCGACACGCTGGAGAACATCCTTCTCAATCCCTCGATCGGGCTGCTCTTCCTCATTCCCGGCATGAACGAAACGCTGCGTGTCAATGGCGATGCCCGCATCACCGTCGATGCGGCATTGCGTGAGCGGCTGGCGGTCGACGGCAAGGCACCGCAAAGCGTCGTCGTGGTGACGGTCAAGGCCGCCTACATGCATTGCGCCAAGGCCTTCATGCGCTCCGAATTGTGGAAGCCGGAGAGCTGGTACGACCGCGCGACGCTGCCGACGCTCGGCCAGATCCTGCGCGACCAGTTGGCGCTCGCCGATTCGGCCGAGGCGACCGACCGCTGGCTGGACGAGGAATACAGGGAGACCATGTGGTAGCGTGATCGGCAACGAATCGCCCAAGCCGGTCTCCATTCCTTTGCTCAACATCCTCGCCATCTCCGGCAGCCTGCGCGCCGCCTCGACCAATTCGGCCCTGCTCGCGGCACTCGCGCAAAACGCGCCGCCGGACTGTCACGTCTCCGTCTACGATGGGCTTGGCCGGCTGCCGATTTTCAACCCCGACGAGGAAGGCGAGCGGACGCCGCTGCAAGCAGCAGTGCTGATCGATGCGGTCACCGCCGCTGACGGCGTCATCGTCTCCTGCCCGGAATATGCCCACGGTGTGCCAGGCGGCCTAAAGAACGCGCTTGACTGGCTGGTGTCGCGCGATGCCGCCGTCGGCAAGCCGGCCACGCTGGTCCACGCCTCGCCGCGCTCGCTGTTTGCCCGCGCCGCACTGGCCGAGGTCATGCGGACAATGTCTTTCGCGCTCCATGAGGAAGCAGCGCTCGAAATCGCGCTGCTCGGCAAGAGGCCGCCGGAGGTGGAGGATATCTTATCGCAGCCGGAAAACCGGCTGACGATGCGCCGCGCCGTTTCGGCCTTCGCGGGCTTCATCCGCTCGCGGTGAACGCCGGACCGTGCTTTCGTCATCCCAGGGTCTCCGCGACGGAGCTTCGCTCCTGCTCCGCCCTGGGATGACGACGCTAGGAGCTGCGGCCAATCTGTGCCGAGAACTATCCCTTGCCCCTCCGCGTCTCGACGTCGGTCTCGCCGACGAACCAGTCGCGTGCAGCGACCTCCTCGAAAACCACCCAGACATCATTGTTGGTCAGGCCGGTGACGCCGGTGATGGCCGCTGTCACCTGGGCGGCGATCGCGGCCTTTTTGCCGGCCGGGTCATCGGCAATCACCTCCTTGACCAGGCGGATATTCACGAATGGCATGGTTCCCTCCCTTGCATATGCTTGGCGGCCGCTCAGTAGGTTTTGGCGCCGTTGACCATGAGCCGGACCATGTAGAGCGAGGTCGTGCCGGCGATGTAGAGGCAGTTCAGCTTGTTGCCGCCGAACACGCAATTAGCAACGACTTCCGGTACCTTGACCTTGCCGATCAGCGTCCCGTCCGGGTCGTAGCAGTGGATGCCGTCGGCGGCACTGGTCCAGATGCGGCCGTCCGCATCCAGCCTGAAACCGTCGAACAGGCCGGCGGTGCAGTCGGCAAAGACCTTTTCGCCTGAGACCGTCTTGCCGCCCTGGCCGACATTGAACACCCGGATGTGCGCCGGGTTTTGCGCACCATGGGTGCGGCCAGTGTCGGCGACATAGAGCTTGCTCTCGTCAACCGAGAAGGCGAGCCCGTTGGGCCTGACCATGTCGGTGACCACCGCCTCAGTCTCGCCGGTGCCGGGATCGACCCGGTAGACATGGCAGGCGCCGATCTCGCTTTCGGCCTTGTCGCCCTCGTAATCGGTATCGATGCCGTAGCTCGGGTCGGTGAACCAGATCGAACCGTCGGACTTGACCACCGCGTCATTGGGCGAGTTCAGCCGCTTGCCGCGCCATTTGTCGGCGATGGTGACTACCGACCCGTCATGCTCGGTGCGGCTGACGCGGCGGCCGGAATGCTCGCAAGTAACCAGCCGGCCTTGCCGGTCGACCGTGTTGCCGTTGGAATTGCCGGACGGCTGACGGAACACGCTGACGCTGCCGTCGGTCTCGTCGTAACGCAGCATGCGATTGTTCGGGATGTCGGACCAGACCACATAGCGCCCGGCCGCGAACCAGGCCGGTCCTTCCGCCCATCGGCAGCCGGTAAACAGCCTGTCGACCTGTGCATTGCCGTTGAACAGCCGCGAAAAGCGCGGATCGAGAACTTCGTAGAATTCGCTGGCCATGGTTCCTCCCGGTAGCAGTCGCTTGGCAAGGCGCGATCAAGCCAGCCCACGATCGATATGGCAAGATCGATGATGCGTCAGAAGCATTATGGAAGCGAATGCTGGCCCGGACGGCAGGTCACATCCCGTTAACCGGCTATGCGCCCAGCGCAATGGTGCATTGCAACATCTTATTTTTGCAATGCACCATAACTATGTCATGCTCCGTATCGATCAAGGGAGGAACAACTGGCCGCGAAACGCGGCGCAAAAAGGAAACTCGCTATGATCATCGACAGCCTCATGAGCCGCGCTCGCGCCAGCATCGCCAAGCGCCGGCATTACAACCGCCTCGTCGCCGAAATCGACAGCTTCAGCAGCCGTGACCTCGCCGACATGCGCGCCGACCGCAGCGAAATGCTCTACCAGGTCCACAAGCAGATCTACGGCTGAGTCTTCGGTCGACCTATCACGTTCGTCATCCTTGGGCGTAGCGACGCAAAGCGGAGCAAAGACCCTAGCATGACGAAACGGCGGGCCATCAGCCCGGCATGGCCAGCGCCTTCTCGATTTCGGGTAACAGCAGCGTCCGCGCCGAGTCCGGCGTCAGCGGCCCTACATGCTTATAGGCGATCTTGCCATCCTTGCCGATGACGAAGGTCTCCGGCACGCCGTAGACACCCCAGTCGATCGCCGCGCGTCCGGCCTCGTCGACGCCGATCGCCTGGAATGGGTTGCCGAGATCGCCAAGGAACCGACGGGCGTTTTCCGGCTGGTCCTTGTAGTTCAGCGCCGCCATGACGAAGCGTCTGTCCTGCGACAGCGCCAGCAGCACCGGATGCTCTTCGCGGCACGGCGCGCACCAGGACGCGAAGACGTTGACCAGCGTCACCTTGCCGGCGAACTGTTTTGAATCGAGGCCCGGCAAATTGGTGCCTTCGAGCGCCGGCAGGTTGGTCTGCGGCGCCGGCAGGCCGATCAGCGCCGATGGCACTTCCGACACGTCGCGCCCGGACAAAAGCTGCGCCAGGAACAATCCCGCCAGCCCGAGAAAGACCAGCAGCGGCAGCAGCACGATCAGGCGGCGGCGCGCCGGTGTTTGGGTTTCCGTGCTCATGATTTTACTGCCTTATCGGAGCGCCGGCGCACGCCGGATGCCTCCAGCTCGGCAAGCTCTCGCTTGCGGCCGCGCTGGTCGAGCAGAATCCAGCCGATCAGCCCGCCCAGCACCACGGCCGTGATCGCATAGGCGGCGGTGACATAAAGCGCATGTACGCTCATGCTTTTCGCTCCGCGGCGCTTTCCAACCGGTCCGTCTCACGCCGTTCCAACATGTCTTCTCTTAACGCTGCGCCATCGGCTCCGCAATTGTTCGCCGCGCCGCAGGCATGAGCTGAAGCCAACACATCAATCCGTTCCGTGCCGCAGCGCCAGCGCCGCCGCCACAGGGCCGAGCACGGCAAGAAACAAGGTCAGCGCGGCAAGAATGAGGAAGGGCTGCAGGAATGGATCGGGGTCCGCCACCGCGCCATAGCTTGCCGATACGCCGAAGATCAGCACGGGAATGGTCAGCGGCAGCACGAGCACCGAGATCAGCAGCCCGCCACGCGGCAACGCCACTGCCACCGCTGCACCGGCAGCACCGATGAAGGTGATCGCCGGCGTGCCTACCAGAAGCGTCAGCGCCGTCGCACCGATGCCGATGGGCTCCATGTTCATGAACAGGCCGAGCAAGGGAGCGGCGATGACCAGCGGCAGCACGCTTCCCGCCCAATGCGCCAGGCATTTCGTCAGAACGGTCAAGGCCAGCATGTGCCGGTCGTTGCCAAGCACCAGAAGATCGAGCGAGCCGTCCTCGCGGTCGGCCTGGAACAGCCGGTCGAGGCCGAGCAGGCAGGCCAGCAAGGCGGCGATCCACAGGATCGCCGGGCCGATGCGGGCCAGCAGCTTCAGCTCGGGACCGACGCCGAAGGGGATGGTCGCGATAACGGCGAGAAAGAAAATCACGCCGGTAAGCGCCCCGCCGCCGGCGCGGATACTCAGGCGGATGTCGCGTAGGAAGAGGGACCACATTATGGTTTGGTCCCGATGCATGCATGAAGGCCAAGCAAAGGATGGAGTTCCATCGCATAGAGCACCAACATCAAGCGGCCTCGCCCATCACCAGCCCCTCCGCCCCCTCGATCCCAAGCGGCAAATGCGTCGCCGCAACCACGATCCCCCCACTCTCGAGGTGTTTCCCCATCAATTCGCCGAATCTCTCCTCCGAAGCCTTGTCCAGTCCTGCCGTCGGCTCATCGAGCAGCCACAATGGCCGGTGGCTTACCAGCAGTTTTGCAATCGCCGCGCGGCGGCGTTGCCCGGTCGAGAGATAGCCGAACGGCAGATGGCCGATGCCGCCCAGCCCGACGGTTTCCAGCGCCTCTTCAACACCCGCGGAACCGGCGCCCGAAAAATCGCGCCAGAAGCACAGGTTTTCCGTAACGCTCAGCGCCGTCTTCATCGCGTTGAGGTGGCCGAGATAGTGACAGGCCGAGGCGGCCGACGGAAAGTCCTCGCCACCACCTTCGAACCGCACACGGCCTGCCGCCACTGGCAACAGTCCGGCGACGATCCTGAGCAGCGTCGATTTGCCGGCGCCGTTCGGCCCGGTGACGACCAGCGCCTGGCCATCCCCCAGCGCGAATTCGATGCCGGAAAATACCGTCTCGCCGCCGCGTTCGCCGCCCAGATTTTCGGCGATCAGCCGCATCCGTCCCCCTTCGCCGAAAGTTCAGGTGCGGCTTCGGTGCGCCGCAGCAAAAATGGCGAATCCGTGTCTAGAACTATTCCAGAAAATTCTCTATATCCGCATCATCCGTGCCAGCGGTCGGCACGGGAACCGAATTTGCGCCGAACCAGCGCGCGTGCCGCCTTGAACGGCCCGGACGCTTGGGAACGGATAGCGGAAATGGCCGTACCCGCACCTTTGCGCGTGATTTGCATGCCCACTGGCGTCCGTTCCCTTCCGGCAACCGACAGTTAGGGATCGCACGTGTCCAAATCACTCGACAGCTTCAATTGCCGCCGCACGCTGACCGCCGGCGGCGCCGAGTACATCTACTATGACCTTGTCGAGGCCGAAAAGAACGGCCTCACCGGCATCGCCCAATTGCCCTATTCGATGAAGGTGCTGCTGGAGAATCTGCTGCGCAACGAGGACGGCCGTTCCGTCACCAAGGAGAGCATCCAGGCGGTCGCCGGCTGGCTGACTGACCGGGGCACCGCCGGCGTCGAGATCGCCTATCGCCCGGCTCGCGTGCTGATGCAGGATTTCACCGGCGTTCCAGCCGTGGTCGACCTTGCCGCCATGCGCGACGCCATGGCCTCGCTCGGCGGCGACCCGCAAAAGATCAATCCGCTGGTGCCGGTCGATCTAGTCATCGACCACTCGGTCATCGTCGACGAATTCGGCACGCCACTGGCTTTCGCCCGCAATGTCGAGCTTGAATATGAGCGCAACGAGGAACGCTACAAATTCCTGAAATGGGGCCAGCAGGCGTTCCGCAATTTCCGCGTCGTGCCGCCCGGCACCGGCATCTGCCATCAGGTCAATCTCGAATATCTCGGTCAGGTCGTGTGGACCAACAGCGAAGACGGCGAGACCACCGCCTATCCCGACACCTGCGTCGGCACCGATTCGCACACCACGATGATCAACGGTCTTGGCGTGCTCGGCTGGGGCGTCGGCGGTATCGAGGCGGAGGCCGCGATGCTCGGCCAGCCGGTCTCCATGCTGCTGCCTGAAGTCATCGGCTTCCGGCTCACCGGCAGGCTGAGGGAAGGCGTCACCGCCACCGACCTGGTGCTCACCGTCACGCAGATGCTGCGCAAGAAGGGCGTCGTCGGCAAGTTCGTCGAATTCTTCGGGCCGGGCCTGTCCAACATGACGCTGGCCGATCGCGCCACCATCGGCAACATGGCGCCAGAATATGGCGCCACCTGCGGCTTCTTCCCGGTCGACAGCGAAACCATCCGCTATCTCACAATGTCCGGTCGCGACGAAAGCCGCATCGCCCTGGTCGAGGCTTATTCGAAGGCGCAAGGCTTGTGGCGCGATGCCGGCTCTGCCGATCCGGTCTTCACCGACCTGCTGGAGCTCGATCTCGGCAGTGTCGTCCCGTCGATGGCCGGCCCGAAGCGGCCTGAAGGCCGGGTCGCACTTGAAGACATTCCGGCCGGCTTCGCCAAGGCCATGGAGACCGAATACAGGAAGGCCGCCGAAATCGACAAGCGCTATGCCGTCGAGAGCACGGACTACGATCTTGGCCATGGCGATGTGGTCATCGCCGCCATCACCTCCTGCACCAACACCTCGAACCCGAGCGTGCTGATCGGCGCCGGGCTGTTGGCGCGCAACGCCAACCGGCTCGGCCTCAAGCAGAAGCCGTGGGTCAAGACCTCATTGGCGCCGGGCAGCCAGGTCGTCGCCGAATATCTCGAGAAATCCGGCCTGCAGAAGGAGCTCGACCAGATCGGCTTCAACCTGGTCGGCTTCGGCTGCACCACCTGCATCGGCAATTCCGGCCCGTTGCCGGCGCCGATCTCCAAGACCATCAACGATAAGGGCTTGATTGCTGCGGCAGTCTTGTCCGGCAACCGCAATTTCGAAGGCCGCGTCTCGCCCGACGTGCAGGCGAACTATCTCGCCTCGCCGCCGCTGGTCGTCGCCCACGCGCTGGCCGGGACCGTGACCAAAGATCTGACCACCGAGCCGCTCGGCGACGATCGCAACGGCAGTCCGGTCTATCTCAAAGACATCTGGCCAAGTTCGGTCGAGATCCAGGAATTCATCGAGAAGAACGTCACGCGCGAATTGTTCGCCCGCAAGTATGCCGACGTCTTCAAGGGCGACGAGTACTGGCAGAATGTCAAGGCGCCGGAAGGCCAGACCTATGCCTGGGACGACAATTCGACCTATGTGCAGAACCCACCCTATTTCGCCGGCATGAAGTCAGGCTTCGGCAAGATCGGCGATATCAAGGGCGCGCGTGTGCTCGGCCTGTTCGGCGACAAGATCACCACCGACCACATTTCGCCGGCCGGTTCGATCAAGGCGGCCTCGCCGGCCGGCAAGTATCTCACCGACCACGGCGTCGGCGTCGCCGATTTCAACCAGTACGGCACACGCCGCGGCAATCATGAGGTAATGATGCGCGGCACCTTCGCCAATATCCGCATCCGCAACCATATGCTGGGCGAGAACGGCCGCGAGGGCGGCTACACCATCCATTATCCCTCGAAAGAAGAGGAATCGATCTACGACGCCGCGATGCGCTACAAGAAGGAAGGCGTGCCGCTGGTTATCTTCGCCGGCGTCGAATATGGCAACGGCTCGTCGCGTGACTGGGCGGCCAAGGGCACCAATTTGTTGGGCGTCCGCGCGGTCATCGCCCAGTCCTTCGAGCGCATCCACCGCTCCAATTTGGTCGGCATGGGCGTGATCCCCTTCGTCTTCGAGGAAGGCACCTCATGGGCCTCGCTCAACCTCAAGGGCGACGAACTGGTCGAGATCGACGGACTGAGCAACATCAAGCCGCGGCAGAAGATGATCGCCAGGATCACCTACGGCGACGGCAGCGTCAAAGAGGTTCCGATCATCTGCCGCATCGATACGCTGGACGAGCTCGACTACTTCAAGAATGGCGGCATCCTGCAATACGTGCTGCGCGATCTGGCCGCTTAAGGGAGTAGGGCAATAAGGAAATAGGGCAGTAGGGTGAAGCAAGGAGAAGCGACTTATTCCCCTACTGCCCTATTCCCCTACTGCCCTATTCCCCCAATTCCCGGCTTGCCAAACCGCGCTGTCGCCGCCAGCAGCACGCCGAGCATCAGCCCGTTGAATATGTGCCACAAGAAATGCGTGCCGAGCGGAAAGCCGCCGCAGACCAGCGGATCGATCATCCTGCAGATGACCGACACGACGAAGATCGCCGAACCCGCCAGATTGTACCAGCCGGCGCGATTGCCGCTGGCCGCCACCCAGGCGCCGAAGAAGGCGAGCGCCAGAAACGGCGGCAGATAGCCGGTCGTCCCGTTCGACGCCTGGCGCAGCCAGTCCGGCACGGCAAAGGTCACCAGCCCGGCAACGGCGTAAAAGGCGACGAAAATGGCGATCGCCTTGCCCCATTTCATGCCGAGAAAACGTCGCAGGTTGAACAGCGTGTAGGCCAGCGTGAACCCTGCAATGGGCAGCACGTCGGCCAGGATCATTGCCCTTGTGGCAAAGGTGTGGAACAGCGACGAGCCGACGCCGATCGCCACCACCCACCAGGCCAGCACTTCGGCGAAGGTGCCGGTGCCGCGCTTTCGCACCTGCCAGACACCCCATAGCCCGGCGGCAAAAAAAGCCAGATTGCTCAGCGCATTGAGCGGTTCGGCCCAGAATTCCGGCCCCGTCCGTTCGCAATAAAGGTCGACCGGCGCCAGGAGAGATTGCCACATGCTGATTGCCGCCCGAATCGCTTCCATCGTGAAGTGCAAGTCCACCTATTGCGCCCTTGCCAGCGGTTGCAACGGCAAAATTTCACCGCAACGTGACTTCCCGTTGACTGCCGCTTCTGCCACATATTTCGACAACCAGAACAAAGCCGGCGTCACCGGCGGGATCGGAACGGCCATGCCATCTCGAAGACCATTGCGGCTTGCGGCCCTTGCGCTGGCCCTCTCGGCGTTTGCCGGCAGGGCCCTTGCCGAGCCAACCGACAAGCCATTAGGCGTCGTCGAGCTCTTCACCAGCCAAGGATGCAACTCCTGTCCGCCGGCCGACGAATTCTTCGCCGAGCTTGCCGCCAAGGAGGACATCGTCGCGCTCGCCTATCATGTCGATTATTGGGATTACCTCGGCTGGCAGGACACGCTGAGCCGCAAGGAAAATACCGAGCGGCAATACGAGTATATGCGCGCCTTCGGCAGTCGTTCCGTCTACACCCCGCAAGCCGTCATAAACGGCCGCAGCCATGTCAACGGCGCCAGCCGCAAGGAAGTCGACGGCGCGCTGGCCCGCATGGAGAGGGTCGGCGAAGGCATGCGCGTCGGCATCAAGGTCAGCCGGACCAGCGATCGCGTCATGATCGATGCCGGCGACGCCGTGACCGGCCCCACCGACGCGCATGTCGTCATCGTCTATTTCAACCCGCCACAGACGATAAAAATCGGCAAGGGTGAAAACAGCGGCCGCAGCATGACCTACTGGAACGCCGTCTCCAGCATCCAGACCGCCGGCATGTGGCACGGCAAGGCGCAGCGCTACGAACTGCCGATGAGCGAGATCGCCAAGAAGGGCGGCTGCGCCGTGCTGCTGCAGTCGGTCGGCAAGGACGGCATGCCCGGGCCGATCCTGGGCGCAGCCTTTATCCGCAAGCCTTAAGCGGGGACCTCTCCTTCTCCCCTTGTGGGAGAAGG
Source organism: Mesorhizobium sp. M0145 (assembly GCF_040322355.1). Lineage (NCBI taxonomy): Bacteria > Pseudomonadati > Pseudomonadota > Alphaproteobacteria > Hyphomicrobiales > Phyllobacteriaceae > Mesorhizobium > Mesorhizobium sp. M0145. The sequence continues at coordinate 32,804 of NZ_JAMYTK010000010.1, forward strand.
TGGATCGGCGCGCAGCGCCGAGACGGTTGAGGGGTGCTGGAAGAATTGAGGCGGCGGCGATTTCAAGGAAATTGCCAAGCTGGAACACCCCTCATCCGTCCCCTTCGGCGACACCTTCTCCCACAAGGGGAGAAGGGAGGACCGCGCTCAACCTTCTGATGGCAGCCAATCCGGACGGATCGCACCGCCACGGCTCCGGCCAATAAAAAACCGGCGTCAGCTTGCTTCTGACGCCGGTCATTTAGGTTTTGGGATCGTCGCACCCGATCTTTCCAAGGAAAAACCGAGGTTGGTTCGATCCGACGCAGACCCGTGGGCGGGGGGCTTGGGGTTTACGAGCCGGTGCCGGACCGAACCGTCTCAGGCAACACCGGTAAATTCGTCGGACATTGGGGCATGAGCACGGATAAAAAAAGGCAGGATTGTGGCGAAGCATCACCAATTCCAACAGGCGTTTCGCAAACGTGACTGGACGCTGGAGAAACCGCGCGGTGCTGGCCTTGCCCGGCCGGGCCTTGCAATTCGGCAACGAAAGCGCCAACTTTGGTCGGCGTACGATTCATTGCGAGGATCCAGGCATGACTGATCGCAGCAGCGGGACGGAGGATGGGGACGCATCCGCAATATTGATCCCGCTGCATGAGGCAAGACGCGAACGCCTCGACCAGCCGGTGCGGTTCGACCGGCGCGAACTGGACCAGATCCTCAGGCTCTACGGCCGTATGGTTGCCGCCAACGAGTGGCGCGACTATGCCATCGACCATCTCGCCGACCGCGCCGTTTTTTCCGTCTTCCGCCGCACCAGCGAAGTGCCGCTTTTCCAGATCGTCAAGGATCCGAAGCTGGCGCGACGGCAAGGCGCGTTCGCCGTCATCGCCGCCGGCGGGCGCATCCTCAAGCGCGGCCAGGAACTCGGCCGGGTGCTTGGCGTGTTCGACCGAACACTGAAGCTGGTCGAGGCGTAACCCTTTATTTTTGCTGGCGGAACTTCCGCTCGGGCAGCGATTGCGGATCAGGCGGGATGGACGCCCCGCCATTGATCGGCAGCTGCATGAACACCGTGTCCAGCCAGCGTCCGTGCTTGTAGCCTGAGCCTTCCAGGCGGCCGGAATGACGAAAGCCGAGCTTCTCGTGCAGCCGTACCGAGGCGCTGTCGGGCCGGCCGTCGCCGATCACCGCGATGATCTGGCGAAAACCCGCCGCCTTGGCCGCCTCGATCAGCCCTTGCATCAGGAGCAGCCCGACGCCTTGCCCTTTGGCCTCGGGCGCGACATAGACGGAATCCTCAACGACGAAGCGGTACGCCGGGCGCGGCCGGAACGCCCCGGCATAGGCATAGCCGAGCACGGCGCCGGCCTTTTCCGCAACGAGATAGGGAAAGCCGCCCGCCATCAGGCTGTCGAAGCGCGCGCCCATCTCGGTACGGCTTGGCGGTTCGAGTTCATAGCTCGCCGTGCCATTCGTCACCGCGTCGGCATAGATTTCCGTGATCCGGTCGAGATCGGCCGACGTCGCGGCCCGCAAGGTGATGCTGCTCATAATTTAGGCACGTCGTTCATCTGCCCTATATCACAGCAAAAGCCGGCACAAAAGAAAAGAGCGGCCATTGGGCCGCCCTTTCCAAACTCGCTGGTCCAGGAAAACCGTATTTAGCGACGGTCGCCCATGAACTGCAGCAGAAACATAAATAGGTTGATGAAGTCGAGATAGAGCCTCAATGCGCCCATAATCGCCTTGCGGCCGGCGACATCAGTCTCGTCGCCCTCGAAGTACATCTCCTTGATGTTCTGCGTGTCGTAGGCGGTGAGGCCCGCGAAGATCAGCACGCCGATCGCCGAAACGGCGAAGGAAAGCGCCGACGACTGCAGGAAGATGTTGATCACCATCGCGATGATCAGGCCGACCAGGCCCATGACCAGGAACGACCCGAACGCCGAGAGATCGCGCTTGGTCGTGTAGCCGTAGAGCGACAGCCCGCCAAAGGCGGCGGCGGTGGCGAAGAAGGTCTGCGAGATACTGGCGGTGGTGTAGACCAGGAAGATCGACGACAGCGACAGGCCGACGAGGCCGGCGTAGACCCAGAACGTCGTCTGCGCGGCCGAAACGCTCATCGACTGGACGCGGAACGACAGGAACATCACCGCTGCCAGCGGGGCAAAGATCACCAGCCATTTCAGCGGCGAACCAAAGATCGCGTAGCCGAACGAGGTCAGCATCTCGCCGCTTGGCAACGTCGCGACGGCCGAGGCGGGATCGCTGGTGGTGGCCAGCATGATTGTGCCGACCGCGGCAAGGCCGGTGATGAGGAGGCCAAGCCCCATCAGATTGTAGACCTTAATCATGTAGGCCCGCAGGCCCTGGTCGATGGCAGCATCGACGCCGGCGCCGGGCACGGCGCGCGTCTGATAATTGCGAACGGGATCAGCCATGGAAATCCTCATATTGCTTCTGCCCCGTCCGGTGTCAGGTCCTTTGAACCCAGGCGCCGCTGGCGGGGCTCCAGCATGCCTGCGCCGAAATATGATGGTTCTTGGCGTAAAGGACAAGACCGTAACCAAGCGTAATGCTCCGTGAAGTGCCGGAGATACGGTTTTATTGGCCTTCCCGCCCGGAACATTACCGAGATTTAATCAAAAACGGCTCTGGCTCAAAGATTCCGCAGCACCGGCGCCGCCTTGTGGCCCAACACCCGCCACGTGCCGGCAAGGCCGATGCCGACCGTGACCACCAGCGAAAAGCCGATAGTCGCCACCGCCACCTCGGGCATGAAGTGCGATGGCAGCGTCATGATGCGCGCGACGACGAACCATGCCGCCACACCGCCCGCCGCCAGCGCGAAGATCGCGGTAGCAAGGCCGATCAGCATGTATTCCAGCGAAAACGCGGCGATCAGCGTTTTCCTGGTCGCACCCAGGGTCTTCAGCACCACCGCGTCGTGAATGCGAGCCCGGTTGCCGGCGGCGAGCGCCCCGGCCAGCACCAGCACCGAGGCGATCAACGCCACGCCCGCTGCTGCCCTGATTGCTGTGCCGAGCTGCGCCACCAGCCGGTTGACGATTTCGAGCGCGTCCTTGACCCTGACCGTCGTCACCGCGGGAAAGGCACGCGTGACGGCGTTGAGAAGATGCGCATCGTCGGCTGCCGACGCATTCGTCTCGGTCAGCGTCGCCAACCAGCCATGCGGCGCACCGGCGAATGTGTTGGGCGAGAACACCATGACGAAATTGATGCCCATGGTTTCCCATTCGACCTGGCGGAAATTGGCGATCTTGGCCGTGATGTTGCGGCCGAGCACGTTGACGGTGATGGTATCGCCGAGCTTCAGCCCGATCTCTTTGCCTTCCTCGGCGGAAAACGAGACCAGCGGCTCGCCGGCATAGTTCTCCGGCCACCAGCTGCCCTCGGTCAGCGTCGCATTCTCCGGCAGCTTTGCGTCATAGGTCAGGCCGCGATCGCCGCGCAGTACCCAGGCGCCTTCGGCCGGAACCTTGACCTTGTCGACATCGACGCCGTTGAGCGCCATCACCCGGCCGCGCAGCATCGGCACCTTGATCAGCTTGCCTTGCGGTGCCTCTTTGCCGACCAGCGCGGAGAAGGCATCGACGTCACCGCTCTGGATATCGACGTAGAAGAAGTTCGGTGCCCTTTCCGGCAGGCTGCCCGAGATCTGCCGCCTGAGATTGCCGTCGATCAGCGCCAGCGTCACCAGCAGCGTCAGCCCGAGTCCCAACGACAGCACCACGGACGGCGTCAAGGCGCCAGGCCGATGGATGTTGCCGATGGCGAGCCTGAGCGCGGTCGAGCGCACGCGCGGGCTTTTCTTCGCCGCCCACTGCACCAGCGAGCCGACCACACGCAGCACCAGGAACGACAACACCGTGGCGCCGACGAAGATCGAGGCAATACGGCGGTCGCCGGAAAACAGGATCGCCAGTACCGCGAGCAGCAGCGCGATGCCCAATGCCGCGGCGATATAGAGCGGGCGGGGAAAACCGCGGCCCTCGAAGCCCATTTCGCGAAACAGCGCCGTTGCCGGCACGTCGCGGGCGCGGCCGAGCGGCAGCAAGGCGAAAGCCAGCGTCACGAGCAGCCCGAACAGCGCTGCCATGCCGAGGGCGCCGGGATAGAACCCACCTTCCGCCGGCACTGGAATGACCGATTGGAGTGCCGCGCTGGCCGCGAACGGCATCAGCGCGCCAAGCACAAGGCCTAGCGTGATGCCGAGGGCGGCGATCATCAGGATCTGCACCAGATAGACGGCAAAGACGAACCCGCCCGAAGCCCCCAGGCTCTTGAAGGTGGCGATGACGCCGCGCTTGCCGTCGAGATAGGCACGCACGGCATTGGCCACGCCGACGCCGCCGACCACCAGCGCCGTCAACCCAACCAGCGTCAGGAATTGCGAAAACCGCTCGATATTCGAGGACAGCGCCGGCGCTGCGTTGCTGCGGGTGCGGATCGACCAGCCGGCCTGCGGGAACTGGTTTGCCGCCTGCTCCTGGATCGCGTTGATCTGTGCCTCAGTGGTGCCGCCGGGCAGGCGGACCTTATAGGCGTTCTCGACCAGGCTGCCCGGCTGGATCAGGCCGGAAGCGGCAAGCCCGTCGGTCGACACCATCAGCCGCGGCGCAAAACCGAAGCCATCCGACACTGCATCCGGCTCGTTGACCAGCCTGGCGCGCAGCTCGAATGTCGCGCTGCCGAGCTTTAGCCGGTCACCGATGCCAAGGTTCAGCCGCTCGAACAAGAGGTCCGGGGCGGCGGCGCCGAAGACGCCGGATTTTTCGCCGAACAGATCCTCTCGCGACAGCACCGGCTCGGTCTCCAGCGCACCATAGAGCGGATAGGCGCCGTCGACCGCCTTGGCCTCGACCAGCGCCTGGTCGGAGCCGTCCTCGAGCCTCGCCATCGAGCGCATATTGGCGCTGTGCGAAACCGTGCCAAGCCGGTCGAGGAAGCTGCGTTCGGCTCTGGTCGGATCGCGCTGGTTGAGCTGGAAGCGGAGATCACCGCCGAGCAGCGTCTGGCCCTGGTCGGCAACACCGGCGGAAATAGCCTGCGCCACCGAATTGACGCCGCCGATCGCAGCGACGCCGAGCGCGATGCAGGCAAGGAAGATCAGGAAGCCGGACAGCCCGCCACGCATTTCGCGCAGCGAAAACCGAAAGGCGAGCCTCAGCGTTTGCGCCAGCGGCATCACGCGGTCACCTTGCCAGCCCTGGTGGCCGGCTTAGGCGCGTCTTCGATCAGCCCCGACCGCATCGACACCTGGCGCGAGCAGCGCGCCGCGAGTAGCGGGTCATGCGTGACCAGCACCAGCGTCATGCCGCGTTCGGCCGCCTTGGCAAACAGCAGGTCGGCGACGTGCCGCCCCGTTGCCTGGTCGAGATTGCCGGTCGGCTCGTCGGCGATCAGGATGCGCGGCGACGGCGCCAGTGCCCGGGCGATGGCCACGCGCTGCTGCTCGCCGCCAGACAATTCGCCGGGGTAATGGGTGACGCGATCGCTGAGACCGACCGCCGCCAGCTCGCGCGCCGCCACGCCGAATGGATCGACATGGCCGGCAAGCTCCAGCGGGACCGCAACGTTTTCCAGCGCCGTCATATTGGGGATGAGATGGAACGACTGGAACACGATGCCGATGTTTCGCCCTCGAAACGATGCGATCTGATCTTCGCTTTTGCCGTTGAGCAGCTCGCCGGCAATTCGGACCGTGCCCGAATCGACCCTTTCAAGTCCGGCCAAAACCATCAGCAATGTCGACTTTCCCGAACCTGAAGGTCCAACGATGCCTGTCGCTTCGCCGCCCGCCACATCGAGGCTGACGCCCTTCAGCACATGGACCGAGGATGCACCTTCGCCGAGCGTCAGCGATACGTCTTTCAGCGAAATGACGGCTTCTTCCAAAATCAAATCGTCCTATATGGGGGATGAAGGCTAGTGCATCCGATGCTCGACAAAGACGAAAACCTGCCTTCGCCAACAGATGTTCCTGGTCATATGGGGCCTGCCGCATGGCTTTCAAACACACCTTTGCCGCAGCCTTCGCCCTTTTCCTCGCCATTTGCGGCGCCATTTCGTCGGCGCGCGCCGAACCGTTCACCATTGTCGGTTTCGGCGACAGCTTGATGGCGGGTTATGGCCTCGGGCCAGGTCAGGGCTTCACCGAGAAGCTGCAGGCGGCGCTGCGCGCCAAGGGCTACGATGTCACGGTCGCCAATGCCGGCGTCTCCGGCGATACGACGAGCGGCGGCCTGTCGCGGCTCGACTGGTCGGTGCCGGACGGCACGCAGCTCGTCATCCTGGAGCTCGGCGCCAACGACATGCTGCGCGGCGTTTCGCCCGCCATAGCGGAAAAGAACCTGGATGCCATGCTGGCAAAACTGAAGCAGCGCAAGATCGCCGTTTTGCTGGCCGGAATGCGCGCGGCGCCCAATCTCGGCGCCGACTACCAGAACGCCTTCGACGCGACCTTTCCGAGACTGGCTGAAAAATATGGCGTGCCGCTCTATCCTTTCTTTCTCAAGGGCATCGCCGGTCAATCCGTCCTGCAACTCGAGGACGGCCTTCATCCAAACGCCCGAGGCGTCGACCGCATCGTCGAGGGTATCCTGCCCAGTGTGGAGAAGACCATTGAAGCGGTCCGGGGCAATTCCTGAAGGCGAGGGCTCGCCGTCGCAACACCTTCCGCAGGGGAAGCTTTTAGGCAGGCCTGCGACCAACAAACCCCTTGCCCCGTTTGAATATCGATGATTCGCTAGGGGCAAGAGTTCGATTCGAGGACAGGAGGCTTCCCATGCCGCGTCTTTTTACCGCCCTCGAGATACCGCGTGATGCCGCTCTTTCGCTGTCCCTGCTCAGGGGCGGCCTGCCCGGAGCCCGCTGGATCGACGTCGAGAACTATCATCTGACGCTGCGCTTCATCGGCGATGTCGAGGGCCATGTCGCCGACGAAATCGCCAATGCGCTTGACCGTGTTCACCGCCCGTCCTTCCCGCTGACGCTGTCCGGCGTCGGCGCCTTCGGCCAGAAGAAGCCGCATGCGGTGTGGGCCGGGGTCGCCGCTTCGCCCGATCTTTCCGCATTGCAGGCCGAGATCGAGCGCATCTGCCAGCGGCTCGGCATCCCGGCCGACCCGCGCAAGTTCATGCCGCATGTGACGCTGGCCCGCCTGCGCAATTCGAGCCCGCTCGATGTCGCCCAGTATCTGTCGGCGCGCGGCAATTTTTCGACGCTGCCGTTCCGGATCGGCCGCTTCGTGCTGATGTCGTCGCGCGATTCGGTCGGCGGCGGGCCTTACGTCGTCGAGGAGGCCTGGCCGCTTTCAGGTGCTGACAACCGCGTCGCCAGCCGTTTGGTCGGCGCCGCCGACGCTTCGCGGATCATGCGGTAGACGGACATGGCCAGGGAGAAACTAGCAAAAGAGGCGATCCGCGCCGAACTTGCCGGCCTCGACGGCTGGTCGCTGGCCAAGGATGGTGGGTCGATCACCCGCAGCTTCACCTTCAAGAATTTCTCCGAAGCCTTTGCCTTCATGACCCGCGTTGCCCTGGCCGCGGAGAAGATGGACCACCATCCCGACTGGTCGAACGTCTACAAGACGGTAAACGTGACCCTCAACACGCACGACGCCGGCGGCCTGACCGCGCTGGATTTCGATCTGGCCAGGAAAATGAACCGCTATTTCGGCGGCTGAGCCTATCTGCACCTTGCAGCGAGGTTCGGCTTTCACCACATTTTGCCTCGCGGTCACGCGTAAAGTCACGCGACGGCCGCAAGGAGAGGTTGATGGCGCAAAAATCCGGTTTTGATTTCTTCGGCCTCGGCAGCAAGCCGGGCAACGAGAGCGAAGTGCGCGAAAAGTTCTGGCGTACGGCGAAGAAGGCCGCCCGGCAGATCCCGTTCATGGAAGAGGTGGTCGCCGCCTATTACTGTGCCATGGACAAGAAGACGCCGCTTCGCGCCAAGGGCACCTTGCTTGCTGCGCTCGGCTATTTCGTGCTGCCGACAGACGTCATCCCCGATTTCATCCTTGGGCTAGGCTTCACCGACGACATCGCCGTGCTGACCGCCGCGATTACCGCCGTCAGCGCCCACATCACGCCGGCGCACCGGCTCGCCGCCAGGCAGGCCATCGCCGACAAGAGCTGAGCCGGTGCGGCGCAAAAAATCGCGTGAGAACCGACTTTCTGGCCGTCAAGCCCACCGCCGCACCCGCGCCTTGTAGGCGCGATAGGCATCTCCGAACTTCCGCTCGAGATAGCGCTCTTCCGGCGCGATGACGCCGGTATTGATCACCCACAGCAGCGGGACCACGAGCGCAATAGCCCAAAGACTTCCGGCCGCGACGCCGAGGCCCAGATAAACGAGGGTCGTTCCCAGATAGAACGGATTCCTGGTCCGCCGATAGATGCCGTCGACGACCAGCGCCGTCGTCGGCAAGGTCGGTGGTATGTTGGTGCCAGCGGCCTGAAAGCGGCCCGCCGCCATAAAGATGAACACGAAGCCGCACACCGCGAGCACAGCGCCAGCCAGATAGCGGGCGAGCGCCTGCCCGGCCATGACCGGGAGCGGCACGAGCACCTCAAGCACGGTTGCCGCCACCAGGAAGCCGAGGAAGATCAAAGGTGGCAGCGCAATGACCCCGGCCACGTCGGGGGCGCCCGATCCGCCCGCCGTCTCCCCGGCATCCGACCGGCGCACCGCGCCACCGGCCGCCCGCCGCATGGCGACACGAACGCCGAACACAATCGCCAGGACGGCTGTGCCGCCCGCGAGGATCAGGACTGTCTCGGAAACGGCCATGGCCAAATCTCCCGTAGCCGCCAGGAAGGGCACCCTGGCCGAGCGCCGTGGCGGCGAACGCAGACATAGTACCGCCTGCAGGGAAATTCGTCACGCACCTCAAAAAGCGAGAATCGCCGCAAGACCTAGCTGCTTGAAAAGTCAAACTCTTGCCGTTTTCGTGGCCTCCAAGTCGCGGCAGGGACATTGCGCCAGCCGCTTTTTCGAGCGGCAGCGCGAAGACGGCGGCGGTTTCCTGGCGTGAACATCCTTTTCTCAGGGGAAATTCACCGTTTGGTAACCCAGATTAAATCAAAATGAAGCGACGGGCAGGACGCCGAGCCGGCCTGCCGCCGCACCAGTGGAATACGGGAAAAGCGATGCGCGGATTGATTGCTATAGTCTCCAGCCTGGCCCTGATGGCCTTGACGGCGCCCGCGCTGGCGCAGTCGGCAACCAAGATCGGCCAGCATAATGCCTGGGGCACCTACAGTTATCAGGCGTCGGGCGGCGGCAAGGTCTGCTATGTCCTGACGGTGCCAACCGACAAGCAGCCGCCGACGCTCGATCACGGCGACATGTTCTTCTTCGTCAGCCAGCGGCCGGGGCAGCAAGTGTCCTACGAGCCGCAATTCATCGCCGGCTATACCTTCCAGGAAGGTTCCAAGGCCACCGTCACCATCGACAAGAAGTCGTTTTCGATGTTCACGCGCGGCAAGTCGGCCTGGGTCGAGAACGCCGCCGAGGAGCCGGTGCTGATCGCCGCGATGAAGACCGGCACCGACATGAAGGTGTCGGCCAAGTCCGGCCGCGGCAACACTACCACCTACGTCTTCTCGCTGAAGGGCATCTCGGCGGCGCTGGCCTCGATCGCCAAGTGCAAGTAAAGTCCTCGTCCGTGACGTTCACCACCTAACACAGCGACGTAAAGAACCGGCGTTCGTGCGGTCTCCTTCTCCCCTTGTGGGAGAAAGTGGATTGGCGCGCAACGCCAAGACGGTTGAGGGGTGCTGGACGGAGTGCAGGTGATGCCAAGCTGGAACACCCCTCATCCGACCGAGCTTCGCTCGGCCACCTTCTCCCACAAGGGGATAAGGAAGAACCCCGGCATGACTCCGCCGCTAACCTGTGCTATGCGCCGCGCTTCATTTCGGGCACGATGCTGTAATCGGCCGCAAATCGCTTATATTGGCGCAACAATGACCCTTTCATTCGATCTTACCGCCGAAGGCGCGCGTGACGCGTTGCGCACCCGCACGACGCCTGAAAAACCGTCGCTGATCGGCTTGACGCGAGCCGAACTTGGGGCCGCCCTCGTCGCTGCCGGCATCGTGCCGGAGCGCCAGGCGAAAATGCGCGCCCAACAGCTCTGGCATTGGATCTATGTGCGCGGCGTTTCCGACTTTGCCGGCATGTTCAACATCTCCAAGGATCTGCGCGCCGCCCTCGACAGGCATTTCACCGTCGCCAGGCCCGAGATCGTCGAGGAGCAGATTTCCTCCGACGGCACGCGCAAATGGCTGTTCCGCTTTCCGCCGCGCGGCGCTGGCCGGCCGGTCGAGATCGAGACCGTCTACATTCCCGAAGAAGGCCGCGGCACGCTCTGCATCTCTTCGCAGGTCGGCTGCACCCTGACCTGCTCCTTCTGCCACACCGGCACGCAGAAGCTGGTGCGCAACCTGACGGCGGAGGAAATCCTCGCCCAGCTCTTGACCGCCCGCGACCGGCTTGGCGACTTCCCCGACCGCGATACGCCCGACGGCGCCATCGTGCCGGCCGAGGGCAGGAAAGTGTCCAACGTCGTCATGATGGGCATGGGCGAGCCGCTCTACAATTTCGAGGCGGTGAAAAAGGCCCTGCTGATCGCATCCGACGGCGACGGGCTTTCCCTGTCCAAGCGCCGCATCACGCTGTCGACCTCCGGCGTCGTGCCCGAAATCTTCCGCACCGGCGAGGAGATCGGCGTCATGCTGGCGATCTCGCTGCACGCCACCAATGACGATCTGCGCGACCTTTTGGTGCCGATCAACAAGAAGTATCCGCTCAACGAACTGATCGCTGCCTGCCGTGCCTATCCCGGCCTGTCCAACGCCAAGCGGATCACCTTCGAATATGTGATGCTGAAGGACGTCAATGATTCGATCGAGGACGCCAAGGCGCTGATCAGGCTGCTCAAAGGCATCCCGGCCAAGATCAATCTGATCCCGTTCAATCCGTGGCCTGGTACCAACTATCAATGCTCGGACTGGGAGACGATCGAGAAATTCGCCGACTACATCAACAATGCCGGCTATGCCTCGCCGATCCGCACGCCGCGCGGCCGCGACATCCTGGCCGCCTGCGGCCAGCTCAAGTCGGAGTCCGAGCGCATGCGCAAGGTCGACCGGCTGGCGCTGGAAGCGATGATGATCGCAGGGCATGGCGAGGCGTGAATCGCGTCGTCGCCTATCTGATCCGCTTCGCCGTCATCCTTGTCGGCTACGGCGTGGCTTCGCTGGCGGCAAGCGCCTTCCTTAACATCATGTTCCTGGCGTCTCTTGGGCTGATAACGGACGAGACGCAACCGGCGGCGCAGGCGTCGCTGTGGTTTTCAATCCCCTTCGTCGCGCTGTTCGTCGCCTATTTCGCCTTCATGCCGGCCGCCATCGCCATCCTCGTCTCCGAGATCCTTGGCCGGCGTGACTGGCTGTTCTATGCGCTGGCGGGTGCTGTGGTCTCGGCGGTCTTCCTTGGCTTCGTCCACCAGACGGCCGATGCCAATTTCGAGGTTACCAATACCAGCGTCATGCTGGCGGTGATCGGCTGCGGTATGGTCGGCGGTATTTTCTACTGGCTGAGCGCCGGGCGCTCGGCCGGAAGCTGGCGTCAGATCGGACGCCCTATTTCGCCTGGGCCGTCAGGATCTTGAGCGCGAAGGCCGAAAAAACTCCGGCAAACAGATAGTCGACGACGCGGGTGACGCGCGGGCTGGATTTCATCGCGGCCGAGAATTTTTCCGCCGCCAGCACCATCGGCGCCGTCACTGGGATCGCCAGCACGACGAACATCGCGCCGAGGAAGAACAGCTTTCCCGGCGCGTCGGGATCATGCGCGGAGACGAATTGCGGCAGGAAGGTCATGAAGAACAGGATGATCTTCGGGTTGAGCAGATTGACCCCGAGCCCCGCCGCCCAGCTACGGAACAGCGAGATCTGCGGCCCGCTCTTCTTCTCCGGTGAAAACGCCGACCCTTTTGTGATCGCCTGCCATGCCAGGAAGACCAGGTAGCCGGCGCCAAAAATCTTCAGCACGAAGAACGCCATCGGCGAGGCGACGATCAGCGCCGAGACGCCGACCACCACCAGCGTGGTGTGAATCAGCGTGCCGCACAAGGCGCCGGCCATCGAGGCAAAGCCGGTGGCACGGCCCTGACTCAGCGTGCGCGAGACGAACAGCGTCATGTCAGGCCCGGGCGTGATCGCCAGGATGAAGGTGGCGATGGAGAACTGGATAAGCGTCGTACTGTCGGGGATGAAGGACATGGCTCGTCTCGTAGGGGCAAAAGACGGCGCAGCCATAGCGCAAGAGCCGTGTCCTCGCCAGCCTCTTGGAGATGAAGCATCTGGTCCAGGCATCGTTCGTCCCTTGCGCTGGCCTAAAACGCCGTGATACCTCGCCCGCGAAGAACCCCTGTCGCGGAACTGCCCACCATGTCGAAAGCAAAAGCCGTCAAGAAAGTCGTGCTCGCCTATTCCGGCGGCCTTGATACCTCGATCATCCTGAAATGGCTGCAGACCGAGCTCGGCGCCGAGGTCGTCACCTTCACCGCCGATCTCGGCCAGGGTGGCGAACTGGAGCCGGCCAGGCGCAAGGCCGAGATGATGGGCATCAAGGACATCCGCATCGTCGATGTCCGCGAGGAGTTCGTATCCGATTTCGTCTTCCCGATGTTCCGCGCCAACGCCGTCTATGAAGGCACCTATCTGCTCGGCACCTCGATCGCCCGGCCGCTGATTTCGAAACATCTCGTCGAGATCGCAAAAGAGACCGGCGCCGATGCCATCGCCCATGGCGCCACCGGCAAAGGCAACGACCAGGTGCGTTTCGAGCTGTCGGCCTATGCGCTCAACCCCGACATCAAGGTCATCGCGCCGTGGCGCGATTGGTCGTTCAAGTCGCGCACCGATCTCATCAACTTCGCCGAGCAGCACCAGATCCCGGTGCCGAAGGACAAGAAGGGCGATGCGCCGTTTTCCGTCGACGCCAACCTTCTGCACTCCTCCTCCGAGGGCAAGGTGCTGGAGGACCCGTGGACGGAACCGCCGGAATTCGTCCACCAGCGCACCATCTCGCCGATGGACGCGCCCGATGAGGTCACCGAGATCGAGATCGAATTCCTCAAGGGCGATCCGATCGCGCTCGACGGCAAGAAACTCTCGCCGGCAACGATGCTGGCAGCGCTCAACGATCTCGGTCGCGACAACGGCATCGGCAGGCTAGATCTGGTCGAGAACCGTTTCGTCGGCATGAAATCGCGCGGCGTCTACGAGACCCCCGGCGGCACCATCCTGATCGCCGCCCATCGGGCGATCGAATCGATCACGCTCGACCGCGGAGCCGCCCATCTCAAGGACGAGTTCATGCCGCGCTACGCCGAGCTCATCTACAACGGCTTCTGGTTCGCGCCCGAGCGGCTGATGCTGCAGGCAATGATCGACAAGAGCCAGGAAGACGTCGAAGGCACCGTGCGGCTGAAGCTCTACAAGGGCAACGTGATTGTCACCGGCCGCAAGTCGAGGAAGACGCTCTATTCCGATGCGCTGGTCACCTTCGAGGACGACCGCGGCGCCTACGATCAGAAGGATGCCGAAGGCTTCATCCGCCTCAACGCGCTCAGGCTGAGGACACTGGCGGCGCGTAACCGCCAGCGCTGACATCCGAACAGCGGGCTGGGCGCTCTACCGATCTCGTGAAAGCTGAAAACGATCCGAGAAAACTAGGACGTAGACTCATTACCTGCACCGTGCCGTCATGGGCCTCGGTAATGGCGTCCATCAGCCGATCCCAGACACCTGCTTTCCGCCATCGAACGAAGCGGTTGTAGCAAGTGGTGCGAGGGCCGTAGCGCTCGGGCAGATCGCGCCATGGCGCACCCGATCGCAGCACCCAGAAGATGCCGTTCAGCACGCGACGGTCATCGACACGCGGCACGCCTCGCGGCTTGTTGGGCAAAAGCGGCTCGATGACGCGCCATTCGAAGTCGGTCAGATCGTATCGGCTCATGCCCTTATGAATCAGACTCCGCTCAAATTTGGAACCAGCCAGTCGGCAAACGACCCAATGCGGACAGGACGCCTGCTCACACCTCATTTCCATGTTGGTGAGCTTCGTCCTCAACAAAAAGGTCGAGGCTCCAGCCAACACCGCAATCCGCGAGCACCCTCATCGCAGACGGCTCAAGCCAAATGCCGCACTGTCCGTCGTAGGGCTGATAGAACCCGCCGTAGATAGTTATCTGCTTTGGCCGCACTTCCTGCCGCAGCCGTGCGAAGGCCTCCTCCCGACCTCGCATCTGCTCGATCAGGTAGTTGACCGCATTCTCGTGCTCGGCCCCACTCCGGAGCCTTTGCCGCGGACCATCGAGGCTCCATCCATTCTTCTTGCGCGGGGAACCGTTACGCATCGGGTCGCCCTTGCGGACTATGCGTGTCGGTTCGAGGCTTAGGATCGCAGTCACCCCCTCGGGGTCCGCATCGAAATCAACGATCGAGAGCGAGATCATCGCCTGTCCTAGCTAGGTTCCAAAGGGCAAGGCAAGCCCTGCGCTGTTGCGAAACTCTTCATGCTCGCCTCGCGCTTCCAACCGAGCCCAGTCATTTTTGCGTTTATATCCTATCAGTCGGCATCGATCGCCGTGGCCATGCGGGCGATGGCCTGTTGATAGACGCTCGCGGAATTCCAGCCAGCGATTGCGCCCATATTCGCCTGCGCGCTCGCGCCGGCCCGCCAACCATGACTCTTGAGGAAGTTGGCGGTGGAAGCCAACGCAGTGCTCTTGTCGCGCAGATTTTTGTTTCCGACACCATACGTCAAAACATTTCCGGGCAGGAACTGCGTGTGGCCGATCTCGCCATGCGCGGCACCGACCGACGAGGCGCTCAACGCTCCGCGATCAACCAGCTTCAGGGCCGCAATGGCATGCGGGTAGAAGAACTCCGGACGGCGACAGTCATAGGCCAGCGTTAAAATGGCGGAGACCGTATTCTGGTTGCCCATGGCGGAACCGAAGCCGGTCTCCATGCCCCAGATGGCGAGCAACACGCCCGGCGACACGCCGTAATTCCGTTCGATCTTGTCGAACAGCGCAGCATTGGCCTTCTTCAGCGCACGGCCCCTGGCAATGATCGCGGACGCGCCACGGCGCTTCATGAAAGCTTCCACCGAGCCGCTGAAAGCCTTATGGATGGCGCGGTCGACGGAGATCGTCTTTGTCGCGTAGGTTGCGCGAGCCAGAGCGGCCAGACCCTTCGAGCCGACACCGTCGGCCTTCGCCTCCGCGGCGAACTCCGGTTTCCATGCCTCGAAGCCGGCGCCGCTCTTGCCACAGCTGGCCGCCGCCTGCGCGCCCGTCGCCAGCGCAAGCACCGCCACCACCGTGGCCACTACAAACATCTTCCCCTTGGCAAGAAATGCCATGCTGCTCTCCTGGTTGCCTGAATCACGTTCCCAATTGCGAACTTGCCTGCGAAACACCTGCTTGTCACTGCCCCGGCGCCACGCCGATGCACTCAATACAGCAGGAACCTCAAATCCACCACACTGGCGGACGCCCGGGAATTTGCCTACGATCAAGTAATTATTGTGGCGGGGACAGAATAAGCATGGAAGACGTTGATGTCGTGATCATCGGCGCCGGTTCAGCCGGGCTTTCGGCTTCCAAGACCCTGCGCGCTGCCGGTTTTTCCTTCAAATTGTTGGAAGCGGTGAACCGCATTGGCGGCCGCGCCTGGACCAGCGACCAGCATTTCGGCGTGCCGTTCGACATCGGCTGCGCCTGGCTGCATGCCGCGGACCGCAATCCCTACTTTCCCGAGGCGAAGGCCGCTGCCTGGACGCTTCATCACCACGACATGAATGTCGATCATCTCTATTACCGTGAGCGAAAGGCAAGCGAAGCCGAGGAGGCGGCGATGAAGGTGGCCGACGCAAGGCTGTTCGAACTGGTGGCGGCACATCAGGTGAGGGAAGGCGACGACGACCGCCTTTCGGCATTGCTCGCCAAGGGACACGCGCCGCGCGCCGCCGCAACCTTCGCCGGGCCGATGGATTTCGGCGCCGACGAGGACGAGATATCGATCCGCGACTTTCAGGCCGCCGCCGATCTCGATCCGAATTATTTCACCAGGGAAGGCTTCGGTACGCTGGTTGCCCGCTTCGGTGCCGATGTGCCGGTGGAACTGTCGACGCCGGTGCGCAAGATCGTCTGGGATGGGCCGGGCGTAGCCTGCGTCACCGATCGCGGTACCATCTGCGCCAAGGCGGTCATCGTCACTGCCTCCCCGGCAGTGCTCGCCTTCGAGGAGATTGCGTTCTCGCCTGCACTCCCCGATGCCCATTTCGCCGCCTTCTTCGACCTGCCGATGGGCATGCTGACCAAGCTGCCGGTCGAAATATCCGGTACAAGACTCGGCCTGGAGCCGTTCGACGATTTGCTGATCGAGCGGTTGGCCCGGCACGACATCTACTTCCTCTGCTTTCCCTTCGACCTCGATTTGATGGTCGGTTTCGTCGGCGGCGATTTCGCTTGGGAGATGTCGGCGGCGGGCGAGGCGGCGGGCATCGACTTCGTCGTCGACCGGCTCTGCGGCATCTTTGGCGGCGACATACGAAAGCATGTCGGACGCGCAATGATGACCAATTGGGGCGCTGAGCGGTTCGTGCGCGGCGCCTATGCGGCGGCGCGGCCCGGCCGCTCGCAAGCGCGCGCCACGCTGATGCAGCCCGTGGCGGAAAAGATCTTCTTCGCCGGCGAGCATTTGGCAGGTCCGCTGATGCAGACCTGCGGCGGCGCCAGATTGTCAGGCGAGGCAGTGGCCAAGGAGGTCGTCGCCCAGCTTGCGGCAAAATAGCATCGGCCGGCAGGAACGTGGGCAGCTGACAGGCGTTTGGCGTTCTCCTGCTCGTATCGTCCTCCGCATTTCGAATGATTTGAGACGCCAATGAAGCTTTTCGACTGCCCGCATTGCGGCCACCGTCTCTATTTCGAGAACGCGCAATGCCTGAACTGCGCCAGCCTCGTGCTCTACGATCCCGAGCATGCGCGCTTCGCGCTGTCCGGCGCCGACGTCTTCCATTGCACCAATGCCGACGAATGCGCCTGCAACTGGATGGCGGAGCCCGGCCACGCCTTCTGCCGCGCCTGTGCGCTGAACCAGCTGATCCCGGATCTGTCGGTCGACGGCAACCGCCGCCGCTGGATCCGTGTCGAGGCGGCAAAGAAGCGTGCCGTCTATTCGCTGCTCGCCTTCGGCCTGCCGGTCGCACCCAAGCAGGAAGTTGGCGACGAGATCGGTCTCGCTTTCGATTTTCTTGCCGATCCGATCGGCGGCGGTCCGGGCGGCGAACGTATCCTGACCGGTCATGACAACGGCCGGATCACGCTCAACGTCGCCGAGGCGGATTCGGCAGAGCGCGAACGGCGGCGCGTCGAGATGGGCGAGAACTACCGCACGCTGCTCGGCCATTTCCGCCATGAGCTCGGCCATTATTACTGGGACCGCCTGATCCGCGACGATTCGCAAAAGCTTGCCGGTTTTCGCGCTTTGTTCGGCGACGAGCGCGCCGGCTACGAACAGGCGCTGAAGACCTATTATGCCGATGGCGCGCCGCCCGACTGGCAGCAGCGCCATATCTCGGCCTATGCGACGTCGCACCCATGGGAGGACTGGGCCGAGACATGGGCGCATCACATGCACATCACCGACACGCTGGAGATGGTGCATGCCCTGAATTTCCCGCTCGGCCGGCTGGAAACCGTTGAAGCCAACGAGCTGCCGCGCGCCGATACCGGCGGCAAGCTGCAGCCGGCACCATCGGAACCCGCCTCCAGGCCAGAGCCTTTCGAAAGGATTCTCGACCGCTGGCTGGTGCTGTCGGAGGCGTCCAACTCGATCAACCGCTGCATGGGCCTGCCCGATCTCTATCCCTTCGTCATCTCGGACGTGGCGGCGCAAAAACTTGCTTTTGTTCACGAGCTTTTGACCGACCTGCTGAAAACGACTGGAACAAATCGTGAGCCGGCCGAAGCCTTTTAGCCGGAACGCATGCGGCTTTGCTTCGTTTTCCGTGCCAAGGGACTGTGAAACGGAGAGAAGACCATGAAACGCATATTGTTTCCGGCGGTGGCCGGAGCGCTCATAGCGATGTCGGGCTCTGCATTGGCCGACACCGCCGTCTCGGCCATCACTGATCTCAATGTACGCGCCGGCCCCGGCCCGCAATATCCGGTGATCGGCGTGCTCGCGGCCGGCCAGTCGGCGACGCTCGACGGCTGCATCGCCAACAGCAAATGGTGCACTATCGCCGAGGCTAACGGCCAGGGCTGGGTCTATTCCGACTATGTGACGGCCGATTTCGGCGGCAGCCGTGTGGTCCTGACACAGCGTCCGGCCAGCGCCGACATTGCCGTCGTGACGCCGCCCGCCGCTAGCGCCGAATATTCCGACAGCTACACCGGAGCGATCGTTGCGGGCGAGGCGATCGAGCCTATCCGGAGACCGCCGGCCGAGATCCGTACCTATGTCCGTACGCATCGGCTCGATCCGGTCTATCTCGAGGGCGAGGTGGTGACGGGCGGGACGTTGCCTGACACCGTCGAGCTGCGCGAGATTCCGGACTATGACTACCGCTACGTCTACGTGAACGGTCAGCCGGCGCTGATCGATCCGGACACAAGGCGCATCATGTACGTCGTGCGCTGACGATACAAACAGGGCGGTCGCCCTGCAGTAGCGGCGGCCGCTCACAAACCTCGATATCGCCACAGGCCGGCATTGCCGATGCAATACCGGTTTCCACATTGGGGCCGATGTTCTAGATCTTGCGAGCCGAAGCACCAGCCAGCGAGCCCGCGTGACGATCGACCCCACCGCCTTCCAACAGTACCGGCACACCGCCAACAACAAGACCACTTTGCCGCGGCTTCTGCTTGGAGCGGTGGTCGTCATACTGTTCTGGCTCGGAACCACTGCCGCCGTGCTGTTCGGCGGCACCTATGCCTTTGCCGTTTGGCAGGCATCGTCTGGCACCGCCCCGCCAGGTGGAGGAGCGGTGCAGGATTTCATGGCCTCTCCTGCGGGCATCCTCGCGGCGCTGGCTTCATTTGCCGGAATCTGGCTCGGCCTTTGGGCTGCCATGCGCTGGATCCATCGCGAGAAGCTGACAGCCCTGATTGGCGTCAGCCGGCGCATTTCTTGGTCGGGGTTCCTGAAAGGACTGACCGCGGTGCTGATCACCTCGCTGCTTTCGGAGATCCTGCTTTATGGTTTGCAGCCCGACATCGCGCGCGGCGCGATCGGCCTGTCCGCGTGGCTTTCGTTCCTGATCCCGATCGCCGCCCTGACCTTTCTGCAGACCTCGTCGGAGGAGATGCTGTTTCGCGGTTATCTGCTCAGGGGCCTGGCGAGCCGGTTCCAGAACCCTTTCATCTGGGCGCTGCTGCCGGGATTGCTGTTCACCTCCCTGCACTGGAGCCCAGGTTCGAGCGCTGCCATCAATGCCTGCGTGCTGGCCTCGATCGCCGCCTTTGCGCTGCTGCTGACGCTTCTGGTCTATGCAACCGGCAATCTCGGTGCCGGCTTTGGTGCCCACCTCGGCAACAATCTGACGGGCTTCCTGCTGATTTCGCACCAGCAAAGCTATAATTCCTTCGCCCTGTTCAACGCCAAGCCGCTCGAAGCCGCCGGCTGGACGACTTCAGACGCCGTCCTCATCGCTTCGATCGGCATCGTCAGCAGCCTGTTGACCGTTCTGCTGCTTTTACATCCGCGCTCACCGCTGAAGGTTGAGCCGGATATGGCGCGCGCCGGCGGCGTGCGCTGATGTGCATTGCCTGGTCGTCCCTGCTATTTGGCGCAAAGCTTGACCAAAGCTTGACTCTGCGGCCGATTTCCTGTCTACACGCCGCGAATTCCGCGACGAGTATTCCTCCGAGCAAACCGACCGGGACGCCGAAACCTCTTTGAGGTGAAGTGCTGTAAATCGATCCCGGAGGCCAACACCCGGCAGCGCTGTGCGCCCCCGGGTGCTTTTTGGCTTTGGGCTTTGCCCAGACCGGCTTTTGCTTGGACAGTTGGCGCGAACGCATTACCTCTCGGGCATCATCCGGGTGCCAGGGAAAAGGAAAAAGAATGTTTGAATCGCTACAGGAACGTCTTGGTTCGATCCTGAACGGCCTCACCGGCCGCGGCGCCTTGTCGGAGGCTGATGTCTCGGCGGCGCTGCGCGAGGTGCGCCGTGCGTTGCTTGAGGCCGACGTGGCGCTGGAAGTGGTGCGTTCCTTCACCGACAAGGTGCGCGAGAAGGCCGTCGGCGCCGCCGTGGTCAAGTCGATCAAGCCCGGCCAGATGGTCGTCAAGATCGTCCATGACGAGCTGGTCGAGATGCTCGGCGCCGAGGGCGTCGCCATCGACCTCAATGCACCGGCTCCGGTCGTCATCATGATGGTCGGCTTGCAGGGTTCCGGCAAGACGACGACCTCGGCCAAGATCGCCAGGCGCCTCGCCGACCGTCAAAACAAGAAAGTCTTGATGGCCTCGCTCGACACGCGGCGTCCCGCCGCGCAAGAGCAGCTCCGCCAGCTCGGCGAGCAGGTCAAGGTCGCCACATTGCCGATCGTCGCCGGCCAGACGCCGGTCGATATCGCCCGCCGCGCCGTGCAGGCGGCCAAGCTCGGCGGCCATGACGTCGTCATCCTCGACACCGCCGGCCGCACCCATATCGACGAGCCGTTGATGGTCGAGATGGCCGACATCAAGAAGATGTCGTCGCCGCACGAGATCCTGCTGGTCGCCGATTCGCTGACCGGCCAGGACGCCGTCAATCTGGCAAAAAGCTTCGACGAGCGCGTCGGCATCACCGGCCTCGTGCTGACCCGCATGGACGGCGACGGCCGCGGTGGTGCGGCGCTCTCGATGCGCGCCGTCACCGGTAAGCCGATCAAGCTGATCGGCACCGGCGAAAAAATGGACGCGCTGGAGGAATTCCACCCCAAGCGCATCGCCGACCGCATCCTCGGCATGGGCGACATCGTCAGCCTCGTCGAAAAGGCGGCCGAGAACATCGACGCCGAACAGGCCGCGGCGATGGCCAGGAAGATGCAGTCGGGCAAGTTCGACCTGAACGACCTCGCCGGCCAGCTTCAGCAAATGTCGAAAATGGGTGGCATGGGTGGCATCATGGGCATGATGCCCGGCATGGGCAAGATGAAGGACCAGATGGCCGCCGCCGGGCTCGACGACAAGATGTTCGGTCGCCAGCTCGCCATCATCTCGTCGATGACCAAGGCCGAGCGCGCCAACCCCGATATTCTGAAGCACTCGCGCAAGAAGCGCATCGCCGCCGGCTCGGGTACTGACGCGGCCGAAATCAACAAACTGTTGAAGATGCATCGCGGCATGGCCGACATGATGAAGGCGATGGGCGGCAAGGGCAAAGGCGGCGGCCTGATGCGCGGCATGATGGGCGGCCTCGCTTCCAAGATGGGGCTCGGCGGCATGATGCCTGGCGGCGCAGGCGGCATGATGGGCGGCGGCATGCCGGATCTCTCCAAGATGGACCCCAAGCAGCTCGACGCCTTGCAGAAGCAGGCGCAGGCGGCCGGGCTCGGCGGCATGAAGGGCCTGCCCGGTGGTCTTCCCGGTGGCGGTGGTCTGCCTGGGCTGCCCGGCGGCATGAAACTTCCCGGCCTGCCGGGCGGTGGCGGGCTGCCAATGCTTGGCAAGAATGGCCTCGGCAAGAAGAAGTGAGGGCGCCATGAACGAAGAGAAGGACATAGCGGACGCGCGTGCGGCACTGGCCAATTATCGCGCCTCGATCGACAATATCGACGCGGCGCTGATCCACATGCTGGCCGAGCGCTTCCGCTGCACCAAGGCAGTCGGCGTGCTGAAGGCGGAACATGGCCTGCCGCCTGCCGACCCGGCGCGCGAGCAGGAGCAGATCGCCCGTCTTCGCCAACTGGCGAAGGACGCCCATCTCGACCCGGATTTCGCGGAGAAATTCCTGAACTTCGTCGTCCGCGAAGTGATCCGCCATCACGAGCAGATCGCCGCATCCAACGGCGTAGCGAAAACCGGCTGAGGACCAGCCACCAACCGATCAACCAAATCAGAGCTTTTAGGAGAAAAGAAATGCCACTGAAAATCCGATTGGCCCGTGCGGGCTCGAAGAAGCGTCCCTATTACCATGTCGTCGTCGCCGACGCGCGTTCGCCGCGCGACGGCCGTTTCATCGAGTCGCTCGGCTCATGGAATCCGCTGCTGCCCAAGGACGGCGAACGCGTCAAGGTCGACGCCGAGCGCGTCAAGCATTGGCTGTCGCATGGCGCCCAGCCGACCGACCGCGTGCTGCGCTTCCTCGATGAAGCCGGCATCGCCAAGCGCGAAGCGCGCGCCAACCCGAAAAAGGCCGAGCCCGGCAAGAAGGCGCAGGAGCGCGCAGCCTTGCTGAAGAAGGCGCAGGAAGATGCCGCCGCGGCCGCTGCCGCCGCCGCAGCCGCGCCGGCCGAGGCGGAAGCCGCCAGCGCCGAATAAATCATCTCCACAACCACGAAACGGCGGGCCCTGCCCGCCGTTTTGCTATTGCATCCATATGATGCGGCCCGATCAATAGCCTTCCGGGCAACTCGCAACGTAGACACGACCGTTACGATCGCGATAACGGCATTGGCCGCTTTCGCTGGCACGGCCGATCAGTGCACCGGCCAAAGCGCCGGCCGCACCGCCGATCACCGCGCCCTTGGTCGGGTTGCCGGCCACAGCAGCGCCGACCGCCGCACCGCCCAGGCCACCAACTGCCGCGCCTTGCTCAGTACGGGAGCAGGCACCGAGCGGGACCAGCAAGGCCATCAAGATTATCACCTTTTTCATTGTCGTTCCTCTCCAACAGGGTGCCGTCCTCGCCGCTGCACCGCCTAACTCGCAACCAGGCGATTTGATCCAAAGAAGAAGATCGGCTGCCGCCCGGCGGCGCTCAATTTGATCCAAAGAGTAGAAAGGCGGCGGCAGACCGCGCCCGCTCTGGCGGCGTGGCCACCATCGAACGGCTTTCGATGTCGCCGCTATTGGCTGAACGGGAACAACGCGCGCACCCTTGGATCGCGCAGATACAGGCCACCCCAGAGGACGGCGCCGAGATAGACGCCGAACAGTATGTGCGAGAACAAGGGGCTGCCGATACGCACATGCGTGGCGACGGCGCCGCCGAGATAGGCGGTGAGCAGGATGGCGCCGAGCACCGAGGTGCGTGGCAGCGCGTAAAGCGCTGTCGAGACCAATCCAATGGTGCCGAGCATGCGCGAGACATTGGCATCGGCCGGCCAGCCGAGCTGCACCATGGTCTGGGTGACGATTTCGAGCGGCGGTAGCTTGATGACGCCGTCGAAGATCATGAACAGCACGATGACGGCGCTGAGCACGCGGCCGGCCCACAGGGCACGCGGTGAGACGGGTGTTGCCCGAGACATGGTCATTGATGTTCCTCCGGTCGTTGTGAGCACTGGCTCCTTCGCCAGCTCGAACCAAGGACGCGGCCCATGACGGCGATCCGACACGCCTCCAGCTCTTTTTCAGCTCCGGGGGACGGCGACCTTGGATGTGCAAGTTCAGTCAGCAACGAACCTGGCCAAGTCCACCTTGCGGGGTGAGGTGGAGGGCGTTATTGAAAATCCGTAGAGGTGTCTTCCGAGCGCTCGACGGCAACCACCGCCTGATCGCACAATGAAAGCAACCGATGGCCGGAGAGACCGACCTGAAAAAGTTGCTGGCGGCAATGACGCCGGAATTGCTTGCCGGCGTTCATGTCTTCACCACGTTGCCACCCGATGCGCCCGTTCCCGACAGGCTCCACCCGGTGATGCTATTTCGCGAGCGCGAGGGCACGACGCTGATCGTGCTTGAAGACCATGCCAAGGCCGCTGGACTGAAAACCGTGTTCCGCTGCCGGATGCTGACGCTGAACATCCATTCGTCGCTGGAAGCGGTCGGCTTCCTCGCCGCCATCACCGCGCGGCTGGCCACCGCCGGCATCGGCGTCAATCCGGTCTCGGCCTTCTACCACGATCATCTGTTCGTGCCCGCCGACCGGGCGGAGGAGGCGCTGGAGTTGCTGTTGGACCTAGCGGAGGAGAACCGGCTGTGACGCCGTCGCCTTGCTGCCTATTTGAGACGCCTGTACCCCTCATCCGCCTGCCGGCACCTTCTCCCCGTGAACGGGGAGAAGGGCGCTAACGGCCGAAGGCCGAGCCCGCGACTGCGGGCCGCCGGCCTTCCGGCGCCCCCGCGGAGGCCAGCCGCGTAGCGGCGATACGGCCGTGAGCGAAACAACCGCCGAAGGCCGAGCCTGCGACCGCAGGCCGCCGGTCGTCCGGCGCCCCCGCGGAGGGCCAGCCGCGACAGCAGCGATACGGCCGTGAGCGAACTATGCCGCCTTCTTCTTCGGCTGGATCAGCCCGCGCTCGACCAGCAGCTCGGCGATCTGCACCGCATTGAGTGCCGCGCCCTTGCGCAGATTGTCGGAGACGATCCACATCGACAGGCCGTTGTCGATGGTCGAATCCTCGCGGATACGCGAGATGAAGGTGGCGTCCTCGCCGGCCGATTCCAGCGGCGTGATGTAGCCGCCGTCCTCGCGCTTGTCGATGACCTGGCAGCCCGGCGCCTCGCGCAGGATCTCGCGCGCCTCATCTGCGGTGATCGGCTTCTCGAACTCGATGTTGACCGCTTCCGAATGGCCGATGAACACCGGTACGCGCACGCAGGTCGCCGTCAGCTTGATCTTCGGGTCGAGCATCTTCTTGGTCTCGGCCACCATCTTCCACTCTTCCTTGGTGAAGCCGTCGTCGAGGAAGACGTCGATATGCGGGATGACGTTGAAGGCGATACGCTTGGTGAACTTCTTGACGTCGACCTGGTCGGCGACAAACACCGCGCGCGTCTGCGTGAACAATTCGTCCATGCCTTCCTTGCCGGCGCCGGAGACCGACTGGTAGGTGGCGACGACGACGCGCTTGATGGTGGCCGCATCATGCAGCGGCTTCAGCGCCACGACCAGCTGCGCCGTCGAGCAGTTCGGGTTGGCGATGATGTTCTTGCGCGTGAACAGCGAGATCGCATCCGGGTTCACTTCCGGAACGATCAGCGGCACGTCCTGGTCGTAACGGAAGGCCGACGAATTGTCGATGACGACGCAGCCCTGCTTGCCGATCTTCGGCGACCATTCCTTGGAGACGTTGCCGCCGGCCGACATGATGCAGATGTCGGTGTCTGAAAAATCATATTGGTCGAGCGCCCTGACCTTCAGCGTGCGGTCGCCGAACGACACTTCCGTGCCCTGGCTGCGCCGCGAGGCCAGCGCCACCACCTCGCTCACCGGAAAGCCGCGTTCCTCCAGTATGTTGAGCATTTCCCGGCCCACATTGCCCGTGGCGCCGACGATCGCAACCTTGAAACTCATCGAAATCTCCTGTCCCTCTCCGCTCGGTTTCTGGAGAAAACCCGCCGGCCGATGCGGGTTTCAACCCCCGGGCCGGACCCGGGAGAGGGTGGTTAGGCCAAGGGAATCAGACCGTTTTGGTGGTCGTTTTGCCGGTTTTTTTGAGCAAGAACGTGATTTTGCTGGAATGAGGAGACGCAGCGACGCGCCCGGCCCAATGGTTCGCATTGGGGCCGGGGATGTCGAAGGCAGAAAGCGCCATCAAAAGGCCGCGCATCGAAAACTATCCCGTTCGGTGCCGGCTTTTACGCGGTTTACGTCTAGAGTCAATCGCAAGCAGGCCGACCCGCCCGCCCTGTACAATGACGGCGGCACCAAGTACGAACGAGCATCGTCTGGCTCGCGGCGCCCGTCTGTGGCGCTTGCCGACATTTGACCCGTCGCCGGGTATTCAGAATCCGAATTTCGAAAGAGCAAGATGTCCAATTTCGAAGCTATTGTTCCCGCGCTGGCAAAGGCGCTGGAAAAACGCGGCTATGTCGAGCTGACGCCGGTGCAGAAGGCCGTTCTCGAGCTTGGCCAGGCCGATGCGCTGGTTTCGGCCCAGACCGGCTCCGGCAAGACCGTCGCCTTCGGTCTGGCTTTGGCGCCGACCCTTCTCGATGGCGCGGAGCGCTTTTCCCACGCGGCGGCACCCCTGGCGCTGGCCGTGGCGCCGACGCGGGAGCTGGCCCTGCAGGTAACGCGCGAGCTGGAATGGCTCTACGAACTGACCGGCGCCACGGTGGCGTCCTGCGTCGGCGGCATGGACATGCGCACCGAACGGCGCGCGCTGGAGCGCGGCGCCCATATCGTCGTGGGCACGCCCGGCCGCCTACGCGACCACATCACCCGCAATTCGCTCGACATGTCGGCGCTCAAGGCAGTGGTGCTCGACGAGGCCGACGAGATGCTCGATCTCGGCTTTCGCGAGGATCTGGAATTCATCCTCGATGCCGCACCCGCCGATCGCCGCACGCTGATGTTTTCCGCGACCGTGCCGCGCTCCATCGCCACGCTGGCCAAAGGCTACCAGCGCGATGCGGTACGCATCTCGGCCTCCGGTGAGGAAAAGCAGCATCTCGACATCGAATACCGGGCGCTGAGCGTCGCCCAGGCGGATCGCGAAAACGCCATCATCAACGTGCTGCGCTTTTACGAGGCCAAGAACGCGCTGGTGTTCTGCAACACGCGCGCCGCCGTCAACCATTTGACGGCGCGCTTCAACAATCGCAACTTTTCCGTCGTGGCGCTGTCCGGCGAGCTTAGCCAGAACGAGCGCAGCCACGCGCTACAGGCGATGCGCGACGGCCGCGCCAAGGTCTGCATCGCCACCGACGTCGCGGCACGCGGCATCGACCTGCCCAATCTCGAGCTGGTGATCCATGCCGACCTGCCGACCAACCCGGAAACGCTCCTGCACCGAAGCGGACGCACGGGTCGTGCGGGACGCAAGGGCGTCAGCGCGCTGATCGTGCCCAATAGTGCCCGCAGGCGCACCGAGCGGCTGCTGCAAAGTGCCGGCCTTGCGGCAACGTGGGCGAGCCCGCCGTCGGCCGACGACGTGATACGGCGCGACGACGAGCGCATTCTCGCCGATCCGGTCTTCAGCGAGCCTATGAAGGATGAGGAGCGCGGCTTCGTCGAGGCGCTTCTCGATCAGCACGGGCCCGAACAGGTTGCCGCCGCCTTCGTGCGGATGTGCCGCTCCAGCCACTCGGCGCCGGAGGATCTTCTCGACGTGGCAGCGTTCACGCCGTCGGGCGAAAAATTTGCGCGCCGGGACGAGACACCGAGCCGCCGCGACGATTTCGGCGACAGCGTCTGGTTCTCGCTGTCGGTCGGACGCCGGCAGAATGCCGAGCCGCGCTGGCTGATCCCGATGCTGTGCCGGACAGGCGGCATTTCCAAGCGCGAGATCGGCGCCATCAAGATGCAGCCGGAAGAAACCTTCGTGCAGATCGCGGCGGACTGGGCCGAGCGTTTCCTCGCTGCGATCGGCCCCGACCGGAAGCTGCAGGGCAACATTGCGGTCAAGCGGCTGGACGGCACGCCGGATTTGTCGCGGGCCGGCTATCAGGAACCACGGCCCGACAAGAAGCCGCACCGCGGCAAGCGCACCTTCGATCAGAACACGCCCAAATTCGAGAAGCGCGCACCGGCCGACCAGCGCCCGCCATTCGAGGCGAAGCCCTGGGCCGGGAAACCGGCCAAGGCGAAGTTCGAAGGCGGACCTGCGAAACACAAGAAATCGAAGAAACGGCCGGGGTAAATAGCCAGCACTCTCCATTTCCGCACGCCCCTTGCGGTCTGCCGGAACTTTGCACAGTCTGGGGCGGGGAAATGGGGGTGGGCAGGACATGCGCGGCGAAGTTCTTCATTACGACGAAGACCAGGGTTTCGGCTTCATCACCGGAGCCGACGGCAACCGCTACACTTTGGCGCGCGAAGATTTGCGCCGCGAAGCATCGGTTGCCGGAGGTACGACCGTCGAATTCCAGCCGGCTGGCGGACGGGCACGCGATGTTTTTTCGATCCGCGCCCAACCTGCCAGCGCGCCCACCGACGCCTCCACTGCAACCGCCGCGCCGTCTCAGGCCGGCAATGCGCCAGCGGCACGTCAGCCGCAACATTTCGGCCGTTCCGCTGAACAAAGTCCGGCCGAATCGGCCGGCCTGTGGAGCTACTTCTGGCTGGGTCTGACCGAGAATTACTTCAACTTCGCCGGCCGTGCCCGCCGCAAAGAGTATTGGGGCTATTGCCTGTTCTGGACGATCGCACTGCTCGTGGTCATAGGCATCGGTGTCTTTATCGATGGCGCAATGGGCAATACCGCTGAACTGCCGGCAGTGACGGTCGGCCTTTTCGGCCTCTTTCTGCTGGCGACAGCCCTGCCATGGTTCGGGCTGAACGTGCGTCGCCTGCACGACATCGGCCTGACCGGCTGGCTCTTCCTGCTTTTCCTGATCCCGACCTTCGGCACCGTGATCATCCTGATCTTTGCGCTGATCCCGACCCAGCCGCGCGAGAACAAGTGGGGTCCGGTGCCGGCGGGCGTCAGGGTTTAGCGATCGCCTTCAGCACCTCGCTCGAAAGCCTGAGGAAGACCTTCTGGCCCTGGCGCTCCGCGCCGAGTCCGACGTAGAAGCGCAGCGCGCCTTCGTTCCAGTCCTCCGTGGTCAGATCGATACGGCCGATGCCTTCGCGCATGCAATTGCCGGCGAGGAATGCCATCAGCGCTCGACCGACACAGTCATCGCGGGCGGTATCGCGCACGAACAGGTCCTTGAGGAACAGCAGCCGCTCGAGATCGATGCCGGGATGCGCGATCGCAACCGAGGCCAGCCCGCAAACTTCGCCATCGACGAAGGCGAGCGCAAAATGCGGATAGGATGGGCTTTCGTCGCCAAGCCATTTCTGCGCCGCCGACAAAACCTGGCTGGCGTCGAATGGCGGTTGCCGGTAATGCACCGCCATTTCGCAAAGCACGGTGGCGAGTGCCGCCGCATCCCCAGTCGTCGCCCAGCGGACGTCGACCGCCATAGGATCAGCCCAGGAACTTGGCGATGATCGCGTCGCCCATCTCAGCGGTGCCGACCTCGGTCATCCCCGGCGAATGAATATCCCTGGTGCGCAAGCCCTGATCGAGCACGGCGGCGATCGCGCCTTCCAGCCGGTCGGCCTCTTCAACCATGCCGAAGGAATAGCGCATGCACATGGCGAAGGAGGCGATCATGGCGATCGGATTGGCGATGCCCTTGCCGGCGATGTCGGGCGCCGAGCCGTGCACCGGCTCGTAGAGCGCCTTGCGCTTTTTTGTCTTCGCATCCGGCGCGCCGAGCGAGGCCGACGGCAGCATGCCGATCGAGCCGGTCAGCATGGCGGCGATGTCGGACAGCATGTCGCCGAACAGATTGTCGGTGACGATGACGTCGAACTGCTTCGGCCAGCGCACCAGCTGCATGCCGCCAGCATCGGCCAACATGTGATCGAGCTTGACGTCGGCATACCTGGCCTTGTGCGTCTGGGTGACGACCTCGTTCCACAGCACGCCCGACTTCATCACATTGCGCTTTTCCATCGAGGTGACGTGGTTCTTGCGCGTGCGCGCCAATTCGAAGGCAACGCCCGAAATGCGCTCGATCTCGAACGTATCGTATATTTGGGTGTCGATGCCGCGCTTCTGGCCGTTGCCGAGGTCGATGATCTGCTTAGGCTCGCCGAAATAGACGCCGCCGGTGAGCTCGCGCACGATCAGGATATCGAGCCCTTCGACCACCTCCTGCTTGAGCGAGGAGGACGCCGCCAGCGCCGGATAGCAGATGGCCGGCCTGAGATTGGCAAACAGCTCCATGTCCTTGCGCAGCCGCAGCAGACCCGCCTCCGGGCGCACCTCGTAAGGCACCGCATCCCATTTCGGTCCGCCGACGGCGCCGAACAGCACCGCGTCCGACGCCATTGCCTTGGCCATGTCGGCATCGGAAATCGCCGCGCCATGCGCGTCATAAGCGCAGCCGCCGACAAGGCCCTCATCGGTGACGAAATCGCTGCCGAGCTTGTCGTTCATGGCGGAAATCAGCTTCTTCACCTCGGCCATCGCCTCGGGGCCGATGCCGTCGCCGGCAAGCAGGAGAAGATTTTTCGAAGCCATGAGAACCGTTCCAATCGTTTAGCGCATGAACGCGGCCTTGCTAAACGCCAAGCAGCCGGCGCGCAAGCCCGCGGTTCAGAGCATCGGACCCAAAGGTGGAAACCGGTTTGGGAGAATCCGATGCTCAAGACAAAACGCCTACAGATGCGAAAGGATATTGACCAGCCTGCCGAACGGGTCGCGTACGAAGAAGCGCCGCACGCCCCAGGGTTCGTCCGCCGGACCGTATTCGATGGCAAAGCCGGCCGTCCTCATGCTTTCAAGCGCGGCATCGACGTCGTCGACTTCGATAGAGATGTCCGGCACCGGCGTTCCTGATCCCCCTTCGGCCATGAAACTGACCTGCACGGACATCGTCTCTTGCGAGCCATAGGTAGAGATCCAGCCCATATCCATCTTGAGATCGAGGCCGAGCACATCCTGATAGAAGGGTTTTGCCGCCGCGATATCCTGCGTGTCTATGTTTGCAACGATGCGCCTGACCTTCACCATGGGCCGATCCTCGTGCTAACCGTGTCGTTTTCGCAACCGTGACAGGCATCAGGCTGTGCGCCGCAGCGCCGTCACCTCGATCTCGATCTTCATCTCCGGCTTGTTGAGCTGGCACACGATCATCGTTGCCGCCGGCCTGATCTCGCCAAAGGCCTCGCCGAGGATCGGGAACACCACATCCACGAAAGCCACATCGGTGATATAGTAATGTGCCCGCACCACATCGGCCACGTCGAAACCGCCGTCCCCGAGCGCCTTGGCGATCGTCGCCAAGCAATTGCGCGTTTGTGCCTCTACGGTCTCCGGCATCGACATGGTCGCATAATCGTAGCCGGTCGTTCCGGACACGAAACACCAGTCGCCCTGCACCACGGCGCGCGAATAGCCGGCGGTGTTCTCGAAGGGCGAACCGGTGGAGATCAGTTTTCGCATGGTGTCCTCCTTTTTTGCAGCGTAGGCGGTTTGGCGAAAGCGGCGGTGACGGCCGATCTCCCCCCAAGTGGGGAGATGTCCGGGGCGCGCGAAAGATCGCGGCAGAACGATTTCTAATTCGCCGACCCCAGCGCCTTGTCCAGCGCTTCCTTGACGTCGGCCGGCCATGTACCCACCGCCGGCCACGCGTCCGGCTCGGGCTTGTCGCCGCGGCGGGCGAAATAGAGCTTCTGGTTGACCGGGTCGACCGCCATGAAGCCGTCATTGCCGCCGCAATCATGCGGCACGCAGCCGCTGGCAAAAAAGGCGCCCGACGCGGTTTTTTCCGTGCCGCCGCCGACCAGCAGGCTGGTCGCCATGTCGGGCATGTCCCTGCCAAGCAGTGTCTCGGCTAGTTTGTAGACCGCTTCATTGTGGAAGGCGTCGATGATGTTGTCGTATTTCGACGGATCGACGTCCTTCCAGTCGGTGCCCGGCTCCGGCATGTAGGTCAGATTGCCGGAAATCGTCAGTCCGGCCGTCGGCGACCATTGCAGCGCCGGCTTGGAATCGCCCGGCAAAAGATAGGGTACGAAATAGACGGCGCTGTCGGAGATCGCGGCCGGCGGCGCGCCGCATTCATCCTGCTCGACCGTGACCGTCTGGATCGTGCCGCCTTCCGGCTTCCAAACGATCACCTTGGCTGGGCCGCATTGATTGCCGCCGTCGCCGACATCGACCAGCGCCACCTTGACGCCGCCGACCTCGACGATCTTGTCGAAGAAGACGTCGTAATTGCGCGCCAGTTCCTTGCCGTCGAAGGCGAGTACCCGTTCCCCGTACTCTTCCTCCTGAGTGATGGTCAGCTGGCCGCCCTCGAACGGGATCGGCGCCTGTTTGTCATTGTCGGCTAGGGCCGCATTGCTCAACGCGCCCTGGTCGGCGGCCCCGCCGGACGAATCGTCAGCCGGCACGAGCACCATGTCGGTCTGTGCATGCGCCCCTGCCACCGGCATCAGAATCCACGCCAGCGCGCAGGCCCCGGCAAGAAGCGAACGTGTCATGACTGTCCCCTCCGTTCAGCCGCCACGAACCCGGCCTGTCGCGGCCAGGTCATCCTACCGCTCAGGCCCAGGGCCGCAGCTCGGCGTTCTTCTTCTCGAACGAAGCGATGGCGCCGGCCTTCTCCATGGTCAGGCCGATATCGTCGAGGCCGTTCAAGAGGCAGTGGCGCTTGAATTCGTCGAGGTCGAACTTGACCACGCCGCCGTCCGGCCCGCGTATTTCCTTGGCTTCGAGATCAACCGACAGCGTCGCGTTGGAACCGCGCGAGGCATCGTCCATCAGCTTCTCCAGGTCTTCCGGGCTGACGGTGATCGGCAAGATGCCATTCTTGAAGCAGTTGTTGTAGAAAATGTCGGCGAACGAGGTCGAGATGACGCAGCGGATGCCGAAATCGAGCAGCGCCCACGGCGCATGTTCCCGGCTCGAGCCGCAGCCGAAATTGTCGCCGGCGACCAGGATCTGCGCCTTGCGGTAGGCCGGCTTGTTGAGCACGAAGTCCGGGTTTTCCGAGCCGTCGTCCTTGTAACGCATTTCGGCGAACAGGCCGGTGCCGAGCCCCGTGCGCTTGATCGTCTTGAGATAATCCTTGGGGATGATCATGTCGGTGTCGACATTGACGATCGGCATCGGCGCGGCGACACCGGTGAGCTTGGTGAATTTTTCCATGGTTCTTGCCCGTCTTCTTCTCGTTGCGGGGAATTGCTGGCGCCCGGTTTACACAATGCCGCGGGCAAATAAAAGACGGCTGTTTTTGGACTTCCGTCGTCGATCGAAACACAAAATCGGTACAAAACAGCTTCAAAACCACCGGCCCATGGTGCACTTTTGTCGACATGACAACGCGATCCACGATCCTTTACGCCAGCGAACCGGGCCTCGGCATCGCCGAGTTCCGCCGCGTTCTGGTGGAATCCGGCCTCGGCGAGACACGGCCCGTCGATGATCATGCCCGTTTGAAGGCGATGCTTGCCAGTGCCGACCTGGTGCTCACCGCGCGCATCGATGCACCGGGCAAGCCACTGGTTGGTGTCGCTCGCGGCATCACCGACTTTTCCTGGGTCTGCTATATCTCCGAGCTCGCTGTTTCTGCATCGGCGCAAGGGCTGGGTATCGGCAAGGGCCTGATGGATGAGGCACGCCGGCAACTCGGACCTTCCGTTGCCATCAGCCTGATCTCCATACCCGACGCCGTCGGCTTCTATGAGCGTATCGGCATGGAGCGCATGCCCAACGCATTCTGGTTCGGCCGCAAGCGCTGACGCCTGCCGCGGACTTCTCAGATTACATTCAATTCCCGAAACGGCCGCCCATCGGCGATCCGGCTGTACCCGAACGCCGAGCAATCCACCGTGCGATAGCCGCCATGCACGATCAGTTCGGCCAGCGCCTTGCCGACCGCCGGAGCCTGCTGCAAGCCGTGGCCGGAAAAACCGTTGGCGAAGAGGAAATTGCCGACCTCGGGATGCGGGCCGATCACCGCGTTCTGGTCGAGCGTGTTGTAGTCGTAATGGCCGACCCAGGCGCGCGTCGGCTTGATCGCCTCGAAGGCCGGAATGCGGGTCGCCAGCACCGGCCAGATCACCTCTTCGAACAGCGGCCAGTCGGGGTCGAAGTCGGCGGGGTCGGCCGGTCCTTCGCCCTCTTCCGGCTCGGCGCCGCCGGTGATGTAGACCGAGCCCTCCGGCCGGACATAGATGCCGCTCGGGTCGACCAGCAGCGGCATGTCGTCATATTTTTCGCGCGCCTCGAAGACGAAGACATTGCGCTTGCGCGGCTCCACCGGCAGCGCCAGCCCGGCCATTGCTGCCACCTTGCCGGCATTCGGCCCGGCGGCGTTAACGACGGTGCCGACCTCGAGCCGCTCGCCATTGTCGAGGGTCACACCGGCGACGCGCTTCCCCTGCCGCTCGATACCGGTCACCGACGCTGTGATGAAATCGATGTTCTTGCTTCGCAGTGCCTTGCGGAACAGCATCAGCATAGCATGCGCGTCGAACCAGCCTTCGCCGCTGCGGCCATAGGCGCCGGCGGAAATGCCCTCGACCGACAGCCACGGAAAGCGGCGGACGAGCGCCTCGGCATCCTCGAGCACGATGTCGGCGCCCTCGGCCATCTGCGCCTCGTGGTTGGCCCGCAGGATCGGCAGCCCGTTCTCGCCGGCAAGGATGAGGTAGCCGCCTTCGCGAAAGCCGATATCGGCGTCCGCGCCAAACTCTTCCCTGAGCCGCCGGAACAGTTTCAGCGTGAATTGCGACAGCCGGATGTTTTCCGGGATCGAGAACTGCTGGCGGATGGAGGCGCAGGACAGCGTGGTCGCGGCGCGGGAAAATTGCGGGTCGCGCTCGACAAGCGCGATCGAGCCCGAAAACCCTTCCTCGCGCAGATAATAGGCGACCGAGGAGCCGACGATGGCTCCGCCGATGATGACGATGTCGTAATGCACCTTTTGGCCCTTCCGATCTGAACCGCCGAGTCACGCCGCCGGCAGGATGATTTCGAAGCGCGTGCCGCTCGCCGAGTCAACCAGCCGGATCGTGCCATCATGCGCTTTCAGGAGGGCCAGCACGATGCCGAGGCCCATGCCGGTGCCGCCGGAATCGCGGCGCGTGGTGAAGAACGGCTCGAAGATGCGGCCTCGGTTGCTGGGCGAAACGCCGGCGCCGTCGTCAGCGACCACGATGGTGGCCTTGCCGTCCGCTTTTGCGGCTGTGACCGATACCAGCGTCGCGCCGTGCCGCGCCGAATTGTCGATGAGATTGGCCAGCACGATCGCAGCGTTTTCGGCCGATATGCGCAGCCCGATCTCGGTGCCCGCCTCGACGCGCACCGCCAGCCTGTCGTCGGCCGGCAGCAGCGCCAGTGCCGCACCGAGCGACGTGCTTTCGCCGCTCGGCTCGAGATTTTCGGCGCGCGCCAGGTCGAGCAGGCGGCGCACCAGAAGGTTGAGCCGGCCGGCATCGGTGACGATATTGTCCGAAAACCGCCGCCGCTCGGCCTCGTCCATCGCGCTGCCCGAATCGCGCAGCAGTTCGGCGGCCCCCTGGATCGCCGTCAGCGGCGATTTGAGCTCGTGCGAGACGTGGGTGGCAAAGGTCTGGATGCCGTCGGAGCGTGCGTGCAGCTTTTCGGCCATGTCGAGGAAAGCAGCAGAGAGTTCACCCATTTCGCGCGTGCCGTGGTGATCGAGCGGCCTGATCGCCGCGCGGTCGCCGGCGGCGATGCGTTTCGTGCGTTCCATCAGCGCATAGATCGGACGGCTGACGGCGCGCAGGAAGACCAGCCCGATCAGCAGCGCGCCGCCGAGGATGGCGATTGCCGCCAGCGCCAC
Organism: Mesorhizobium sp. M0145; assembly: GCF_040322355.1. Classification (NCBI taxonomy): domain Bacteria; kingdom Pseudomonadati; phylum Pseudomonadota; class Alphaproteobacteria; order Hyphomicrobiales; family Phyllobacteriaceae; genus Mesorhizobium; species Mesorhizobium sp. M0145. The sequence goes on from NZ_JAMYTK010000010.1 coordinate 68,263, forward strand.
CTTGCCGCGCTCGCCATAGAGATGCTTGACGATGTTGTTCGGCGTCCGCGACAGATAGACGACGCCGGCGACCTTGCCGGAGACCGCAACCGGCATGGCCACGAAGACGCGAACCTTGGTGCCGCGGCTGACCGAATAGAGCGGCGGCGACGGCTGGTCGGGAACCCGCAGCCTGAGCGCGCTGGCGTAGCGGGCGGCAAGCGCTGCGCGAACCTCGTCGACAGCCGCGAGCGACAGGCCGGCCTCCTCACGGCCGGCGATGACCACGCCTCTGGGATCGAGCAGCCGGAAACCGGCGAGCGTGGTCTTCTGCGTCTCGGCAAGAATGCCCGACAGGCGTGCGCCGATTGCAGCGAAGGCGGGATCGGCGATGGCCGCGGTGGCCGCGGGCCGGGTCGGCAGGATCCTGTCGGACGCAAGATCGAGGCGCGGTTCGATTGGCTGGTAGGGAGAAGCCCGATCGCTGGTGTTGGGTGAAGGCACGGGTGCGCCGAGCTTTTCCGGGGCAAGGCCGGCCTCACGAACCTCTTGCGCATAGATCGCGCCAAGGGCGGCGCCTTGGGCGATCAGCTCGGCCTCGGTCTGCCTGATCAGCTGGTTCTCGTAGAGCCGGAAGAAAAACAGGCCAGCCAGCGGCAGCGCCATCACCATGATCAGGATGGCGATGACGACCGTGGCGAGGCGAGGCCGCCATTTGCTGCCAATCAGTTCTTGGGCGCTCACGCGCCGCATCCGCCCAGCCGAAAACCGACGCCGTGCACCGTCTCGATCGCATCGACGCAGCCGACGGCCGCCAGCTTGGCGCGGATATTGCGGATATGGCTGTCGACGGTGCGGTCTGCGACATGGATATTGGCCGCATAGGCGTTGGCCATCACCATGTCGCGGCCAAGCACATGCGCCGGCCGCGCCAAAAAGCCTTTCAGGATCGCGAATTCGATCGACGTCAGCGCCAGCGGCTTGCCGTCGAAGCTGGCTGTATGGCTTGCCGGAACCAGCAACAGTCTGCCATGCGAGAATTGCCGGTCGTCGGCTTGTTCCGGCGTGGGCCGGGCGCGGCGCAGAATGACGTTGACGCGGGCGACCAGCTCGCGCGGGCTGAACGGCTTGGTGACATAATCATCGCCGCCCATCTCCAGCCCGAGGACGCGGTCGATCTCTTCATCCCGCGCGGACAGGAACAGCACCGGCAGGTCGGATGTGTGGCGCAGCCGCCGGCACACTTCCAGCCCGTCCATTTCCGGCATGCCGATGTCGAGCACGACGAGATCGGGCTCATGGCGCTCTATCGCCTGCAAGGCAGCCGCGCCGTCCGGCACCGCCAGCGTTTTCATGCCGGCCTTTTCCAGCGCGAAGCAGATGATTTCGCGAATGTGCGGGTCGTCGTCGGCGACCAGTATGTGGTGCGGCATCAAATCAGCGGCCCGGCATGAAGGGTTCGGACATCGGAGGAACCACGAACGGGCCACGCCTGTCGAGGGCGCGGTTGAGCCGCCAGTCACGAAAGCTCCAGCCCCGCCAGTTTTCCTGGCCGGCGCGGAAGCGTGCTTCGTCCTGTGCATACCAGCCGGCGAGTTCGCGGATGGAGGCATCCTCTGCGGAAACCGTCCTGCTCTGGTGCTGGACGAAGCGATCGAGCGCCGGCAAGGCGCCGGGCCCGAGCGAGCGCAGGTACCAGACGTCGAGCTGGGTGCCTTGGCCGGTCATTTCGAAGCAATGGTCGACATTGTAGTTGGCGATCAGCGCGGCAAAGTTGATGAACGAGCAGGCATAGAGCGTCGCCGATAGCGTCAGAAGATTGGCGGAAAGCAGCCATTCGTTGGACTTTTCGCGCGCGATGCGGGCTATGATCAGGACAAGGCCCGCCGCCACCAGCCCCATCCAGACGAACGCAGCGACACGCCAATAGGTCAGCGCATAGATACCGATATAGAGATCGAGCCGCAGGATCGACGAGATCACCAGGAGGATGTTCTGCGCCACCCAGGCATAAACCAGCCGGCGGATGAGCGGATCGCCGGAGGTCGCACTTCCCGGCCGCAGCGCCGCCAGCACGAAGCCGGCGGCCAGCAGCGCCGTGACGATCAGCGGATACGCGCCGCGATGCGCGTAGGCGGCATAGGTCAGCCCGTCGGGAAGCGCGATGCCGCCCCACAGATAGGTGGCGTCGAGTGCGCTCTGCACCGCGAACAGGATGTTGAAGACGACGAGCGCGCGGAGGATAGCGGCCTTGCCGAAGACGATGTCCTCGATGGTGGTCCTGGTGGCCGGCGTCGCCGGTGCGCTGGCTGGCGACACCCTGCGGCGGCGGAGAAAGCGCGGCAGGCGCGGCCGCAGAAAGGCCCAGACGCAGGCAAGCACGAACAGCCAGAAGGCGAGACGTGGCAGCTGGACGAGGTCGAGCAGTGCCATCAGGTCGATCAGCGAGAACCAATATTCGATGACCGGATTGGCGGCGCCGAACAGCGCGAGGAACACTGCGCCGAGGCCCAGCGGCATGACCCAGACGGCGATCGCCGCAAGGCGCACGCGCCGCCGGCCAAGCCGCCGCGCCGCCATGCGCCAGCGGAAGAAATCAAGGACGAGCCGAAATGGCGTTGCAAGCAGGAACAGCGAGAGTTGGCCGGCAATACGGGCAAGGCCGCGCCGCAACCGTCCGGCCAGTGAAAGCGCGAAGATGGCCGTCGCCGCCAGCGCGATGGAGACGGACAGTGCGCTGACATTTTCCACAAGCGGCAGCAGCGCCATAAACAGCGCAACCGGCTTGAACCAGAACCTGCCATCCTTGAAGGCGCCGAGAGGATGGAGAGCCATGCTCGCCGCTGCAATCGCAACGCCGAACAGGAAAAGCGTGATGCCCGCCGGTTGGCCATAGAAGAAAAAATCGGCCAGCGCGACGAGCAGGACGGCAACGCCGAAGCGGTTGCAATAGCTCGGCGCCGCCGAGAGGAATACTATCATGATCGGGCTTTCTCGGCGGCTTTGATGCGGCCGGTGGGCGGGGATTTCCGGACGAAAGGGAGGAGGTTTACCGAAGTCCGGGGCGGATCGACGAGCCACCAGCTTTCGCGGCGAAGCCGGTATGGCAGGGACCAACGGGAGTTCGTTCGCTCTTGCATGCCGCCCTTGTCGCATCCGGTCGGGTGGCAAGCGGGGCGGAGACGAGGAGATTTTCCGAAATTGCGCGCAGTTTTTATGCACGGCTTGCCTCGGCCGGCTGCAGACGGCATAGATCGGAGATGACCACCGAAAGCTACCGCCCGCGCCGCTCGGTGCTTTACGTCCCGGCTTCGAACGACAAGGCGCTGGCCAAGATCCAATCGCTGGCCTGCGATACCGTCGTCATCGATCTCGAGGACGCCGTCGCCCCGGCCGACAAGCCTTCCGCGCGCGAAAAGCTGGCGGCGATTTTCGCCGGCCATTCCAACCGGCGCTGCGAGATGGTGGTGCGCATCAATGCGCTGTCGAGCGAATGGGGCGCCGACGATCTGCCGGCCGCGGCAAAATGCACGCCCGACGCCATCCTGCTGCCCAAGGTCGACACGCCGCGCGACATCCTCGAGGCCGGCGACGTGCTCGACGACAATTTTATCGCGGACGAGGTCAAGCTGTGGGCGATGATCGAGACGCCCAAGGCGCTGCTCAATATCGGGCCGATCGCCGAGCTCGGCCGCGACCCAGCCTCTCGCCTGGTTTGTTTCGTTGCCGGAACGAACGACCTGATCAAGGACACCGGCATTCTCGCCACGCCCGATCGGCGCTATCTCGTGCCATGGCTGATGCAAATGGTGCTCGCGGCGCGTGCCGGCGGCCTCGACCTGCTCGATGGCGTCTTCAATGATTTTCGCGATATGGACGGGTTTGCGCGCGAGTGCACGGAAGCGGCCGCCATGGGTTTTGACGGCAAGTCGCTGATCCACCCAGCTCAGATCGAAGCCGCGAACCGCGCCTTTGCACCGTCGCCCGAAGCAATAGCCGAGGCGCGCGCGGTCAAGGATGCCTTCGCGTTCGCCGAAAATACCGGTAGGGCGGTAGTTGCGCTGAACGGCAAGATGGTCGAGCGGCTGCATCTGGCGCAGGCCGAAAAACTGCTGGCGAAGGCCGCCGCTGTTCGCGCATGACTAACGTAACTGACGACAGGATTGAAGAATGAAACTCTACCGCTTTCTGTCCGGCCCGGACGATGCCAGCTTCTGCCACAAGGTGACGGCGGCGCTGAACAAGGGCTGGCACCTGTTCGGCTCGCCGACCTATGCCTATGACAAGGAGGCCAAGACCATGCGCTGCGGCCAGGCCGTGGTGAAGGACATCGAGGGCCAGGAATACGGCCCCGACACCAAGCTCAGCGATTGGTAGGCTTTGCAAAAGCGCCGAAGCAGGGTGTGTTGAGATTCAGGTCAGGCCGCGCCGGAGTCGAAGACGGGCGCGAAGCGACCAGACTGGGTGGTTTCCGAGAACCGGAGCGGAGCGTACTTTTGGGGACGTTAACACCGGAAGTGCGGGAAGCCGCCGTTCGCAGGCCGGCATCACCTGAATATCAGCACATCCTACTCCGCTGCCTCTTCGATCTTCTCCATATCGTCGTCCGACAGGCCGAAATGGTGGCCGATCTCGTGGATCAGCACATGGGTGACGATGTCGCCCAGCGTTTCCTCGTTCTCGGCCCAGTAGTCGAGGATGGCGCGACGATAGAGCGTGATGCGGTTCGGCCCCTCGCCGGTCTGCGGATTCCAGCGCTCGGCGATGCCGCGCCCCTCGAACAGGCCGAGCAGGTCGAAGGGCGTTTCCAGCGAAAGGTCGTCCATGATCTCGTCGGTCGGGAATTCGGCGATCTGAATGACGATCTCGCCGGTCAGCTTGCGAAAGTCCTCCGGCAGATGGGCATAGGCCTCCAGCGCCAGGAGCTCGATTTCCTCCATCGTTGGCGAAAGCTGGTCGTGCCAGATGCGTGTTTGGTAGATGCGAGCCATGCTTTGTCCTTTGATCCCGGCATATAGGCTTTCAGGCCGGACTCGGCAAATGGTCGGGCTGGAGTGCCCGTGTCATGCCCCCACTACAGGAATAAATTCCCCATGACTCCGCTTGACTCTTCGGGCGGCCTCTGGAATCCTAGGGAACATAGCAGGAACAATTGTGAGTGGAAGCTGACCGTCATGGCGACAAGCGCCGTGGCGCGGGAGACTGTTTTTGCCCTGCGCCGCCAGATCGCGAAGATCGAAGGGACCTTGCCCGAGCGCCTGGAGGCGCCGGCCAGTTCGTCGTTTGACGCGGATGTCCCTCGTCAGAGTCTGACACCCTCTCGGCATCCGACACCCGCTCGGAATCTGACCATTGTCCGGCGCGGCCTTGCCGTGGCGCCGCCCGATGCGTTTTTGCGCACCGGCGCCGAGCGCCTCGATGCTGCGCTGAGCGGCGGCCTGCCGAAGGCGGCGGTGAGCGAGTTTCATGGCGCCGCGACCCGCGATGCCGGGGCCGTTGCCGGTTTTGCCTTGTCGCTCGTCAGCCTGATCCTAAGCCAGGGGCCGCGATTGCCGGTGCTGTGGATCGGCACATCAGAGGTTTTCCGCGAGGCCGGCTTTCCCTATGCCAGGGGGCTTCACGCCTTCTTCGGCATCGAGCCGGAGCAATTGCTGTTTTCCGAGGCGCCAAGGCTGCTCGATGCGCTGTGGATCGCCGAGGAGGCTGCCCGGATGACGGCGCTGGCCGCCGTCATCCTCGAAATCCGCGGCAGCCCGCAGCGGCTTGACCTCACCGCGACGCGGCGGCTGCACGCCCGCGCGCAGAGTGCGGGCCGGCCGCTGTTCCTGCTGCGCCAGGCCGGCGAGCCCGAACCGACGGCAGCGCCCGTCCGCCTCATCCTGTCGGCGGCACCGGCGGCAACGCGTAAGACGCTTGCCGGGCCGCTCGCCGGCTCGATCGGCCGGCCCGCCTTCACCGTCGCCATCGGCAAGAGCTGCACGGCCTTGCCCGGAAAATTCACACTGGAGTGGAACCCCGATGAACGCATATTCGAAGAAAGACGGGGCGAGCAAGGAAGGTCTCAGGAATGGGCCCCAGAACGGCCAAAGACTCCTATCCCTGTGGTTTCCGCATCTCGCCGCCGAGAGGATCCTGCGGCAGCGTCTGGGGCGGTCCTGGCGTTCCCGGCCGTCGGATCACCTGCCGCTGGTGATCAGTCACCGCGACCGGAACGCCCAGCGCATCGCCGCCCTCGACGAGCGGGCCGAGGCGCTTAATCTGAAGCGCGGCATGGGCATAGCCGACGCACGCGCCATGCATCCCTCGATCGACATCGTGGAGGCCGATCCGGAGGCCGACCGGCGCCTGCTCGAAGGCCTCGCCGACTGGTGCGACCGCTATACCCCGCTGGTGGCGCTTGACGGGACCGACGGCCTCTATCTCGACGTCACCGGCTGCACCCATCTTTTCGGCGGCGAACGCTCGATGCTGGACGATATCCTGTCGCGTTTTTTCCATCAGGGCTTCGATGTCCGCGCCGGGCTTGCCGCCACGCCTGGTGCTGCCTGGGCGGCGGCGCGGTTTGCTGGCGACCGCATCGTGCCCGATGGTGAGGAGGAAGCGCTTCTCGCGCCCTTGCCGCTGGCGGCGCTGCGCATCGACCCGGAGGTACGCGCCAGCCTCGAAAGCGTCGGCCTGCGCACGGCGGGCGCCGTCATGGCGGCACCGCGCGCGCCGCTGGCCCGCCGCTTCGGCGCATCGCTGCTCTTGCGTCTCGACCAGGCGCTTGGCCGCCTCGAGGAGGCCGTGTCGCCGCGCCTGCCGGTGGCACCGCTTTCGGTCGAGCGTCACCTTGCCGAGCCGATCATGCTGACCGAGGACATCGAGCGGCTGACCGGCATGCTGGCGACCACCTTGAAGAGCGACCTCGAGCGTCGCGGCGAGGGCGCAAGGCGGCTGGCGCTGCTGCTTTTCCGCGTCGATGGCGGCGTCAGCCGCATCGCCGTCGGCACCTCGCGGCCTCTGCGCGAGCCGCGGCTGATCCAGAAATTGTTCCACGAAAGGCTTGCCGCGCTCGAACAGGATATCGACGCCGGCTATGGCTTCGATCTCGTGCGCCTTTCGGTGCTGACCGCCGCCGCCTTCGACATGCAGCAGGCCGACCTTGCCGGCGAGACGAGCGACGACGGTGCCGATATCGCGCTTTTTGCCGACCGCATTCGCGCCCGGCTCGGCGAAGGCGCGGTCTTGAAGCCGGTCGCCGTCGAGAGCCATTTGCCGGAGCGCGCCGTCGCCACCCTTCCCTTCACGGAGGCGCCGCAGAGAAGCTCGCCGCCGAAGCAGCCGGACAAGGCGAAGGACGCTCCCTCGACCGTCTTCCAGCCGGAACGGCCGATCCGGCTTTTCCGTTCGCCCGAGCCGATCGAGGTGCCGGCCACCGAAATGCCGGAAGGCCCGCCTTTGAACTTCCGCTGGCGGCGCGCGCTCTATCGGGTCGCGCGCGCCGAAGGGCCGGAGCGCATCGCGCCGGAATGGTGGCGAGGGGCGGCGGGACGAGAAGATGCCCCGACCCGGGATTATTTCCGCATCGAGGATGCCGACGGCCGCCGTTACTGGCTCTATCGCCAGGGCCTTTACAGCGCCTCGCAGCCCTCGCCGCGCTGGTTCATGCATGGGATCTTCGCATGAATGCGCTGACGGCCAACCCCTATGCCGAATTCGGCATCCAGTCGAACTTCTCGTTTCTGCGCGGTGCCTCGAAACCGGAGGAGCTGGTGGTCGCGGCAAAATTCCTGGGGTTTTCGGCGATCGGTCTCGCCGACCGCAACACGGTGGCGGGCGTGGTGCGCGCCTGGCAGCAGGCCAAGGTGGAGGGTGCTTCCTATCATCCCGGCTGCCGCCTGGTTTTTTGCGACGGCACGCCGGACATCCTCGCCTACCCGCAGGATCGCAAGGGCTGGGGGCATCTCTGCCGCATGCTGACGCAGGCCAATCTGCGTGACGAGAACGAAAAAGGGGCGACGCTCCTCAAACAGAGCGATCTTCTCGAATGGGGCGATCTCCTGTCGCTCGCCATACTGCCGGATGTGTCGGCGGACGCGGAAACCAGCCTCGCACTCCTTAGCCGGCTCACGGATCGTTTCGGTGAAAACCTGCGGCTTGCGGTTTCGCCGGATTACCGCGGCAACGACCGCTTCCGTATCGAGCAGGCGGCGGCGATGGCGGAGCTGGCCGGCATCCCGTTGATGGCGACCAACGATGTTCTCTACCATACGTCGGAACGGCGCCCGCTGCAGGACGTGCTGACGGCGATCCGCCTCAATGTGCCCGTCGCCGAGGTGGGCCTGGAGCTGGCGGCCAATGCCGAGCGTCACTTAAAGCCGCCGCTGGAGATGGCACGGCTTTTCCGCAGGCATCCGCAAGCGCTGGCGGAAACGCTGCGTTTTGCCGGCGAGCTGACCTTCTCGCTCAGTGACCTGCAATACAACTATCCCGACGAGCCGACGGAATCGGGTCTTGGGCCGCAGGCCGAACTGGAAAGGCTGGCCAAGGAGGGAGCCGCCATCCGCTACCCCTCGGGCGTGCCCGCTTTTGTGACGCAGCGCATCGAGGAGGAGCTCGCTCTGATCGAGCGCCTGAACTACGCGCGCTATTTCCTGACTGTCCACGACATCGTCAAATTCGCCCGCAGCCAGAACATTCTCTGCCAGGGGCGCGGCTCTGCCGCCAACTCGATCATCTGCTTCTGCATTGGCATCACCGAAGTCGGCCCGGACAAGATCGAAACGCTTTTCGAACGCTTCATTTCCGAGGAAAGAAACGAGCCGCCCGACATCGACGTCGATTTCGAGCATGAAAAGCGCGAGGAGGTCATCCAGTACATCTATTCCAAATACAGCACCAAGCGCACCGCGCTGGCCGCCGCCGTCGTCAGCTACCGGGGCCGCTCGGCGATGCGCGAAGTGGCCAAGGCGATGGGCCTGTCGGACGACGTCCGGGGCGCGCTGTCCAGTTCGATCTGGGGCTGGTCGACCTCGGAGCTCGGCGAAAAGGAGACAAAGGCCGGCGGCCTCGATCAGACCGATCCATCGACAAGGCATGTGATCGAATGCGCCAACGAGATCATGGGCTTTCCTCGTCATTTGTCGCAGCATGTCGGCGGTTTCGTCATCACCCGGGACCGGCTCGACGAGATCGTGCCCATCGTCAAGACGGCGATGGACGAGCGCAAGATGGTCGAGTGGGACAAGGACGATCTCGACGCGGTGAAAATCCTTAAAGTGGACGTGCTGGCGCTCGGCATGCTGACCTGTCTGCAGCGCGCTTTCACCCTGCTCCAGGATCATTATCCGCAGGCGCGGGACGAGTACGGCCTGCCCTATGTGCTGGCCACTCTGCCTGCCGAGGACAAGCATGTCTACGACATGATCTGCCGTGCCGACACGATCGGCGTCTTCCAGATCGAATCGCGCGCGCAGATGTCGATGCTGCCGCGGCTGCGGCCGAAAAGCTTTTACGACCTCGTCATCGAGGTGGCGATCGTGCGGCCCGGCCCGATCCAAGGCGACATGGTCCACCCTTATCTGCGCCGCCGGCAAGGCAAGGAAAAACCCGAATATCCCAAGCCGGAACTGGAAAAAATACTCGGCAGGACGCTGGGCGTGCCGCTGTTCCAGGAGCAGGCGATGAAGATCGCCATCGTTGCTGGCGGCTTCAGGCCGGGCGAGGCCGATGAACTGCGCCGCGCCATGGCGACATTCAAGCGCACCGGCACGATCGGCAATTACCGCAAGAGAATGGTCGACGGCATGGTCGCCAAGGGCTACGAAAAAGACTTCGCCGAGCGCTGCTTCAAGCAGATCGAGGGTTTTGGCGAATACGGCTTTCCCGAGAGCCACGCCGCCTCCTTCGCCCTGCTGGTCTATGCCTCCTGCTGGTTCAAGACCTTCTATCCCGACGTGTTCTGCGCCGCGATCCTGAATTCCCAGCCGATGGGGTTTTACCAGCCGGCCCAGCTTGTCCGCGACGCGCATGACCACGGCGTCGAGATCCGCGAGGTCGACGTCAATTTTTCCGGCTGGGATTGCGCCTTGGAGAAATCGCCTTTCGATCCGGATCGTATCCTTGACCGCCATGCCCAGATGCGCGGCGTCATCCGGACCAGCCATGCCGTCCGGCTCGGCTTTCGCCAGGTCAAGGGCCTGTCGAAGGAGCGCATGGAAGCGTTTGTGTCGAGGCGCGGCGCCGGCTATGCATCCGTACGCGACGTCTGGCTGCGCTCGGGCCTCAACGTCGACGAGATCGAAAAACTGGCGCAGGCCGACGCTTTCCGGTCGCTTGGATTGAACCGTCGCGACGCTCTATGGGCGGTCCGCGCGCTCGACGGCAAGAGTGCCGCCGAAAAGCTGCCGCTGTTCGACCAGCCGGCGATCCGCTTGCGCGATCTGGAGCCTGCAACCAGGCTCCCGACAATGCCGCTCGGCGAGCACGTCGTCCACGACTACCGCTCGCTTGGCCTGTCGCTGAAGGCGCACCCGGTCGCCTTCCTGCGTCAAAGGCTGGATCGTTCCGGCGTCACGCCCAATGTGCGGCTCGGCCAGGTGCGGGACGGCCGGCGCGTTTCGGTCGCCGGCCTCGTGCTGGTGCGGCAGCGGCCGGGCAATGGCAAGGCGATTTTCCTGACGCTGGAAGACGAGAATGCGGTCGCCAACATTATTTTCTGGGAAAGGACTTTTGACCGCTTCCGCCCCATCGTCATGGGCGCGCGTCTCATCCGCGTCACCGGCAAGTTGCAATCGGAATCGGACGTCATCCATATCGTCGCCGAGAAGGTCGAGGATCTGACGCCGTGGCTGTCGGTGCTGCTTGAGCAGGCAAGGCCTGCGGACAGACTGTCGAGCAGTGCAGACGAGGCTCAGCCTGGCAGCATCGCGCAAACGGAACTACTGGGAAAGGCAGAGAAGGTCATGCCCAAAGGGCGCAATTTTCAATAGAGGCGCGAAAGATCGCGACGGAGCGGCTCTGAACCGCAGCGCTCAGGGCGTTCCACCCAGGCGCGGCGGCGGTGGCATGGCATCATCTATGGTGATGACACGCGCTTCCGATGGCAGCATGATCGGAATGCCGTCCCGCACCGGATAGGCAAGCTTTGCCACCCGCGAGATAAGCTCGCCGCGCTCCGGATCCCAGGCAAGCGGCCCCTTGGTCAGCGGGCAGGCCAAGAGTTCCAGCAGCTTGGGGTCGACAGTCCTGTTCCCGTCACGTCCATCCGCCATTTGGTTTGTCCTTATCTGGGCAAATCGGGTTAAGGTTTCGAGCGCGAACTTCCTTCTCCCCTTGTGGGAGAAGGTGGCCGAGCGAAGCTCGGTCGGATGAGGGGTGTTCCAGCTTGGCACCGACGGCACTCCGTCCAGTACCCCTCAACCGTCTCGGCGCTGCGCGCCGATCCACCTTCTCCCACAAGGGGAGAAGGCAAGAACCTACTGCAAACTCGAACCGAAATCCTCATTGTCGCGCGCCAGCGCCATTTCGGTGATGGCGATCAGGGTCTCGGCGCGTGTCTTCAGATCGGCCGCTTCGAGCAGCGCCTGTTTCTCGGCCGGCCCGTAGGGCGCCATCATCGACAGTGCGTTGACCAGCATGGCGTTTTCGGCGCGGCTGACGCTTTCCCAGTCGGCCTCCAGATCGTTAGCCTGCAGATAGGCGCGAAACGCTTTGAGCAGCGCCGGCCGGTCGATCTCGGCGTCTGCCTGCTCCTCGTCGAGATCGGCGAGAAAGGGTGCCAACCGGCACTGCCGGAACGGTGTTTTGACCGTGAGCTCCTGGACAATACGGAACCGGCACACGCCCTGCAGCGAAATCAGGTAACGGCCGTCGCCGCTCTCGGACAGCGCAATGATGCGCCCGGCGCAGCCGACATTGCAGAGCTCCGGCTCGCCGTCGGGACGCAGCGCACCGTCAAGGCTGGGCTGGATCATGCCGATCAGCCGCGGCCCGGCGATCGCCTCGTCGACCATCTGCAGATAGCGCGGCTCGAAGATGTTGAGCGGCATGCGGCCTCCCGGCAGCAGCAATGCGCCCTCAAGCGGAAAGATCGGCATGGTCGACGGTAAGTCCGCAGCGAGCCGGTAATGCGCGTTTCCCGCCTGCACCTCAATCCTCCGATCGCTTTGTCAGGAAGCGCACCAAATCCGTCTCCTCCCGGCCGGCACAAGGCGCAACACCGGAAACCTGAAATCGAACGCCGTCCGAAAACCTAATCTGGCGCAGCCGCGGCCCACCGCAAGCCCGCGCGACAAAACAGTCTGCGCCGGCTCAGGAAAACAGCAGCGACGACAGTTTGCGCCGTGCCGACAGCGTTGCTTCGTCGGTCATGCCCCATGCCTCGAAGAGCTGCAGCAACTGGGTTCTGGCGCCGTCGTCGTTCCACGAGCGGTCGGCCTTGATGATCGCCAGCAGATTGTCGGCCGCCGCCATGCGATCACCCTTGGCGTTCTGGATCATGGCAAGCTCGAACCGTGCCTGGTGATCCCCGGGATTTTCGGCCAGCCGCCGTTCCAGTTCCGCCGGATTGCCGAGCACTGCTGCTTGCGCGGCGAGCGCCATCTTGGCCCGCAGCGCGGCGAGCTGGGGCGCATCCTTCTTTGCTTCCGGCGCCCGCGCCAGCACCGCCTCGGCACCTTCGGCATCGCCGGCCTCGAACAGCAGATCGCCCAAGCCAGCGATCGCCTCGATCGTCTCCGGCGCCTGTTCCAGGATGGCATCGTAAATGTCGGCCGCCGTCTGCACGTCCCCGGCGTCGCGCGCTTCGGCGGCCGCGGCCAGCGCCTCGGCAACTTGCGGCGCACCGCCGTTCTTGCCGCCGACCTTCTGGATGAATTGCGTGATCTGGCTCTCGGGAATGGCGCCCATGAAGCCGTCGACCGGCTGGCCGTCCTTGAAGGCAATGACCGCCGGTATCGACTGGATGCCAAGCTGGCCGGCGATCGATGGATGGTCGTCGATATTCATCTTGACCAGCTTGACCTTGCCACCGGCGGCTTTCACCGCCTTCTCCAGCAGCGGCGTCAATTGCTTGCAAGGGCCGCACCACGGCGCCCAGAAATCGACCAGCACCGGCTGGTGACGCGATTCCTGGATCACGTCGGCGGCAAATCCAGCGGTCGTTGTGTCCTTGATGACGTCGGCCGGCGCCTCCGCAAGCGCGACCTTCTCACGCGCGGCATCGGTGCCGCCATATTGCACGGTGGTGGCATACCGGCCGCCATTGCTGCCAAATGGGCCGCCAAAGGGGTTGCTATCGCTCATCTTGTCGCCTTTCGGTCGCGCCGCCGGCCAAGGGACGGGCGCAAAATCCTTCTTTAGAACCCGGTTTCAGTCACCCATGTGGCGATCATGCCGAGACTTTCAAGATAACAGCATCATGTCCGGTTGCCTCGACGAATTTGACCAGGTCCGCGGCAGCGATGGAAGTCGTCGCTTCATTGGTCAGCGGGTGGGCATTGACCACCGCATGGCTCATCAGCTCCTGGTCCAAAACGACCTTGACCCTTCGCTCGGTGTCGTTGATCAGCCCGAACATCGTGACCGCGCCCGGGACGACGCCGAGAAGCTCCATCAGCATCTCCGGCCGGCCGAAAGACACGCGCCCGGCAGCGCCGATCAGATGGTGGATCTGCTTGAGATCGACCACCGCCTCCTCGTCGACGCTGACCAGGAAGAAATTGTCCTTCTTGTCCTTGAGGAACAGGTTCTTGGTGTGGCCGCCGGCGATCTCGCCGCGCAGCGCCTGCGAATCGGCGACCGTGAACAGCGGCGGATGCCGCCGCGTCGATACCTCGATCCCGAGTCCGGCGAGAAAGGCGAAAAGTTCGGCTTCGGTCTTCGGCATCGGTCTTTCTTCTGATGGTCGCTTTCAACGGCTTGTTCGGCTAACGCCGTTTACGGCCAATGATGCTGCCAAGACAAGCCCGTCGCGCAACGCGGGGCGATTGCCTTGCGACGTCTCGCAGGAGGCTTGTCCGCATTGCCGACGAAGCAAAAAGCCTGCGAATTCCCTGTTGCAATCGCCGCGCTCTTCAGCCATATAGGCGCGGCTTGCGGCCCAAAAGCCGCGCGAGCGGGTGTAGCTCAGGGGTAGAGCACAACCTTGCCAAGGTTGGGGTCGAGCGTTCGAATCGCTTCACCCGCTCCAGTTTCCTTGAGGGGAATCAAGCGATTAAGAGGCGCCTTTCGGGGCGCCTTTTGCTTACGTGGCGAAAAGAGTGTCCCTGCCTGCCATGAGCGATGCGCGGAAAGCCGCGCTGTGACCAGCAGGTGTCGCAGCTTTTCTATTCCGTTGTGCTAGCTTTTTTTCTGCGCCGAATAGTGTGCGACTGCGCGACGGCCATTTTCAACTCGGGCGTGATCTCCAACGGTGCATTCTCTGCCCCATGTTGGTTCTGTAGCCCCTGGACCTGGACGGTCGGAAATGGGAGTTCGATGCCCTGCTCCTTGAAGACCTGGCGGAGGCGTACATAGAATTTGCGTTTCATACCGAAGGCGCCTCCCGGCTTGGTTGTGGCCTTGACCCTCAATACGATGCCGTATTCGCCGAACTCCTGTACGCCCTGCATCTTGATCGGGTCGAGCACCCAGTGTTTGAACTCGGGATCTTCCGCCAGTTCGAGGCCGATCCGCTTGATCAGCTTGCGAGCGAAGTCGATATCGGTGTCATAACCAACGGTAATGTTGAATTTGTCGATAACCCAGTCACGGCTCTGGTTCTGGACTGCCCCGAGTTCACCGAAAGGTATCGTGAACAGCGGACCACGATGGTGGCGCAGCTTCACCGAGCGCAGCGAAAAGCTTTCCACAGTACCCTTGTAATTGCCCGATGAAATGTATTCGCCAACACGGAACGCATCATCGAGCAGAAAAAACACGCCTGAAATGACGTCCTTGACAATGGTTTGTGCCCCAAAGCCCACGGCGACGCCGACGACGCCAGCGCCGGCGATCAATGGGCCGATCTGGATACCCAGCGAGGCGAGCATCATAAGCACCGCCATCACGATGATCGATGCGAGCAGAATATTCTGGAGGATCGGCAAGAGCGTGTGCAGCCGTGCCTGCTGCGGATCGAGGATCGGGACGTCCTCGTCGCTGATCACAGGGTGCGGTGTTTCGATGCCCAGCTTTCGTTCGATCAAAGCTTTGATGATCGACCAGCCGAAGTCGGCGGCGAGGGCAATGACCACGACATTGATCAAGCCGCGCAATATGAACGTCGTCGTCGTATCGCTGTCCCGCATGGATTGCATGTCCAGACCCCAGACACGTGCGAGAAGGTAAGCCGCCGCCAGGATGAAAATCATTCGGATTCCGCGATCGATGACAGCGATCGTCACCGCCGGGATCGTGGGCCGGCCGACATCTTCCGAACCTGGCCGCAGAACGAAATTAACCCCGCGCTGCGTCACCACGATTGCCAAAGGCAGGAAGAATGCGGCGAAGGTGAACCAGAAGTATGTATAAAGGCCGGCGATACGCTGCAGGAACAGGACGACGAAATAAGCAGTCAATAGCCATGTCGCTTCCGTGTGACCGATGTGGCGCGCACCGTCTCGCTGCGTTCTTGGCCGACGCCAAATGGCGAGCAGCAGGAGCAACAGCAGCACGAAATCGGCGCCCAGTGACAGGACCATCATTCCGTCCTGATCGATGCCGAGACCTGGCAAGAGGATAAACGCGGCGCCGAAGAAGGCGAAGACGCCGACGATCCGGGGTAGCCAATAGGACCAATGGTCAGCCGCTTCGTTGGTGATCGGCAAAGCACGAACCTCGACGGCGTTCTCGACGTTCATGAAGGAAGGGACGAGCATCGCCATGACGTACATGCGCACACCCCATGTAACGACTGCCGCCATCAGAAATGTCAGTACAATCTCGCGGATAAGCATCGGCCAGTCGAACAACATGAACGCGCCGGCGCTGCCCAGTGCGAAAGAGACTATCAGCATGCTGGAATAAAGCAGGCGGCCACCAATCTTCTTGGCTCGCCCAACGGGCGTATCCTTCGGTTGCGCGATAATCCAAAGACGAAATGGACGGGTGAGCTTGAACGTTGCCCAAGTGAGTGCCAGGCCGGCAGCGATGAACATTGCAATCAGCACAAATACGCCGGCAGGCCCCTTGCTGGACATATCCTCCATCGTCTCTGCCCGAACGCGCGCGAACTGGCCTGGCAGCAAGGGCAAAGTTCGCACGATTCTTTCGATATGATGCCTGATCCCATCGAGCGTCGAGGATGCCATCGTATTCATCTGGCCTGGTGCGGCCACGGCGCCGGACGATGCGTCGGTCGGCGAAGCCCCTCTCTCGGCGGGCGCTCCCGTTGACCCGGCGTCCTGATTTCGCTGTTCGGCCACCCAGGCCTTCACTGACGGATCGTCGAGAAGCTCGAACAACTGTTTGACCCTTTCAGGCGGGACGGTCGCCGGCGCCTGCGCCTGCGCCTGACCAGCCAACAAAAGGGCGATCCCAAAGACGAGCGGCCTGGCAATCAGGGCAAACATCGCAGTCAGGTCTCCGAGACGCCGTGCCGGGCGCGCCAGGTTCCTGGCTCCCAATCGTCGAGTCATGAGTGGCATCGTGCTGTTAACCTTCCGGTCAGATCGGCGAGCAACGACATCTATGTCCGTTGTTGCCCTACCTTGAAGAAACCGATGTTGCGGTGCAAGACGTCATCGTTCCGAGCCAGACCGTTGCGCCGGGTACTTGGCGGTGTTTATTTAGCCGCGGGGGCAGGGCATTCCGACCTCGGCCCAGGCCTCCGGCCGTTCTATGAACTGGGCATCGACGTTAAATCTCAGGAACTGATTTCCTGAGTTGACCAGGACAGACCTTTGGCGGTCGCTCGGTGGTCAACTGCTTCGCGCACCGCTGCGGACATTCGAAACCATGATGTTGCTTGAGATGCAATGCGCTTCCGGGTCGGCACTGCCATGCGGCAAATCAGGCCGGGAGCCGCCACATTCGCACACGACCTGTACCACGCAATTCCGTTTCCTCGAGCGGGTCGCAAGCAAAATTTGGTCCAAGCAGTTGATGAGTTGCATCCGAAATACGGATTTCATCGGGCTCCGCGGACGTTTGGATACGTGCGGCGAGATTAACGGTGTCGCCCCATAGGTCATAGGCAAACCGCCTTTTGCCTATGACGCCCGCCACGATTGGTCCTGAGTGAATTCCAATTCTGAGTCTTATCGGTTCTCCTGCGAAGCGTTCGAGCTTAACCGCCTTCCGCAGTTCAAGCGCATAGTGCGCAAGGGCTTCCGCATGATCGGATCGCGCGGCGGGCAGGCCAGCGACCACCATCACACAATCGCCGATTGTCTTGATCTTTTCGCAGCCGTATCGCTCCGAGAGCAGATCCGCCGCTTTGAAGAAGTAATTTAAAATAGCGAGCGTCGTCACGGCTCCGACGTTCCGCGCTCGTTCCGTAAAACCGACGATGTCGGCAAAAAGCACACTCACCTCTGCGTAGTTGTCTGCAATTTCTTCGTGCGCTTTTAGCCGCTCCGCGATAGACGCCGGAAGAATGTTGAGGAGCAGGGCTTCGGCGCGCTGGTATTCACGCGACAATCCCTCTTGGCTCGCCCTCAACGCCTCGTTCATCGATTGTAATTTCTCGTTGAGTTGACGCTCCCTCTCTTGCAGGAGCGTCATTTCATAAGCCTTCTGTTGAAGTCGCTGCCTATTGTCGCGTTCGGCAGTGGCGTCAAGAAAGAGCAGCCACACGCAGGCATTGTCAGCAAAAAGATGGAGGTCCGCGACACGCCCGCTGGGAAGTTCGACCATGGCCATATCATATGGAAGCTCCGGGCAGGGCAACAAACCTTCCATGAATTCAAGCTGCTCGGCAACAGGCTTACCTATGCGAACTGACGAGAGTCCGTAATGTTTAACGTTACCGCCCTTCGCAGCTATGCAAAGCTGGGCGTCGATTTTCAGATATGCGACCGAGCGCTCGTTGTAGAAGAAATCGTAAATCCAGCTTTTAACTTCTCTTGGCAAGACGTGCATGGTTTATTTGCTGACCATCGAAGCAAGTTGACGAAACGCATCATCAACATGCTCACCCGAAAGCGCACTTGTTAGATAGACTTGCCATCCAAGTTGCCTCAGTTCGTCAATTTCACTATCCGATATTGCCCACCGATCGGCCAGATCGGATTTGTTGAACAGCAATACAAACGGCATAGCGCCGAATTCAGCCTCGGCCCGCTCGCGCAACGTGAGCGCCACGGCAAGAGTAGCAGCGCGTGTTCCATCGACGACAAGCACGAGCCCACTCGCACCTCGCACATAGCTGACGCGGAATGAGCCGATATCGTCTTCGCCGGCCAAATCCCACAAAATCAGATCCACGGTTTTGTCCGGGAATGCGACGCTCTTCTTGTCGATTTTCACTCCCACCGTGGTCAAGTAGGTTTCTGAAAAGATGCTTTGCACAAACCTGCGAACCAGACTGGTCTTTCCGACAGCGAACCCGCCCAACATGCAGATCTTCTTTTGCAATATCCTGGGCTCCGCCTAGTGGAAGTTTACCGTAACCGAAACTCTGCGGTTGGCGGAGTTCCCGGTTCGGCTATTTTCAATCTCCGCTGGCTCAAAGGTGCCCGCGCCGCGAACCAAGAGCAACTCCGGATCGACGCCGCGCTTCTTGAGAAGCGCACGAACTGTTTCCGCGCGCGCGGCGCTGATCGACAACTTGGCCGTTTCACGGCCCGTCTCGTCCGAATGGCCGGTCAACATGAACTGTGCTGTTACGCCTGCCTTGCGGGCGGCCTTGGCCAATTCCTTCAACTGATTCGCCAATTTGTCGAGAACCGGCAGTTGCTCTGGTCCCGGTACAGCCTTGCCAGAATCGAACAAAATGTCGACCGCTTGAATAGCCTCCCTCAAATGAGTGAGTTGCGGAGGGGTCAACTCACGCAGCTCGGAGATTTCTAGAGAGAGTCCGTCCGCGGACAGCTGTTGGGCGGCGACCCGCGCCCGATCTATCCAGGCGGCAGGAGCTTCACCCTGGGCAACGATGCGATCCTTGATGATCGAAAGCCGTACTGAATCCGGCGGAGTCAGCGACGCCATCAGCCGCTTCACCACGAACTTCGGATCAAGGCTTTGATAGAATTGCCACTGTGAATGAACGCGAGCAGGATCGACCCCTGTTCCGGACAGCAGAGCCTTCGGGTCGGCGGCCTGCGGGTCTCTCAGGCCGGAAATATAGAAATGTCCGCCCCTCGCCGTTTGTTGGGCGACGATGATTCCCGCTTGGGCCTCCAGTCGCGACACATAAGTCTGCCAGTGCTCCGCCGCGCGTGCTTCGGGGCTCACATCACGAACCTTGGAGATGTCGAATTCCGGTCCGCCTGCCGAAAGCTGTCGGGCCGCTGCGCGTGCGAGATCTATCCAGGTGTCGGGAGCCTCACCCTCGGCAACGATGCGATCATTGACGATCGAAAGCCGAACCGATTTCGGCGGGGTCAGCGACACCACCAGCCGCTTCAGGACGAACTTCGGATCAAGGCTCTGATAGAATTGCCACTGTGAATGAACGCGAGCAGGATCGACCCCTGTTCCGGACAGCAGAGCCTTCGGGTCGGCGGCCTCCGGGTCTCTCAGGCCGGAAATATAGAAATGTCCGCCCCTCGCCGTTTGTTGGGCGACGATGATTCCCGGTTGGGCCTCCAGTCGCGACACATAGGCCTGCCAGCGCTCCGCCGCGCGTGCTTCGGGGCTCACATCACGAACCCTGGAGATATCGAATTCCGGTCCGCCTGCCGAAAGTTGTTGGGCCGCTGCGCGCGCCCGATCTATCCAGGTGTCGGGAGCCTCACCCTCGGCAACGATGCGATCATTGACGATCGAAAGTCGTACTGAATCCGGCGGAACCAGCGACGCCGTTAGCCGCTTCAACACGAACTCCGGATCAAGACTCTGATAGAATTGCCACTGCGAATGAACGCGGGCGGGATCGACCTGCGTTCCGGCCAACAGAGCCTGCGGGTCGGCGGCAAGCGGGTCTCTCAGGCCGGCAATATAGAATTGGCCATCGCGCACCTTTTGTTCGGCAACGATGATGCCCGGCTGGGTCCCCAGTCGCGACACATAGGCCTGCCAGCGCTGCCCGGATTGCCAAGAAAGAAAGAACCAACCGCCTGCCGGAATCAAAACCAGCAGGACTGCAGCGACTACCAGCCACGGAAATCCCTGGTTTGATTCCTCCTGCTTCAGTTCAACGCAGGTCTGCAACTGCGTCTCTACGCCGGCCAACTGCGAACTGTCGCCGTCAAACTGCTCTAGAGCCTGTGAGCATTCATCATGGATGCGAAGCAATACATCGCGAATTATTTCATGTAATTCCTCCGGCGGATTTCCCCGGATCACCGCAACCAAGGTCGCAAACGGTCCAACTTCCGACCAGAGACGAAGCTCTCCGAAACGAATAGTGTCCAGGCCACTCTGTTCTTTCTCGTTAAATGAGTCTTTTACAAAATCTTGAATTGCACTAAGCATAGAAGAAATGAGTTGAGGGTCTTCGCTAGTTGCATTATCGGCAGTTACATGCGCTATCAAAAGCCCGGAATTGCGGTTGATGAGAAACACATGTTCCACACGATAGACAAGAGAATGCTTAAGAACAACTTCTGAGAAGCTTGCTCCTGTCCTCCAAGCTTCAAGTCTCCACTTGAGCCCATGCCAGGTAAATATATGTCTTAAAGTTTCATTCAGCGATTGAAAGGTCTGGTCGATCTTTTCGCCGATCGACTTGCGAATAGCCGGCAGAAACACCGGGTACAATATATCCGTCAGCGTACGCGGGCTCTTCTGGATGGACCGTTGCACGGCCCTCTCGACAGCTGGCGCAAGGGCCTCTCCGAGTTGCGCATGAGGCGCACGTGCGGCTGCACGGGGGAGAACGCTCCCCACTGCAGCCGCAAGCTGCTCGGGTTCGTCGAGCAGGTGCGTAACTCGTGAAAGCTCCGAAATTTCGCGGCCGACCAGCAACTGGCGCAGCGTTTCCATGCGAGGGTCGGTGGTTGGGATTCCGTCGAGACGCGCACGATAGTCCGGATCAACGTTCCGGGCAATTTCGATCAAAAGGCGAGCCAGAGCCTCGCGATCAATCTCTGTATCGTTCGAAGCTGCTCTTTGAGGGAGGCTGATTGGGTCGACAGTCGACGTCAAGTTCCGATCAACTCACTTTCCAGGTACGCTCCGAGTTGTTCTTGCTGCCGACGGGATCCTGATTTAGACATTTTGCAACCTCGACAAACAGGCCAGCCAAAAGATTTCGGTCGGTCTTGACATTGCCAAGATCGGAAAACATTTTCTCCATCAGCATCTGAATGCTTTCATTCTTTTGCTTGATTTCCTCACGCAGCAAATGATCGTTTCGATTTATCCGGTCCGCAACTTCCCGCTCAAGCTCGCTCAACTGATCCGACAACGCGCGCACCTGCTTTTCGAGCGCCTGATTTTGCTCGCGAAGATTCCGGTCAATCTCCTTATCGGCGTCGGCTCGCGCGTCTTTTTCGTTCCGCAATTGCGCCGCAAGCGAGTCGACCTGCTTCTTCGCATTTGACTCGTACATTTCAAGATTGCGCTTGGCCTCGGATTCGACATCCTTGAAGCGCTGCAAGACCCGTTCTTCAAGCTTGGAAAAGCGGCGGTCATAGTCCTGCATCTGGTTGCCGAACAGCAGATCACGTATCTTGTCGACACCTACAGCGTCGCCGGGGGCCCCGCTCTCGCGAGCCTGGCCCGCCATGAAGGTCAGCCCGCTTCCGTCTGCATTACTTATCAGATTTGCGTCCGCTTTATTTGCTGAAGAAGCGGTATTCGAAGATTCCTTGGCCATCTTTATGCCCCCTTCTTTGAACAATTGCCACAGTGCACCACTCAGAAACCAGCAAGCATGCCAGCAAAATACCCGGCTCGCAAGCCGGAATCTTCTTGGCTTAAGCCAATTCGTGCCTCCCTTTTACATCTCTTGGACTAGCAGCAAATGCACGAGTTCCGATTGATGTCGCTCTCGCATCTCTTTGTGATAGCAGCCATAACCGGCTAATCTAATCGATCATTGGACGCAATCTACTATCGAAATGAGTAATACAATGTCAGGCTATAGCTACTGGAGCGCAATTAAGTAGCGCAGACTCATTAGAAGTGTCTAAAGTAGCTGGTCTGGCGGTGCACGTACCGTCTCGCACCCGGCTGTATACTGCGACGATCAGCTTCCGATGCGGGCCCCAACGGTAGAAGGAAGGTCTTCTTTCGCACGGAGAATGGCTGTTCGAGAATGCACCTCGGAATCGAGGCGTTTCGGTCGATAGGAGGGGAGCGACAGTCCCAATAACTGCAGTCATTCACACCAAAGCTTCAGTGGGCGGCATTTGTTGCGCCCCCAATTGCAAAAGACGTCAGGTTGCCATAGCTATTGCACTCATACGGTGCCCGGGACCGCCGCCTGTGGTCATGGCGCCGACTCCGGGGATCGACATGAGTATGCGGCATGCTTGGCTTTGACGTGCATCTGCGACAGCTGGCGCCCAAGCTCGGCGGCACGGATGCGAATGCTGCGCCAGGCTTCCAACTTCGGTAGCACGACAGGAGCAAGCTCGCTCTGCAGCCAAATGGCGGCGTCGCGGCGGCTCGGAAGAGTTCGCAGGAGACTGTTTGGACGCAGCGTCCCTGAGGACCGTTTCCTTTGGCAGGAAATCGCCGGCTATGTTTCGGGACTCTTGTTCTACCTTCGAACCAACGCGCGGGTTACACGGCGTGGCGCATAATCCCTTGGTTTCAATCGTGGTTCCTGCGCACAACGCGGAGGTAACGCTGGCGCGCGCACTCGATTGCCTTCTCGATCAGGAAATAGTGGATTGGGAGGCGATCATCGTCGACGACGCCTCCACGGACCGCACCCCCGCGATCATCGCCGGTTATGTGGAGCACGATGCCCGGTTTCGGACATTGAGCTCTTGCGCGTATAGCGCCGCTGGCGCGCGCAATAGCGGGATGTCGACAGCGCGCGGCCACTGGCTCATGTTTCTGGATGCGGACGATTGGGTGGGTGCCAGCTTCCTTGCCAAAATGCTGGCCGCACTGAAATCCGCTCCCGATGCAGTGGCTGCCTATTGCGGTTCCCGACGCGTGATGCCCGATGGCGAACTCACGGCGTCGAGCATCGCGACGGAGGTTGCGATCCAGCCCTTCGAAACATTCGCCCGCCGGTGTGCCGTCCGCACTCACGCGCTGCTGGTCGATCGGGAGATAATTGTCGAGTTGGGCGGTTTCGACGTGTCGCTGCGCACCTGCGAGGACTGGGATCTGTGGCAGCGCCTCGCACGTCTAGGCAAAAATTGGGTGATGGTCGACGAGCCGCTCGCTTTTTATCGGGTCAGCCCCAACTCGCTCAGCCGCAATTCGACGCAGGTGCTGGCAGATGCGGAAATCGTGATCGCCCGCGGCTTTTCCGCCGATCCCAGGGTCAAACACCCGGCATCGGCTCACGCCAATGGAGCGACCGACGCGAACGGCCACACCGCTTCAGAAGCACTCGCGTGGTTCGCGTTGTGGAACGCCGCATCGGATTGCGGCTGCGGCTCGCGCTCGATCAACCCGCAGTCCCTGCGCACGCTCCCGGCAGGACGTAAGTGGGCGCGTGAGATCGCCAAGGTGGCCGTCGATGGCCTTATGGTAGGAAGCCTGTCGGTGCCAGCGCAATTGGCTGCCAGGTGGGACAGGTTCGGCGGCTCCCTCACCGAGTTGATCATCGAACTCGGCAAGGTCTGGAATAATCCCGACGCGGCTCGCCGCGTGCAGTATCACTTTGAGCAAATGCTGCTCGATGTCGACGATCTTGCCGCGCCGCGCAGGCTGGCGCGGACACTTGGAATTCGTGTCGACGCGCGAAATCCGGCCTCGATCGAAGTGCCGGAAGGAATCGATCAAATCTATGCCCATCTGATGATGGATGGCCAGATCGAGGCTCTCGTGCAGTTCGGCGTACTCGGGAGAGTGACAAGGCGTCATTGGATTGAATTGATCCTGAATTTCGTGCCCCCTGAGCGGCCTATGCACAGTGCCGCGCGACTTGCGAGGCGATCGCCTGTAGATGCACCGCAAAAGGGCGCCGGTGCCGACAAGTCAAACATGTTTGCAGCCGAGGTATTGTTGTCCATGGCGGGACGCCGGTCTGATCGGGACAGCCATTTCGGCAAACTCGCGGGATTGGCCGCGGAAGCGCAGGCGCTGGTTCGGTCGAGCGCCGAAACTAAAGAGCCTTTTACAGCGCCGCGCCGTGCACGGGCCGCGGATGGGCGCGACAATGATCGCACATCTTTCTGGAATCGCCATTTCGCGACCGAGGATCCCTGGAACTACGGTTCGCCCTATGAGCAGGAAAAATATGAGCGGCAGCTCGAAATTCTGCCTGCCGGTCCCATCGGACGGGCGCTTGAGCTGGCCTGCGCGGAGGGCCACTTCACGCGGCAGCTGGCGCCGCGCGTGGGCCATTTGACCGCAACTGACATCTCCGCCGTAGCCGTCGGACGGGCGCGCGCGCGATGCAGCGATCAGCCGAATGTTGAGTTCGGCGTACTGGATTTCTCTGCGGACACGCTGCCGGGCGAAATGGATCTGATCGTGTGTTCGGAAGTGCTCTACTACCTGGATGATCTCGCCGATGTGCGGCGCATCGCCAAAAAACTCATTGAGGCGTTGGCGCCTGGCGGCAGTTTCATCAGCGCACACGCATTCGTGCTACGAGACAATGTTGGAAGGACGGGCTTCGACTGGAACACATTCGGTGCACAAGCGATCTCAGAGACGCTGGCAGCGACCGACGGCCTCGTCCTCGAGCAATCGATCCAGACCGAGCTCTACCGCATAGATCGCTTCCGCCGCTTGTCACCAGGCGACGTGGCGACGGAACCGATGGTAGATCATGTGCCAATCCGCGCACCCGTTGAAATCGGGGTCGCGCGAAATATCGTCTGGGGCGGGGCGCGGGCCTTGCGTCGCGACGTGGCACGTAGCGAGCGGCGGCAGCGTATCCCCGTCCTCATGTATCACAGCGTCGCCGATGATGGTCCGGCCGCGCTCGCCCGTTTTCGGCTCGCGCCCGCCGCATTCGCCAGCCAAATGGCATGGCTGCGCGCCAATGGCTTTCACGCGATTAGGTCCGAGCAGCTGGAATGGTTCATCGTCAACCGTCAGCCTTTCGTTGGCCGCCCAGTGCTCATCACGTTCGATGACGGCTTCCAGAACTTTGCCGACCATGCCTGGCCGGCCTTGCGCACGAACGACCTGACCGCGGAAGTGTTCCTGGTGACGGACCTGGTGGGTGAAAGCGCACAATGGGACGCCTACAGCGGCCCGCCGACGCAGCTTATGGACGCCGGGACGGTGCGACGCCTCGCCGGCGAAGGTGCGTTCTTCGGAAGCCATCTGGCGACGCATCGCGCGATCGATGGTCTGTCGAGCTCTGACTTGGCCGCCGAGCTCCTGCGCTCTCGTATGTTCATCGAACGATGGACCGGTCGGCCAACCACGGCGTTCGCGGCACCCTTCTCTGTCACCGACCGACGGCTTGGCAGGCTGGCCAAGGAGTGCGGCTATCGAATCGGCTTCGGCGGCAGACACGGGCCGGCGGACCTCGATTGCGATCCCATCGACCTTCCGCGCATCGAGATTCGCGGAGATCACTTGCTCGATGACTTTGTTGGCAAAGTCGAGGCCGTGCTCGCATGAACGGTGAACTTGTCAGTATCTAGATTTGTAACAAATTGGTTCCGCTTTTTATTCGGTGTCCCGCCCGCTTACCTCGTTCGCAAGTCTATTGGGCGACTTGGGATACGGCTGACATCAGCTCCTGCGGGCTTGGCGCCCCAAACATGTATCGCCCACCCTCTGGAACCTCCGTGAAGCTCCAGCGGACGATCCCCTGCCGGTCCAGCAGGAACTGACCGACCAATTGTCCGTGTCCCGTTGCTAGCATCTGCTCGTCGGCTTCGGTCAGCTCGTAATGGTCCCTCTTGTTGAGGATTTCGCTGGCCGCAAGAGGATCCATAGGACCGGGCAACTCGCCTGGTATGTCGACCCGCATATCCTTTGCCGCTGCCATCGAGACCTTGTACGGCCAGTTCGTCTCGTTTTGGGTGAATTCGAGATTGGGCAGTCCAAAAGCACGATGTGAAGCGCGTTCAGGATCGGAGGCCGCAAGCAGATTCGGCATCGGATGGTAGCGGAAATAGAGACGCGCCCGTTCGATCGGCGTGTTGACCACCGTCAGGCTCTCCACGCCCTTTTCGCGCAGCTCCGGATCAAGCCGCGCCTGGGCGGCGATATGGCGCCGGCAAAACGCGCAATGCAGACCTCGAAACAGGCCGACCAGCACCGGTTTTTGGCCGCGAAAATCGTCAAGCGCGATCTTGCCTTCCTGGGTAATGGCGTCGAGTACCACGTTTGGCGCACGGTCGCCCGGTTGAAGCGGCACCAAGTCACTACGCGCGGACATTTCCAACCTCCAACCCCGGCTAGTCGAGAAAAGGCAGCACCACAAGCGCTTCCGGGTCGAGCCCGTGCTGGGCGCATATACCCTGCGCCAGGGAAAAGTAGCGTTCGGCCTCGGCCAGATTGTCGAGGTCGAGATTAAGCGTTGCAAGACCATCATAACACGGAAACAGCAGTTGGGGTTCGCCCGTTTCGCGAGCTACGTCCAGTGCTTCGTGGAACAACCCAACCGCCAGGTCCGGACGGCCGTTGCACTGGTGGATCTGCCCAAGCACGATCAACGGCACCGGCAGGTGCTCGCGCTGGTCGAGCGCCCGGTCGATCTCGATGGCCTTCTCGGCAGCAGGCACGCCCTCCGTTGGACAGCGATCCGTGAAAGTACAACAAGCGACCGCCAGATTGGCGAGGAGGCGCGCCTGGAAACCCAAATCACCAATACGGCGCGCCACTTCAAGACCGCGCCGACAGACCTCCATCGCCTTTGCGGGATCGATGGTCGTGTAAAGCACGCCGAGATTGGTGTAGCCGCGGCAGGCCGCGCCCAGCAGACCGGCGGCTTCGGCCAATTCAATGCTACGCTCAACCTGACGCACGGCCTCACGGTTTCGCCCAAGGCGAGCCAGCGCGACAGCCTTGGTATTGAGTGCCTCGGCGGTCACAAGAGTGGCATCACACCTTACCTCGGAGACATGCTCCGTTGTCAGTGTGCCTACGCAATCCAGCGCCGCGTCTGCCCATTTTGCCGCGAGAGCGTGATCTCCGCTACGGAACGCCTGTCGGCCACGTTCTTGCCACAGATGCGCCTGCTCGATCGGGGCATCCGCTCCATCGAGGAGCGCTGCCGCCTCAGCATAGCGGGGTTCTGCCTTGTCCCGCTTGCCGACATCCCAGAGTAGCCGACCGATCTTACGCAAAACTCGCGCCGAGGCGACGCGATTGGCCGACTCGCGGTATGCCTGCAACACCGTCTCGTAGTGGTGGTGCGCGATCTCGCGGCGGCCTGCCGGGCCGCTCAAATCGGCAATGCGCTCTGCAATTGCCAGTTTGAGCGGTGTTTGCCCGATCGCGCCCAACGCAGTCAGTGCTCGCTCGTAGAAACGAAGGGCGTCGTCGTTGGCATATATCATGCGAGCGCGATCGCCTGCCGCCTGCAGGTAATGCGCGCCCTTCTCCCGCTCGGCGCTCTGTGCAAAATGATGACCGAGCACGGTCAAATCCTCGAGCCGTTCCGGCTCGTCGCCGCCCAGTTGCTCCAAGGCAGCACCGATCCGCCCGTGGATTTCGGTCCGGCGTTGCAGGAGCAGATTCTGGTAGATCACGTCCTGCAGCAATGTTTGCGTAAAGCGGTAGCTTTGAGACGAGACCGAGCCTGATCCGGCAACTTCCTCGATGATTTCCGCATCGCAAAGCAGTTCGCAGCCGGCTTCGAGCCGGCCGGGATCGGCTGTCACGGTTTTCAGAAGTGTGGCATCGAAGCGCGGGCCGATTACCGCGGCCTCCTGGGCCAACCGGCGCACCTCTTGGGGCAGCCGGTCGACGCGGGCAAGCAACATTGCCTGGATAGTGGCGGGGATGCCGGTTGCGACTTCGCCTGCCACAGTCCGCCATCGCTGGCCCTCTCGCATCAGTACACCGCGATCGATAAGGCCGCGAACGATTTCCTCTACAAAAAGGGGGTTGCCGCCCGCGCGCTCGAGGATCTGGTCGACAAGCCCTCCCGCGGAGCTTACCCAACTCTCGCCGAAAAGCGCTGCCAGCAGGCTGCGTCCGTCATCATTGTTGAGTGGCGGAAGCCTGAGCGCTGTGTGACTGACCCGACTTGAGTCGAGCTGGTCGTTGTCCGGCGCCGGACGATGCGTGACCAGCAACATCAACCGCGTGCGTTCCAATCTGTCCATCACGAAACGTAGTGCCTCGAGCGACACGGCGTCGGCCCAGTGCAGGTCTTCGACGACAATCAATAGCGGCGACAACGCAAGCCGCCGTTCGATGATTGTGCGGACTGCGTAGAGAATTTGCCGCCGCAGCTGCTCGGGCTCGACATGCTGCAAGGTGGCATCGGGGTCGCCAAGGCCAAGCACATGGTAGAGCAAAGGCATCAGCCGCTTCGCCTCCTCGCCCTGCAGGCCGAGATCGGCAAGCAAGCCTGCGAGCTTCCCCCGCATTTCGTCCCCATTGTCGTTTTGCATCATCCCGGCAGCGCTGCGCACCACTGCGCCCAAGGCGCCAAAAGATTGTTCACCCCGCGGTGAGCACGTGGCCTGCCGCACGGCAACGTTGCGAAAACGCTCCTCGTCGCCGACGCGGGCGACGAACTCCTTCACCAGCCGCGATTTCCCGATGCCGGCTTCTCCGACGAGGCGGACAAGTTGGGCCGAGCCGCCGCACGCCTGGTCAAGGCTCGCCATCATTCTATTGAGCTCCGCACCACGACCTATTAGCGGCGCACTGAGGCCGAGCGCCTCGAGCCCGCGCGCTGCACGCGGCACCGCTAGCGGTGCGTCCAGTCGATGAACGAGCACGCTGCCAGCCTTGCCGCGAAACACGACATCACCCAGCGACTCGTAAGAGAAGGCATGCCGGGTCAGCCTGTGAGTGAGCTCGCCTACCAGCACCTCACCCGGTGCGGCCAGCGATTGCAGGCGTTGCGCCGTATTCACTGTGTCGCCGGTCACGGAATAGGATCTGGCGGTGCCGATGCCCAATCCGCCAGTAACGACCGGACCAGTGTTTATGCCGATGTGGAGTAACAGAGGCGAGCCGGAGTGGGGGGTGCTTTCGCCGAGCCGCGCCGTCCGGGCGATCATGTCGAGAGCGGCGCGAAGCGCACGTTCCGGATCGTCCTCATGCGCGACCGGCGCACCGAACAAAGCGAGCAGTGCATCGCCGATGAATTTGTCGACGAAACCACCAAAGTTTCGCACGGCCGCCGTCAATTCCTTGAACAGTTTGTTCTGCAGCGCTTGCATGACCTCGGGGTCGAGCTGCTCGCTGAGTGTCGTAAAGCCGCAAAGGTCGGCGAACAGGACCGTTACCGTCCGGCGATCGGCGTCAGAGACGGGATGCAGCCCTTCTTCGCTTTCGATGTTCGGAAGCAGCGACGGAGTTCGAGAAGGCGGCACAATGGTCCGGCTTGGTGCCGGAGCAGGCCGTTCGACGGCTTTTGCGGGCGCACCGACGCTTGCCCCACATTTCGGACAGAACTCGAAATCAGGTGCGCAGGTGTAGCCGCAACTGGCGCATGGCACGGGCTGGCGCCTGCCACACCTCGGACAGAAGGCGTAACCGCCCTCAATCTCGAAACCGCAGCCCGAGCAGTCCATCGAACAAGACCTCACTAGTGGCCGTGACGGCGTGATCTCGCCCGCACTTCACGGCCAGACTATTCACAAGGATGCACCGATAGTCGTCGACGGGCAAGCGGCAGCGAGCGATCCGTGTGGGTCCGGTGGCAGAGCGCTGCCCATTCGGGCGGCTGCGTGGCCGTCGTCTGCGAAAGTTCCCTCTTACCCTCCGTCTTCCTGCTATCATGAAGATGAGAGGCCGTTGACCTCTTGATGCAACGGGCTGACTCGCAACGCTGTCACCGACGTCTCGCGCGCTTCCGGCCCGCAGCTACGGCCATCTGGGCCGTTTCGCCGAAGCCCGCGCGGCATGGCAGGAGGTGCTTCGCGTCAATCCCGACTATTCGTTGGAATACCGTCGCAAAGTCTTGCCCTACAAGAACCGGTCGATTTCGAACACGTGGTGGATGGGCTCCGCAAGGGGCGGTGCGGTGCAATGACAGGTGAGGCCTAGGCGGCCGGATCAGACGCTAGAGGCTCCCCGATAGATCGCCGTCGCTTGCGGTTGCGCACTAGTCTCAGGTCGGCTTGATCTCTGCCTGGCCGATCTTGCGCCATCTGGCGTTTTCGCGAACCAGTTTCAGGTCGTCGGTCGTCTCGGCAAATGTCCGCAATCGGTATTGCCGGAGCAGGTTTGGGAAGAGCGCCACTTCCGGCAGGCCGGCAAGCTGCTCGCGGACTGAGATCTTTTCATCGATGACCCGCATGCCCCAGGCATTTTCCCGAACCTGCAGCTCCGCGGCCAGATCGCGCTCTTCCGGCGCGTTTTCGTCCAGCACGGCCAGAAGGATCGAGTGGAAAAGCGCTACGTAGCCAATCTGTCTCAGGCCGCCCACGACCCGCACGCGCGGCAATATGGCAAGGACGAGGAACGTCAGGAACAAGTTCGGCAGCAGCACGCCTTCCAGCAGCGCCCGCCTGAGATGTGGCCGCTCGAACGGGATGGAAAGACCTTGCGGCCTGTCAGGCTCGATCAGGTGCCCGTTCTCGAGAACGAGCTTGCGCACG
The DNA here is from genome assembly GCF_040322355.1 of Mesorhizobium sp. M0145. Lineage (NCBI taxonomy): Bacteria > Pseudomonadati > Pseudomonadota > Alphaproteobacteria > Hyphomicrobiales > Phyllobacteriaceae > Mesorhizobium > Mesorhizobium sp. M0145. Next base: position 99,135 of record NZ_JAMYTK010000010.1, read on the forward strand.
CGCTCCTCGCGGATTCCCCAGAAATAGTCCGTGGCATTGGGCAGGAATCTGCCAAATGGGCTCGATGCGGCCTCTTGCCAGGCATGTTCGAGACGCTGGCGTCTTGCGGGTTCAATGAGCAGCCTGGAAAGAAGGCTGCCGTCATATTCCAGATGCCGCGCCATGGCAGCCGCGGCGGCCCGATCATCGATGAAAACCGGCAGGGCCATGCCGGCACGATCCCAATTGGCGACCAGATCCTGGTTCAGGGCAGTCAGCGCATCGGCGGCGGTTTCAAACACCTTGTCCTGGCTGGCAAGCAGTGTGCCCAGCCAGCGGCTGGCATCCGTTTCGTCGCCCACCGCTTCGAGCGCGCGCTTGTTGAGGGAGACGGGACCGGCCACGCAGGCGCTTTTGCGGCACAGTTTGTGGCGCCCCATGCCAAACAGGTTGATCTTGTCGTCGCCGACGTCGAGCCATCCCGGCCCCTCCCGGCCAACTGTCTCCATGGTCATTGTCGTTCCCATGAAGCCGACGAAGGCCGACAGCCCGTTTTCGACCGCGCCGAGCCAGGCAAGCAGGAGGGCATCGAAGGTGATCCGGTCCATCAGAAGCAGGCAGTGCAGGCCGGACTGAATCACCGGTCTGTGCTCGAACTCGTCGAGGGCTTTGCCGATCTCGTCAGGCTGCATGATCCTACCGAGGCGCTGATGCAGGACTTCGCGCAGGATCGAGCGGGCAGCGATCGCCGGGCCCGATGCAGGCCTTGCCACCGGCCGCCAAAGATGGCGGGCGTAGTCGGAAACCGGTGCATTCCAGTTCTGCTCGATGTCGCGCACGACCTCCGGGCAGAGCAGCGACAGCACAGCCAGAATTTCCACCGGAGGGGTAGGGCTTGGGTCAAAGACGGCGGTCATTGGTCCCGTCTAGCCGCTTGCGGTGCAAACGCCAAGCGAGACCAGACTTGCTGGATGCGGCCGGCCCACACATAGATCGTCAACTCGATTAAGATGGCGTGAGACGAAATGGCCGTATCCTACGCAGCTCTCCATGAGCAATCACCTGTTCGCTCCGCACGAATTGTCAGACTGGCTAAACAGCTAACGCCAAACAGCGGATCTTAGAACCGCAGCCGGGCCATGCTCAGGAGGTCGTGGTACTGCCCGTCGGTAAAGCCGGCCTTCACATGCCGGCCTTCGATCTCAAAGCCGTGGCTCTTGTAGAGACGGAGGGCCGGTTCGTTGTCGGCATAGACGGTCAATTCGACCCGCTTCAGGGCGCGCCAGTTGTCGGCCACGTCAAGCAGCGCGCCAAGTATGGCAGAGCCGATACCTTTGCCGACAAAGGCATCGTCAAGGCCAACATTGATCTCGCCGATATGCGAACGGCGCGGTGAACCCTGCACGACCAGGCTGCCATGGCCGACGACCTTGCCGTCCAGCTCGGCAACGATCCAGGTGGTTTCCTGGCCGGACTTGGCAATGCGCCGCGCCACCTGCTCCACCATCTCGAAAGGCATCCTGAACGTGCCCCAGCGGAAGCCCGGCATGTTGAAGATAGCGCAAAGCGCCTCCGCATCGCTTGGCCGGACGGACCGCAGCAGCGGCTGGATTTTCTCGGAGGGTGGCGAGGTCGTGCTGGTCATGGCGTTCCCGGCGAAGGCAATCGGCCCGGTACGATGCACCGGACGCCACCTGAAAATCCAGCCGTCTCTGACCTATGATGCCGATTGCGAGCTAAAAATACCGGGAGGCGGCGTAGAGTTTGAAGACGCCGCTGATGCCTATCCAGCCGAAAAGGGCGAGCCAGCACAATGTCCCGGTCGCCGTCCAGTCGATCCGGTGCACAGCAGCGTCGGTGATGACGACGCCGAGGATGGCAAGCAGGCCAACCAGAAACTGCGCCAACCCGAGCACCAGCAGTTCCTCGCGCGGCGCGCTTCTCCAGACGAGATATATACCGCCCGCACCGGCGAGGAAGATGGCGCTGTAGACCTGAGCGTGGAAGGCATCGATCGGCCATGGCCAGATGCCACTGAATGTCAGGGGAAACAGCAACAGGCCGACGCCATAGAGCCCAAGGATCGCGGATTCCGCCGGCATGTAGCCGCTCCATGCGGGATTTAAGGTCACGCCTTTTGCAGAAGGACGGGCCCTGGCCCGCCACAGGAACAGCCCGGATACCGCGACCGAAGCAAGATAGACCAAAAACCACAGCCAGGGTGCTTTGCGCTCGAAGTTGAAATAGCCGAGATTGATGAACGAAGCCACCGACACGATGACGGTGAAGATGAAGGCCATGACGAGCACGAGCCTGCCGGGCGACCAGCGATTCCAGACCAGCAGTGCCGCCATCACGACCATTTCGGCGGTGTAGAAGCCACCGAGGAAGCGCGCATTGAACGGCGTGACGGCCCAAGGCCAGCCCGGTTTCACCAGCGCAGGCATGAAAAACAGGCCGGCGCCTACGATCAGGACGATGATGACCACCGCAGAAAAAAGGCGCAGGGCCGCGGGAAATGGCGGATTGTCGGATGTCGGCATGGGAGAAAATCCCAAAGATGAATGCTCCATGGACCATCATAGTGCTGCTTGCGGCCGGTTAAAATCCGCCGAATGGAAATTGAACGGTCACCAGGCTTATCCATTCGAATGGCCGTACGGTCCGTTTCGAAGTAAGATGGAGCACTCGGACCAAAGACCGGTCCGGTCAAAACGCCTCGGGGTGCATTTTCCGGAGCCTGCACGATGAACGAAGCTCAGGATCTGTTCTCACTTCTGCGACAATCGGCCGATGTCGATCCGCAGGCGATCGACGCGATCAAGCGAACCATCGCGGAGGGCGAGGACCGCGAACTTTGCCGCATCAATGCGCCAGCCTTCGCCAGCAAGCATGGCCTCGACGAGGAGCGCGCAATAAGCGCCTTTCTCCATGCGGCGCGGGTGGGTATCTTCGACATTTCCTGGAATGTACTGTGCCCCGGCTGTGGCGGCGTGCTCGACACCAACGCCACGCTGAAAACCCTGCAAAAGGACGAATACACCTGCGCGCTGTGCTCCGAGGGCTATTCACCGACCCTCGACGAGATGGTCGAGGTGACATTCACCGTCAGTCCCCGCGTGCGCAGGATTGCCGCCCACAATCCACACGAACTGCCGGTGGCGGAATATTTCCGCCAAATCTACTGGGCGTCCGGCGTCGATCTGCCGGAAGAGGATTTCGCGAAAAAGCTAGAAGCGTTCTCGCTGGAGGATATCGAGCTTGCGCCCGGTGAAAAGGCGGTTCTGCCCATACAGCTTCCGTCCGAATTCATCATCGTCTTCGAGCCGGTCACCCATTCAGCGCAGTTCATCGACGGGAAGGGCGAACCAACAAAGGAGCGCCGGAGCCTCTCTTTGGCCTTCGACCGCGACCATGTCCAGAACCAGACGCTGGAGATGCAACCCGGCCCGTTGCGCATTTCGCTGGAAAACCGGACCGACACCCGCGTGCTGCCGACGGTCTTCATCGCCGGCCAGGCATTGCATGATTTCCTGGGAAAACGCCGGCCCTTCCTGACCGCCAAGCGCCTGCTCACCAACCAGACGTTCCGCGATCTCTATCGCACGGATACACTCGACATCAACCAGCGCCTGAAGATCACCAGCCTGACGTTCCTGTTCACCGACCTGCGCGGATCGACCGAGCTTTACGAGCGGGTGGGCGACCTTTCAGCCTTCGATCTCGTGCGCGAGCATTTCCAGGTTCTGCACGAGATCGTCACGGCGGAGGCAGGCGCGGTGGTGAAGACGATCGGTGATGCGGTGATGGCGACCTTCGCGACGCCTGATCGTGCGATTGCTGCAGCCCTCAGGATGCGCGATGCCATGCGTACGCTCAACGACAAGAGCGGGCGCGAGGATCTGCTGCTCAAGATCGGAGTCCATGCCGGCCCCTGCATCGCCGTGTCTATGAATGAGCGACAGGACTATTTCGGCCAGACGGTCAACATTGCTTCGCGGGTCCAGAACCTTGCCAACGCACAGGCGATCTTCGCCACTCGAGCGGTGGTCGACGACAATCTCACCGCCGATCTCTTACACAGGAACGCGCTGACGCCCGTGCCCCACGAGGTCTCGCTGCGCGGCATTGGCCGGGAGATAGCAGTATACACGATCCCCTGAAGGCTTGGCCCCTGAAGATTTGGCTCGTCCCGGCCCCTCACACGCGCCTACAGATAAAATAACGATCGGCGGGAACCGAAGGTGGCGGCGGGAGGCGTTGCAACTGCGGGTGATCTAGCGGCGTGCCGCTGACCGCGATGCCGCCGACGCGAAGCAGGCGCGCGGTCAGATCGGGAAGCCAGGTAGAGGTCACTGCATCGCAATCTTCATAGCCGGTGCCGATGTCGGCATGAACAAGAGCGGCGTCGATGCCAATGAACCTGCTCGCCGTCTCGCGTATTTCGCCGAGCACGAGGTTTTCAGCTTCGGGAATTGAGCTGGCGTGTGCGGCAAGTGCGCGGTCGAACGCTACGATCCGGCGTCCGGGCAGGCGCTCGCGCAGATGGTGGAACGTCCGGCCATTGCCGAGGCCGAGCTCGAGCACAGGCCCCTCCATCTTCGCCACCTCGGCGCAGACATGATCAAGTATGTCGCGCTGTGCGGTCATCCTCCGGATGAAACTGTCAAGGCGACTCATGTGCGATTGTATGTCCAGAACCAGTTCACGAAATCAACTGCCCCCGACCAGAGCGTTTCGCGGCTGAAACCCGAGGCCGACGTATTAAACCCCGATCGAGTCTTGCCGCGTGTAGAGGCGGACGATGAACACTGCAACAAGCGAACAGTTGCCGACAAGGATCATACGGGTGGAGTCGGCGGCACTGCGCGCGGCGGAATAGCGCTGTCACTTGTACGGGTCCGCGGCGTCCCGCAACCCGTCGCCGAGGAAGTTGAACGCCAAGATGACGAGAACGACGGGGAGCATCGGCAAAAGCAGCCATGGATAGAACGCGATCACGCTGACGCTGCGCGCCTCGGTGAGCAGGATGCCCCAGCTGGTTATCGGTGCCCTCAGGCCGAGCCCGAGGAAGCTCAGCGCCGTCTCGCCCAGGATCATGCCGGGTATGGAGATCGTCGCCGTCGCGATCAGATGCGACATGAAGCCGGGAATGAGATGCCGCCCGATGATGCGGCTGCTTCTGGCGCCCATCAATTGCGCGGCCAGAACGTAATCCTCCTCGCGCAAGGCTAGAAGCTTTGAACGCACGGCCCGCGCCAGTCCGGTCCAGTCGAGCAGCCCGAGGATGACGGTGATGCCGAAATAGATCAGGATCGGACTCCAGGTTATCGGCATGATCGCCGCCAGAGCCAGCCATAGCGGAATGCTGGGGATCGATTGCAGAACTTCGATTATCCGTTGGACGATCAGGTCGAAGATACCGCCGTGATAGCCGGCCAGTCCGCCGATGACAATGCCGAGCAGGAAGCTGAAACTGATGCCGACGAGGCCGATTGTCAGTGAAATGCGTGCGCCATAGATGATGCGCGAGAGCACATCGCGCCCCAGCCTGTCAGTGCCGGCCAGAAAGAGCTGGCCGTTTTCGGCGGGGCAGACAAAATGCCTGTCACCTTCGATAAGGCCCCAGAACCGGTAACTGTCGCCCTTGCAGAAGAAACGGATCCGCTGAACATCATCCTGTTTCTCGACGTAGTTCCGCTTGAGCGTGTCCATATCCAGCGTCATCTGGCGGCCATAGACGAACGGCCCGACGAACTGGCCGTTGTGGAACAGGTGCACCCGCTGCGGCGGCGAATAGATGTAGTCCATGTTGCGCGTGTGCAGATCGTAGGGCGCCAGGAACTCGCAGATCAGTATCCCGCAATAAAGCGCTGCCAGGAATATGCCGGATACAAGGGCAAGCCTGTGCCGACGGAATTTCCACCACATCAGCCGCAGCTGCGACGCCTGAAAGACCTTCGACTGCTCCGGCGTCATCGCCTCGACCGACTGCAGGTCAAAGGGCGCGATGGAAACGTAGTGTTGCAGTGGGGCGCCCGGAGCGGGCAGCGGCGATTGCGTGTTCATTTGGTGCTGCCGCCTTGCAAACGAATTCGCGGATCAAGTAGCGCCAGCGCCAGGTCGGAAATCAGGACGCCGATGACCGTCAGGAAGGCGAGGAACATCAGGAACGACCCTGCCAGATACATGTCCTGGCTTTGCAGCGCCTTGATCAGCATCGGCCCGGTCGTCTCCAAAGACAGCACGATTGCCGTGATTTCGGCGCCGGAGATGATGGCCGGCAGGATAGAGCCGATATCTGAAATGAAGAAATTGAGCGCCATGCGCAGCGGATATTTGACCAGCGCCCTGAAGGGATGAAGGCCTTTGGCGCGCGCGGTCACGACATATTGCTTATGTAGCTCATCGAGCAGATTGGCGCGCAGTCGCCGGATCATGCTTGCCGTGCCCCCGGTGCCGATGATCAAGACCGGAATCCAGAGATGGGCGAGGATCGACTTCGCCTTGGCCCAGCTCATCGGCTCGCCGAGATATTGCTGGTCCATGAGATGGCCGATAGACGTGCCGAACCAGATGTTGGCGAAATACATCAGGATCAGCGCCAGCATGAAGTTCGGAATCGCAAGGCCGAGAAGGCCGAAGAAAGTCAGGCCGTAGTCGCCCCAGCTGTATTGATGCGTGGCGGAGTACATGCCGATCGGAAAGGCGATGAGCCAGGTAAAGATGATCGTGACGAAGGAAACCAGCACCGTCAGCCACATTCGGTCCCCGACGACGTCGCGAACCGGCAGCTCATATTCGAAGGAATAGCCGAAATCGCCGTGCAGCATCCCGCCGACCCAGTAGAAGTAGCGAATGACCGGTGGCTTGTCGAAACCATATTCCTTGCGCATCATCTCGATGCGATCGGAATCCACCGCTTCGCCCTGAGCCCGAAGCTCGGCAACATAGCTGTCGAAATAGTCGCCTGGGGGAAGTTCGATGATCGTGAACACCAGTGCCGATATGACCAGCAGCGTTGGAACCATCACGGCGATGCGCCAGACAAAATATCGAAGCACGCTCAGGACTCTCCAAGCCAGAATGTATCCGGCATATAGACACCGAAATAGGCGGTCGGGTCGTAGCCGTAGAGCGCCTTGTCAGGCAGATTGCGCAGCCGCGAGGATGCCAGAACCGGCTGATGCGTTCCGTTTACCGTGCCGATCGAAAACACCTGATCGGTATAGATCGACAGCATTGAATTCCAGATCTCGGCGCGCTCCGTGGCTTCGGTCGATGCGTTCCAGCGCTTGAGTAAAGCCATCAACTCGACCACGGGCGGAAGATCGGGCGCTTCGCCGACCTTGCCACGGGACAAGTAGTGAGCACCCCAGAGCGGCCATTGCAGCTGGTCATCGACGGTTGGGGCCAGTTGGTAGGGGTTCATGTCGGCGGTCGGCACGCCATTGTCGATGCCCGACCACATCGACATCATGATCTGGCCACCAAGCGCGCGGCTGCGGAAGATGTCGCGCTGCGAAGTCCGGATGAACAGGGCGATGCCGATCTTGCGCCAGTGATCGGTGATGAGCTCGAGCGCGTCGGTTTCCAGCGTGCTTTCGCCGGCCGTTTCCACTACGAGCTGCGCCGAGCGTCCGTCGGGAAGTATCCGCAGGCCGTCATCGTCACGCGCCCGAAGCCCGACCTCGTCGAGCAGGGCATTGGCCTGGTCGGGATCATGGGCGACCCAGGCTTTCGCGAATTCCGGCCGGTAGAGCGGGCTCTCCGGCAGGACCGTATCGGCACTTTCCTGCGCCAATCCGTAGAACACAGCCAAATTGATCTCGCGCCTGTCCACAGCGAGCGAAAGTGCGCGGCGCACGCGCACGTCACGAAAAAGGCCACGCCACACCTGGTCGGCACAATTCAGATTGGGCAGCAGCGCCAGCCGCGAACCTTGTGTGCGTTTCCAGAGATGCATCTTCACCGGGTAGCGCTTCTCCGCATCCTTCAGGAAGGAGTAATCGGTGAAGTCAATTCCCATGCCTTGCAGGTCGCTCTCGCCCGCACCGGTCTTGGCGGAAATGATCGCCGACGAGCTGACATTCATGACAATCCGGTCGACATAGGGCAGTTGCCGGCCATTCTCGTCTATTCGATGAAAGAACGGGTTCCGCTCGAAGACGAACTGCTCAGCCGGCGGCTTGGTCCGGTTCTGCCAGGGATCGAGCGTCGGCAGTTCCGGGTTCTCCGGGCGATACTGCCGCGACATGCGGATATGCAAGAGCGTCCATTTCTGGGCCCGGTTCTCCTTCATTAGGCCGGCGAGCCGGAATGGATCCTGGTATTTCTTGTGGAACTGCTTGAGATAGGCGGCCGGCAGAACAAGCGATAGGGGCGAAGCAGCGGCGAGCTTGGGCAGGAAGTCGGGATTGGGCGCATCCCAACTATAGCGGACCGTCAACGGATCGACGATCTCGAAGCGTGGCGGCTTGCCGTCCGCCAGCAGGGCCGGGGCAAGCCCGCCTTGCGAAAGCTCATCGTTCAGCCAGACATCTTCCCAGCAATAGCGAAAATCCTCCGACGTCAGCAGGCTACCGTCAGACCATTTATGTCCTTCTCGTATCTTGAAAGTGAAGACACGATCATCCGCTACATCGAAACTTTCGAGAATGTCGGCTTGCAGGTTAAGCTTTTCGTCATAGCCGACCAGGCGAGCGTACCCGTAGATCGTCATCATCCGGATATCTTTCTGGCTGCCGATGATCGTGCGCAGCGTGCCGCCATATTGGCCGGGCTGCCGGCCCATCGCAGCGAGATTCAACGCGCGCGGGCGCTTGGGCAGGCGTTCGGCGAGTGCCGGCAGCGCTCTGGCCTTCAGCTGCGGCTCAAGAAATTCCGGCTCCAGATCGCCGGCGCGCAACGTGCCCGGCAGAAATGCCGAAGCCATGAGTCCAAGGACGGTGCGCCGGCTGATCAATGGCGTAGCTCGCTGACATCGGCCGAACTTCGGGCCAGCACGAGGTGGCCGCCGCCAAGATCGAGCGGCGACAGCATGTCCTCGTCGCCCTCGTCGCGGAATTGCGGTCCCCATGCGCTGGTGTCGGAAGCGCCGCTGAGTTTCAGCGTCTTGAAATCCATCGGCCTGTCGAGATCGGGGAAAGGTACTGCGGCGACCAGTGAGCGCGTGTAGGGGTGGACCGGTTTCCTAAGCAGAATTTCGCGCGGCGCGAGCTCGACGATACGCCCGCCGCACATCACCGCGATGCGGTCTGCCATGTAGTCCACCACCGCCAGGTTGTGGGATATGAACAGGTAGGTCAGGCCCAGTTCCTTCTGCAGGTCCTTCAGAAGGTTCAGGATCTGCGCCTGGACAGAGACATCGAGTGCCGAAACCGGCTCGTCGCAGATCAGGAGTTCAGGCCCCAACGCCAACGCGCGCGCGATGCCGATACGCTGACGCTGCCCGCCGGAGAAACTATGCGGATAACGCTTTATGAAGCGCGGGTCGAGCCCGATTGCCTGCATCAGGCTCTTGACCGTGGCGAGTCGGGACGCGGCATTGCCACGTCGATGGATTTCCAGCGGCTCGCTCAAAATGTTCTCCACCGTCATGCGGGGTGAAAGCGACGAAACCGGATCCTGGAAGACCATCTGGATTTTCGCGCGCAGCATGCGCAGGGCGTCTCCCTCGGCTTCCAAGACGTCGATCGGACCATCGCGGCCATTGAAGATCACAGAGCCGCCGCTAGGGGTGACAGCCCGCATGAGGATCTTGCTGACGGTGGTTTTGCCGGAGCCGCTTTCGCCGACAAGACCCAGGCACTCACCCCGCCTGATATCAAAGCTCACGCCGTCCACGGCGCGAACAGAGGTTTGATGATCTCCGCCGAACCATCCGGACTTGCGGATCGTGAAGGTCTTTGTCAGATCCCTGACCGACAGCAGGATGTCGTCCGGCCCCTTCGATGCCGGCGCCGTCTGCTTGCCGAGCAGGTTCCCGACATTCACCGGCACCTCGCGGAGCGCCTTTAGCCTTTCGCCGGGCTTCAGGTCGAAATGCGGAACGGCTGCCATCAGGCCCTTCAGGTAAGGGTGGCCCGGCCGGCGGAATATCGCCTCCACAGGTCCCGCTTCCATGATCTCGCCATGGTACATGACCACCACCTCGTCGGCGACGTTGGCGACTACGCCAAGGTCGTGCGTGATCAGCAGCATCGCCATGTTCAGCTTCGTCTGAAGCTCGCGCAGCAATTGCAGGATTTGCGCCTGGATGGTGACGTCCAACGCCGTCGTCGGCTCGTCGGCGATCAACAGCGCGGGCCGGCAGATAAGCGCCATGGCGATCATGGCGCGTTGACGCAATCCTCCCGAAAGTTCAAAGGGATACATGTCATAGGCGCGCTTGGGGTTGGGAAAGCCGACAAGTCCGAGCATTTCCTCGGTCCGCGCCTTGCGCTCCACCCAAGCCATGGGCGTATGAATCTGCAGGGATTCGCTCACCTGATTGCCGATCGTATGCAGCGGCGACAGTGATGTCATCGGCTCCTGAAATATTTTGCCGATGCGGCTGCCTCTCAACGCCCGGATTTCGGGTCCGTCACGCGGCATCTGCAGGATATCCTGCGTCGTGCCGGGCTTTTCAGGATCGGAAAACAGGATACGGCCGCGAACATGGGCTGTGTTCGGCAAAATGCCCATCACTGCCTGGCTGAGAACCGATTTTCCGGAACCGGACTCGCCCACAAGCGCGGTAACCTTGCCGGGCAGGACGCGAAGATTTGCACGCCTGACGGCATGCAACGGTCCCCCTATAATGGCAAAAGAGATGCCAACATCCTCGATCCGCAGCAGATCAACGCCCAAATTCATTCTCACACCAGCCCCCACTCTGGCAGGTCCAGAAGGCGAGACTATCGCATTGCCAGCCTAGAGCAACTTGGATTCGAACAGTCGCCAGTTCCCTGGCGGAACCGGCGACCGGACTGCATACCAAACGCGTTCGGATCAGAGCGTGGCGGTTACTGGAGCTTCCTCGGGTCGCCCGCGGACGGCCGCGCGGCATTGCGATGAAGCAGCATGACCTGCTCGGCGTCCGATATGCGGTCGTAAATCGGCTCCAGCGCACCGTCTTCGTCGAGCGAGAGAGCACCCGACAAATCGGGTGAAAGCACCGTTAGCTTCTGCCTGATGCCCGCCAGTTCCTCCATGCCGAGCGCCAGCCAGTTGTTGGCGCCGCAATAGCTGGCGAAGTCTTTGCTGGCGAGAACGCTGTGCGGATATTTCTTGGTCAGGGTCTGGAGGCGCTGGACCTCGTTTACAGCCGAGCCGAAGACAGAGAATGTGAGCCGGTCGGTAAGCCCGACATTGCCGAACATCACATTGCCGACATGCAGGCCGATACCATAGTTTATGTCGCTCAATCCCTGCTGCTTTCTGCGCAGATTGAGATCCATCATGCGCGCGGTGGCCTTGTGCGCTGCTGCAAGAGCAGCCTGGCAGGCGATCTCGGACTGTGAACGGTGTCTTGCGCAAGGGTAGACGGCAATGAAGCCATCACCTATGAAACTCATGATCTGCCCGCCCTTGCGATTGAAAGGTGCAGCAGCGGCGTCGAAAAACTGGTTCAGCGTATCGATATAGACTTCGCGGCCGGAGGTTTCGGCAAGTCTTGACGACCCGCGCATGTCGCCCATGACCAGTGCCGCCCGGATTGTATCACCCTCGCCGCGCTTGATCTGGCCGTCGAGCACGCGCCTGCCGGCGTCGCCGCCGAGATAAGTGGTCATCATGTTGTCGGCAAGCTTGGTGAGCACCGCCATCTTGGTTGCGATAGCGAGATGGTTCTGGATGCGCAGCAGCGCCGAAATCATGCTGTCGCTGAAGCCTGCACCACTGTCGGTGGACCAAGACCCGATCATGCCCTGACTGGTGTTGCCGCTGAAGGGATGGACGAAAGCCATGTAATCGGTGACGCCCATCAGCTTGAGGTCATCGAAAACAGGAAATTCCGACGGCACCGACGGGTCGAGCCGGCGCCGCAGATGGTCGAGCTTGTGGCTGAGCAGATGGTAGTATGGGCTGGTCAGGAATCTGTCGGAATGAACGCCGTTCTCCTTGCGGAAGCCTTCCACTTCCAGGCCCTGGCCGCGGAGCCAGGTGAAGCCGAGCGCGTCATAAAGCGGATGAAGCATCGAAAAGCTCAAATGCACCCGCTTCAACGGCAGGCCGGCAGCAGCCAGCCGTTCACAAAAGCCCCTTACCAATGTTTCCAGGTCGTCGCCCGCCAACGCCGATTGGGTCAGCCAATCGGCAACCTTATCCATGAGAATGGCAGAAATTTCTGCTTGCGCTGTGCTCATGCTATCTCGAAATCTCCTTGCACAAATTCGCCGGCTCGGACGCCGTCAGGCCTTCACCACCGTCTCTCGGGCTAGCCCGAGGCGGCCAAAAATATTGCGTGTGTCGACGATCAGTAGAGCGTGATCCGCGATCGCCTGATAGTCGATCGCGTCGTGGTCGGTTGCAACGACGACAGCGTCGAAATCCTTCAAGGTCACCTCGGTCAATTCGACCGAGCGACGCCCCTTGATCGCCATATGCTCCCGTGTGGCCGGGATTTCGGTAACATGCGGATCGTGGAATTCCGCCTTGCCGCCCCATTCCTCGATGAGTTCAATGAGCCGCAATGAGGGGCTTTCGCGGATGTCGGGCACATTCTTCTTATAGGCGAGCCCGATGATGAGAATGCGCGAGCGGCTGAGCGCCTTGCCGCAGCGCCGGTCCAGCGCCTTCGCCAGTTCATCGACCACATGACGCGGCATGGCCGTGTTGATCTCTGCCGCCAGCTCGATGAAGCGGGTCGGCAGTTCGTATTCGCGAGCCTTCCACGTCAGGTAGAAGGGATCGATCGGAACGCAGTGCCCGCCAAGTCCAGGGCCAGGATAGAAAGGCATGTAGCCGAAGGGCTTGGTCTTTGCCGCCTCGATCACCTCCCAGACGTCGATTCCCATCGCACCGAGCACGATCTTCAACTCGTTGACGAGGGCTATGTTGACCGAGCGGAAGATGTTTTCCGTCAGCTTGACCGCCTCGGCGGTCGCCGTGGTGGAAACCGGAACGACGGTCTTGACCACGCCATGGTAGAAAGCCTGCACGAGCGTCGCCGCTTCAATGCCGTCACCTGCCACGACCTTGGGGATCGTCGCGACTTCAAAGCTGCGGTTGCCGGGATCCTCGCGTTCGGGCGAGAAGCCGAGGAAGAAGTCTATCCTCGACTGCAAGCCGATTTTTTCCAGGATGGGCTTGATCACGTCGTCGGTGGTGCCGGGATAGGTGGTCGATTCCAGCACGATCAGCTGGCCGAGACGCAGATGCTTCGCGATGGTGCCTGCGGTGTTCCTGACAAAGGAGAGATCCGGCTCGCGGTGTTTCGTCAGTGGTGTCGGAACGCAGATGATGATGACATCGCAGACGGCCAGTTCGGCAAAATCCGCAGTGGCGCGGAACCGTCCGCTCGCCACCTGGCCGGCAAGGGCTGTCGACGTCACCGCCTCGATGTAGGATTGCCCGTTGTTCAGGCTCTCGACCTTTTGGGCTTCGATGTCGAAGCCGCAAACAGGGAAGCCGGCGCGTGCGATCGCAACCGCCAGCGGCAACCCGACATAGCCCAGTCCGATCACGCCGACTTGCGCGGCACGCGTCGAAATCCGGTTCAGAAGATGGTCATATGTCGATCGTGAGGCGTCCAAAAATCTGCTTCCCGTCAATTCGGACAGGCCGTCCGCTTCCATGGTGAGGCTCACCGCTCACAAGAGCCCCGAGGCATATTGCGGAAAATCGATGTCCGCAAGCCGTCAGACCGGCACCTTCGCCTTAAGGCTTGCGGCAGCCATCGCATAGCCGCCGGCGGCGCCATCGATGAAATGAACATGATCGCGCTGCAGCGGCGATGCGACGAGGCATGTCATCAAGGCCGATTTCTGGCGGTGCAGGCCATAGTTGCAGATGCCCGCCTCTTCCGCCTGTTTCAGCCGGTTCTCGATCCGTTGCAACACATCCGCGTCAACGTCGATGGTCATCTTCAAGCCATCGTCGAACTTCCGGAAATCCGAATTGCTGGCCACTTCGCGTTTGTAGATCTTCGGATCGAATCTGCCGATCGTCCAGCCATATCTATCCGTAACAGCCGTAAGCGTCATCAGGAACACTATCCACAGCTTCGATAGCCACCGCCGTCCTGCCGGCGCCGTGGCCCGCGCCTCGATATCGAGGCCGGCGGGCAGCAAACTGTAGTCCGGCCCGTTCACCGGCACCGGATGGCCATCGCGTTCCTGCCTGCCGGCAAGGGCGATGATGTCGGAAACCAGAAACTGAAAACCGCGCAAGTCGCGCGACGCCCCCGGTATGGCGATGATTGAGACGATTTCGCCATGCCGGGCTTCGATCGGGTTCCAGCGGCACGAGAGGCCGGTCAGGTCCGGCCGCGCGCCGGCCGGCGCAGGATCGATGCGGTAGCGCCCCGCTTTCATCTCGGCTTCCGCCCAACTGCCGCCACCTCCGGCGAACATGGCGTAGAAGACCGCATCGGAGGCCTGGAACCTCGCCACGCGAACGTCGAGGCCTTGCGCTCTTATATCCTTTATCGGCACGATTGCGGCACGCAAGGTCAGATCCAGTTCGTCCGCCACCCATCTCTGGACAGCCGCCAGCGCGTTGCGGGTGATCTCCAGCGCCGAACCGGGAAACGCCACGAGCGCGCCGTCGCCGCCGAAGACAAAGGGAAGATCTTGCCTACCCAGCGCATTGAGCAGCGCCGAAATGACGCTGGCACCGGCCATATTGACGGTTTTATAGCGCCCCGCCTCGATCGCCTTGGTCGAGCCGACGATGTCTGCGGTGGCCAGCGCCCAGCCATCGGGGAGAGGCCGATAGTTATCGATATCGGCAACGCTTTCGAACTTTGCGAAGACCGGCAGAGAAGCAACAAACGGATCGGACGCGGCAGCTGTTTCCATGAGCATCAGATAGCACATTCCAGTGCTTGAGGGTGAAGTCGATCATGCTTCGAAATTGACTTGCGCAGGCTTTCCGATGATAGGGTCCGGCGATGCGAATTGCCTTCTATGCGCCGCTGAAGTCGCCCAATCATCCCGTCGCCTCCGGCGACCGCCAGATGGCACGGATGCTGGTCAAGGCGCTGGAGCATGGAGGACATAGCGTCGAACTGGCATCCGAATTGCGCTTCTATCTACGCGAACCGGATTCGAAAAGTTTCGATGCGCTCAAGATCGAGGCCCGGGAGGAAGCCGCGCGGCTGGCAAGGCTTTGGGATCGTGACGGCAAGCCCGATCTGTGGTTCACCTATCATCCCTATTACAAGGCGCCCGACCTGATCGGGCCCGAACTGGCGTTGGCCTTTGGTGTCCCCTATGTGACAGCGGAAGCCTCCTATTCGAGGCGGCGCAACACCGGTTTGTGGGCCGATACGCAAGCGTTGGTGGCGCGAGCCGTCGAACAGGCGGCGCTGAACATCTGCTTCACGCAAAGGGATCGTCAGGGACTGGCAGATGCGGTACCCGACGCCGCTTTCGGCATGCTTTCGCCCTTCATCGACACATCGCTATTCCGGGAAACGCCGGCACGCGGTTGTCCGACGCGCCTCGTTACCGTCGCCATGATGCGCCCGGGCGACAAAGTCGAAAGCTATCGCATGCTGGCGCAGGCGCTCGGTTCGATCGGTCACCTGCCCTGGACCATGTCGGTCGTCGGGGACGGACCTGCCCGCGAGGAGATCAAAGCGCAATTCGCCGGCTTGCCCGCCGAGCGTATCGAATGGCTTGGCGCGATTGAGCCAGCCGCCGTGCCGGATGTCCTCTACAGTGGGGGAATTTACGTCTGGCCGGGTTTCGGCGAGGCCTATGGCGTTGCCTATCTTGAAGCACAGGCCGCCGGCCTTCCGGTTGTGGCTCAGGACGTCGCCGGCGTGCCGGAGGTCGTCCGGGATGGCCAGGCCGGGTTTCTCACCCCGCCGGACGATGTGGCGGCGTTCGCTTCTGCCATTGAAAGGCTTCTGGCCCGTAACGACGAAAGATCCATCATGGCCGCAGAAGCCAGACGTTTCATCCTCGAAGAACGTTCTCTCGGTGCTGCAGCGGCGCGTCTGGCCGAACTTCTTGCGAAGATCCCGGTCTCATGACATCCGATCAAATCTGGCAACCCTTGGTGGAGGAACTGGCGAGCCGGCAACGGGCGGACCGTAAGGCAGAGTTCTGGCTGCGCGACGATGACGCCGTGGATCCGACGCCTGCGCTTGATCGGTTGCTCGACCTCACCGGTGAATTCGCGGTTCCGGTGACTCTGGCCGTCATTCCCGCCCTGACTGACGAGAAGCTTGTCGTTCGGCTTGACGAGGCGCCGCATGCCACGGTCGCCATCCATGGCTGGGCGCACCGAAATCATGCGCCCGAGGGCCAGAAGAAGCAGGAGCTCGGCGCGCATCGGCCACGCGAGGCGGTGCTCGATGATCTGGCTCGCGGGCTGGCGCACGTAACCGGCCTGCACGGCGCACGTGCCGTTCCGATGCTGGTGCCACCCTGGAACAGGATCGACGCCGGCTTGGTATCCGACCTTGGATCGATAGGATTTTCGGCATTGTCGGTCTATGGGCCGCCAAGGCCGGCTTCACTTGCGGTCATCAACAGCAATGTCGACATCATGGATTGGCATGGCACGCGCGGCTGCCGCGATCATGGCCTATTGGTTCAGACTATCATCGCGCAATTGCAGCATGCATTCGATGGGGGCGAACCGGTGGGCCTGCTCACCCACCATCTCGTACATGATGAATCGGCCTGGCTCTTCCTCGAACGGCTGTTCACAGTCACCGCACAGACTGAAGCCTGCGCATGGCTTCCGATCAGCACATTGATCGGGCGCAGCGCCGGTAGAACAATTCCAGGAAAGTATGAACGGTTTCCGTCCGGAATTGCGTCAAAACAAAGAGATAGAGGAAAATAGCTCAGCGCCTTTTGCGCAATGAGACTGGAAGTTTGAGCGTCTGGCCATCCCGCGCGGCAAAAGCGCCGGTAAACCTGTCCTTGGCCAGTTTCTGGATCTTGTCCAGTTCCTTGTCGGTGCGTGTCGGATCGTGGTGAAACAGCGCAAGCCTCCGCGCACCGGCCGCCTCACAGAGCTTGACGCCCTGTTGCCAAGTCGAGTGCCCGTAACCGCGGCGGCGTTCCATTTCCTCCTCGGTGTAGGTGCAATCGTAAATGACGAGGTCGGCATCTTCGATCAGGCCGAGCACCGCCTGATCGAGTTTGTCCGGCTCGTGCTCAGTGTCTGTGATCACCGCCACGACGCCGCCGCCCCATTCGACCCGGTAGCCTATGCAGCCGCCCGGATGCATAAGACTGCCGGTTCGGACCACCACCCCTTCGCGCGGGCGAAGCACGTCTCCGGATACGAAATCGCGATAGTCGAGGCTTGCCTTGCAGGCCTCCAGTTTCACCGGAAACCACGGCGGCCGCATGAACTCATCGACCATCTGCCGGGTCGTCATGTGTCCTGCAAGATGCCCGGACCAAAGCGTAACCTTGGCGCCCCGGTCATAGATCGGCGCAAAAGACGGCAGCCCGATGATGTGATCGTAATGGCAATGGGTGAAAAGCAGGTCGAAATCGGTCACGCCCAACGCCTGAAGCGCCGCGCCGGCAGGCCGTAGGCCAGAGCCTGCGTCGAACAGAAGCGTATGCTTACCGCATCGCATCTCGACGCAGATTGAGTTGCCGCCATAGCGAGAGAATTCTGGCCCTGATACCGAAATGCTGCCGCGGACACCCCAAAACCTGACCAGGAAAACGTTGTCGTCCATGCTACCCCTTCGCCCATCATATCCAAACAACTGCTGCTAGGCGAGACAGGCTTTCTCCGGGTGATCTTCTCAGCGAGAGGACAGTGCCGTCACGACGGCGAGGATCGAGCGCACGTCCTTCGTTATTTGGCGCTTCGTGCGTCGATCAGATCCGCGGTCGTATGGCTTAGGCGATCGGCAAGAACCCGCAATATCTCGATGGTCATTTCCGGGAACTCCCTCATAAGCCTCAGGAAATGATCCTTGCGGATTCTCAGGGCTTCCAGCGGACTTGCCGCTCTGACGGTGGCAGTGCGGGAGCTGTTGCACAATATGGCGATCTCGCCAACGATCGAATTTGGCTCCAGTTCGGCAACTTTTATCGGTCCGCTGTCGGAATCGACAAGAATATCGGCCCTGCCTGAAAGGATGACATAGGCGGCGTCTCCCTCGTCGCCCTGCCGGAAAAGGATCTGGCCGGCGCTGTAGCTCACACGATCGGATGTGAACGCAAGCAGCTTGAGCTTTGTCGGCTCGATGGCAGAGAACAAGGGAACGCGTTGCAGCATTCCAACTTCATCCTTGAGCAGCATTGTCGCAAACCTTCCAAAATTCGCGTTTGCCAGACTAGAGCAACGGACGCCCAGATGGAATCAATTCTCTTTCCGGGATGGCGAGACAAACCACGCGAAAGGTGGCGAGCCCGATATCGTGCACCGGCAGAATGATCCCATCTGAATGTCCGTTGCTCTATGACAACAGTTCCTTGAAGATACCGTTCCCTGCCAAAAGTGTCTCGTGTGTTCCGTCTTCCGCCAATTGACCCGAGTCGAAGACGATAACGCGATCGAACATCATCGCCATTGCCGGATTCGTCACGACCCACACAATTGCCGGCGAATGGCCGTCGCGCCTGGCTTCCTCGAGCACATTTCGCAGCACCTTATCCTGCATGCGCTGGTCGAGCGCCGACAGCGGCCGGTTGAGAATGAGAAAATCGGGACGCTTGAGCAAGGCCCGGGCAACATCGAGCTTCTGTCGCTGTCCACCGGTCAGCCGCCTGCCGCCGGAGCCGACGTTGAAGTCCAGGCCGACATCCAGAAGTTCGCCATAAAGCCCCAGTTCGTCAAGAATGTCATAGACGATGGAGCGTATGCGGTCGGGCGCGTCGGGATGATTGTTGCCCACACGCCCGAACAGGACATTATCCATGACGGTGGCCGCGGCAATGTATTTGGCAGGATCATACCGTTCGACCGCATTGTGCAGCTCGGGCGGCAGGTCTTCATAGAACCGGTTGCGTGCAGCGACGATCTTGCTCATCAGCTCGTCGCTCAGCAGGCCGAAGCGGTGCCGGGGCTCGATGTAGGCAAAGCTCAAGGTGACGATCATGGCGCGATCGTTCTCCGAAACCGCCTCGTAGGGACGGTTCTTGAGCCGTTGCAGCAAGGTTTCGTAGGCGGGTATCTCCTCCGCGCTCATGAAGGCGAGCTGCTGGAAGAACTGGTGATCGGGCGGCAGGTCGGCAAACAGCTCGATCGCCTGTTTGGCGATCTCCAAGCCCATTTCGTAGAGCGTGCGGTCGAGGCCGGCTTGCCTCAGCACGGAAGCAAAATAGGGATTGGCCGCCAGGGCCCTATCGGCCAGTTCGGGGCCGGCGGCAGCGCCGAAGAGCAGGTTTTGGCCGATCGTTGCTTCCTTGTTGTAGGCGCCCGGTTCGAAAGGAACCACCAGTCCGCTCAGCCCCTCTTGTTCCAGCCGGGTCCGCAGCGCCGCACGCAGTTCGACGATCCGCCTGGCAAGCTCCGTGTGACGCGTGAGGTCGGCCGAAGAGCGCAAGCCGAGATCCAGAATGTCACGCGACAGAACAACCGCGTCGAGCACCCGGCGCACGGCTTCAAAGAGGTCGTGCGGGCCGGTAGCGCCAGCGGAAGCATAGTTGATCCAGTCGCTGTGGATATCAAGATCCGGATTGCCCGACCGGCGCGCCTCGTGAATGTTCCAGCGGTGCTGATCTGCCGCAGCACCGTCATAAGGCACCGATGTCAGCGGCGCATGCTTCAACCCGTAGAGCAGGTTGTCGCGGAGGCTTGCCTGGAACAGGAAAACATCCGACGAGGCATACGACATGCGCCGGCCGGTTACTGCTTCGGGGAGTTCAAGCAGGTCGTCGGTGCCCGAAGCGACCCTTCCGCTGTCCGGCCAGTTCAGCCGCGCGAAGGCTTCTGCAAGCGCCTCCGCTCCACCTGTTGCGGTACTGACCAGTGCAACCGTCTCACCCGGCTTGACCTGGAGGGAGATACGGTTAAGGAGCATTGCACCGCCATCGTCTGCTACGGACAGATTGATCGCCGACAGCGGCTTGGTCATCGGATCGGGATCGTCGATCGTCAATACCCCGATTTTCGGCGCGATGAGACCTTCGACGGTGAACTGTTCAACGACCTGTTGATATTTGACCTGGACATCCTGCCGATCCTGATCCCAGTCGATCAGTTCCTTCATCGGTCCGGGCAGGTCCTTGTAGGCGCCGATCACGGCCACGAGCTGGCCGACGTCCAGCCGCCCCTGGAGGACCAGATACCCGCCGATCATGTAGAACAGAAAGGGCGTGAGCTGCGCGAGAAAATTGTTGAGGAACTTCACCATGAATTTCCATTGGTAAAGATCGAAGCGGATCTTGAAGATGAGCCCGAGCCGGGCAGCTATGTCGGCGCGCTCGTAGTTTGATGTATCGTGGACGTGAACCGCGCCGATGCCGTCGACGATTTCGCCAACCCGGCCCGAAAGCGCGCGCGCCGTCAACTGCCGTTGGCGCCCGAGCACGATCAGCCGCCGCCGCATTCGCGGGATGAGCACGATCTGGATCGCCACGATCACGACCGCTATCATTCCGAGCCAGACGTTCTGGATCATGATGAACAGCATGGCCGTCAGCGCTTGGCCGCCGAGCAGTACCGGCTGCAGGAAGGCGTCGCCGATGAAGCCGCCCAGCGGCTCCACCTCGTCCTTCACCATGGTCGCCACTTCGGCGGATTTCACCCGCTTGAAGTAAACCGGCGGAAAACGCAGCACACGGTCGACCAGATCGAAGCGGATACGCCGCAGCATGCGTTCGCCGAGGCGGCCCTTGTAGGTGTTGATGTAGAATTTGAACAGGCCGTTGATGACGACTAGCAAGAGGAACACAAGGCTCAGGGCAAACAGGGTCTCCTCGCGGTCGAGCTGAAAACCGGAGAAGAACTGGACCTCTCCAATGAACGGCAGGTTATAATGTAGCCTCATGAATGGCTGGGTCGCGCCCGGTTGCTCGAAGCCGCGACCTTGGATCGGTCCGTTGACGATCAGCTTCGGCAGGTCGAAGGACATGAAATACGGGATCATCGAAAGCACGACGATCATCAATATCCAGAGCTGCTGCTTCTTGGTGTGCGTCCAGATATAGCGGGCTAGGCTGGCTTCCATATGCGACTGTGGACCCTTCAGTTGGAAGGATGCAGGATGTAAAAGCACCTGCTGGCGAATGGCGTATCGGCAATTTCTTCATCGCCAACGACAAGTTCGAAGCTGCTGTGCACGGACCTTGTCCTGCGCTCAACGATGCAAGGAACCTGCGAGGCGGCGCGATCCAGTTCCGGCGCATGGTCGATGGCAACGACATGGGCATTGTTGATCGGCGAAGAAAGCAGCTGGCCAAACGGTCCGCGGCTTTCGCAGGGCTTTGGCGAACAGCCGAGCAGCACGAGGCCGCAGCTGCGCGGCTGGTGCTGGCGGATGGACGCCGATGATCCGGACAGATGCAACAGGCTCTCTCCGGCACCGGGCAATAGCCAAGCGGCTTGCAGCATGATCACGTCCGCGGAATCAAACAGTCTTGCGGAAGGCAAGATTGCGTTGTGTCGCCCAAAATCCCAACATACAAGACGAATTATGATGGATGTCACGCAACCACGCAATGCCATGGACTGGCACGAGCAAGCCTTGGACCTCACGCGGGGAATTGCTGCTTATGTCAACTGCCCTCTCGTGGCAGGGCTGGCGCGCGTCGTCGCCAAGCATCCGAAGGCCGATATCGCCAACGCCTTCAACCACAAGCAGGTCGCCTGCAAGATGTGGGCGCTCGACAGGCTGTTCGAAAGCGGCGGCGGCCGCTTCGGGCGCATATGGGTTCTGGGTGGATGGTACGGCGTATTGCCGGCAATGCTTTTCAACGACGCTCGCTTCGACATCGCGGCGGTCGATAGCATCGACATCGATCCCGAAGTCGCGCCGGTCGCCCGGACCCTCAACCGGGAAGCCGGCGACCGGTTCCGGGCGCTGACGGCAGATATGTACGCACTCGACTATGCGGCCGGGCGGCCCGATCTGATGATCAATACGAGCTGCGAACACATAGCCGATCTGCGCGCCTGGCTTGCTCTGCTTCCGCCGGGCACGAATGTACTGCTGCAATCGAACGATTATTTCAGCGAGCCGACGCACATCAACTGCGTGGCTTCGCTTGCAGCCTTCGAGGAAATGGCGGCGCTACGGGAGGTGCGGTTCTCCGGCGAACTGCCGACAAAAAATTATACGCGCTTCATGCTGATTGGAACTGTTTAATGCATTTCGCCCAAAAGCGCGTAGCGGTTTTGGGACAACGACACGCATAAAAACAGGACTTGAAGCGCGTCGCACGAATCTCACCAGACGCGACGCGCGTTAGAGCATTTGCAGGAAAGTGTGGAAACGGCTTTCCGTCCGGAATTGCGTCAAAACAAAGAGACAGAGCGGTTCTGCGTGGAACGATGAACCGCTCTAGGATCTATCGTCTGTTTAATCATGAACTTTTCCGAAACCGGGCCCCACGTTTAGGGACCATGTTCGATGCCGCTCGCGCAGGATTTGCGCGGAGCGACGCGCGCCTTCCAGATCGAGACGATGCGCGGATGGCGTCGGTTCCACAAGCGCTTGTTCGACCGCTTGCGCCAAACCTTCAGGCGTCAGGTCCTTTTCCATCAGCACCGTTGCAAGACCGAGTTCTTCGAGCATCAGGGCGCGAACCGTCTGTTCGGTTTCCCCGCCGGCTGCAAATGGGACGAGCAGGGAGCGACAGCCCGCGCGCAGGACATCGCAGACCGTGTTGTAACCCGCCTGCGAGACTGACAGGCGGGCGCCGGTCAGCAGGCTGGCGAAATCCTCGCGGAACCGGAAGATGGACAGGCCCGGCGTGGCATCGCGTGCGATCGCGTCAAACTCGTCTTTCGGCAGGTTTGGGCCGGTGATCAAACACCATTTCCAAGCGTTGTTGGCATTCCGCGCCGCTGCGATGGTGGATCTGACAAGGCTCTTTCCGGCAGCCCCGCCGCCAACCGACACCAGAACGTCGAAGCGCTCGGAGGCCGCGGGCGATGGCGGCGCGGCAACGAGCCCCGTGTAGGTGACCTCGGCCCTGATCGCCCCAGCCAGTGGAAATGTCTTGTCGATGGTTGCGAAAGCCGGATCGCCGTGAACCATAACAAGATCGAAATGCCTGTTGATGAGATCGACCGTTTCCTCGTTTCGGCCCAGCTTGACGCGCTCCTGGAGGATATCACGGACGGACGTCGCCAGCAGCGGTCTGGGCGACGTCGCGTCGATGGCCTCGATCAGCGGCAAGAGTTCGAAACGCATCTGCCGGCGTCCAAATGGAAACGCCTCGACAATGACGATATCAGGCCTGCAATCCCGGAATGCCTGCAGCAGCATCTCTGAACGCCATTTCTTGAAATCATCGTCGATCGGGTTGCCTTGCAGGTCGACAAGTCCCGAAAATCCTTCATCACCGGAGGTGACAGGTGGCAGGGTTACAGATTGTACACCCAGTCCCGGAAACCCGGCGATCGGCGCTCCGCCGGTCACGACGGTAACGTCAAACCCGTCATCGACCAGAGCCGCCGCAATGCGGCTGGCGCGCGCGAGATGGCCGATGCCGAGCAGGTGCTGGACATAGAAGAAAGCGCGCAGCCGCTTCATTCGGCGGCCCGCCACTCCCGCTCGAACAGTTCCTTGAGCTGTCCAATGCTTGCCATATGATCGAAATTGCCGCGCACGCGCCGCTCTGCGGCGTCGCCGAGGCGGTCGCGGAGCACGGGATCACGGATCAGGCGCTCCAGCGCCTGTGCCAGGGCAATCGGGTTTTCCGTCGGAACCAGCAACCCGGTTTCATCCGGCGATAAAAGCTCCGGCACGCCGGAAATATCGGTCGACACGCAGGCAAGCCGCTGGCTAGCCGCCTCCACCAGAACGTTCGGCAGACCGTCGCGGTCGCCATTTGCGGTGATCCTGCAGGCCAGGGCGAAGATGTCGGCGCGGCGGTAGTGCTCAAGCACCTCCTCCTGCGCAAGCGCGCCTTTCCAAGAGACGCGACCATCCAGGCCGAGCTTTTGCGCCAGCGACTTGAACCGTTCCAGTTCTTCGCCGCCGCCGATATGCTCGAAACGCCACGCCAAATCGCCGGGCAACAGGGCAAGGGCCTCCAGCAACGTATCGTAACCTTTCTTTTCAACGGCGCGCCCGACACTCAGAACGACAACCGGTTCGTCCGGAGCCGAGCCGTCATGCTGCTTTCGCGCCTCGCCGAAACTGCCGAAGCGATCAAGGTCGAGCCCATGATAGCTCAGATGCACAGACGAGTTGCCGTTAGCGAGTTTTTTCAGACGGTCGAAGCCGGTTTTCGTGCAAGTGACCGTCCAGCGCGCCGAGGAAAGCTTGCCGGCCAGATCCCAGTCGGCCGAAGTCCAGATGTCCTTGGCATGGGCCGAGCAGGTCCAGGGCAGGCCACGAAGCTGGCTGGCATAGCGCGTCACCGATGCAGGCGTGTGCGCGAAATGTGCATGCAGCCAGCCCGCGTTTTCCGGCCATTCGGCCGACAGCACGAGCGCTTGCCCGAAGCGGCGCGCGCGATTGCGCGTAAAGTCGCGGGGCATATCGGCAGCCAGCGATCCGAGCGCGCGCCAGAAGCCCGGACGCAGCAGAGAGGCAAACAGCGAGCGAAGCACGCGCAGCGGCTCTTCATGCAGATATTCCGGCAGATAATGGACGGGCGCTTTGATCTCGTCATGCACGGGGTGGCGTTTTTCGTAGGTCGGCCGCCTGAGCGCGACGAGTATCAGGTCGAACCCCGCACGCTCAAGACCGAGCAGTTCCTGCGCGATGAAGGTTTCGGACAGCCGCGGGTAACCCTTCAGAACCACGACGATCTTGCGATGTTGCAACTCAGGTCATTCCTTCAATGACCGAAAGGTGATGGCCGGCCCGCCGGTCGAGCAGTTCCGCGACGATTTCGGAAATATGAGGCAGCCCTTCCAGCGTCAGATGCGGATTGCTCTGCGATGGGCGGGGCCGGTCCGGCAGCACCTTCAGTGCATCAGCAAACCGCCGGGAATCCTCGGCTTCTTCAGGCAAAAGCATCTCGATGAGGCCGAGTTCGGCTGCGCGCCGTGCGCGGATCAGTTGTTCCCGGCGGGGCTCGACGCGCGGCACGATCAGCGCCGGCTTGTCGAAAGACAGTATCTCGCAATAGGTGTTGTAGCCGCCCATCGCCACTACCGCCTTGGCGCCGGCAATCAGGTCTTCCATACGGTTGTCGAACTCGATGATCTTGATGTAGGGGATCTTGGACCCCTTCTTGAGCAGCTTGTTGCGCTTGCGCGCCGGCATGTAAGGCCCAAGCACGATCAGGGCTCTATGCTGCAATTGCGGATCCTGCTGATAGGCATCGATGACGTCGTGGATCAGATCGGCGCCGTCACCGCCGCCACCGGTAGTAACGAGGATATAGTCGCCCTCGGGTCGGTGGCCGGGCAACTCGTTCCGCTGCAGGCTCCGTTGCAGGAAACCGACGAACCTCATCTTTGCCCTGACAGCCGGGGGCACATCCAAGCCCGTCAGCGGATCGTAGAAATCCGGCGGACCATAGGCCCAGACCTTGTCGTAAAAGACGCCTATCTTGCGCATCACGTCTCTGCGTGCCCACTCTGCTTCGAGCAGATGCGGCGCATCCATCACCTCGCGCAGGCCAAGCACCAGCGTGGTGCCCCGCGTCTTGAGGTAGGACAGCGTGTCCTCAATCTCACCGCGCAGGCCGAGCGGTTCCTTGTCGACGATGAAGATATCCGGCCGGAAGGTCTCAGCTGTATGGCGGATGATCGACTGGCGCATCCTTAGCGTCTCATGCAGATCGATGTCCTTTTCCAGCGAGGTGTATTCGCCGTTGCGCAGCTTGATGACGCTGGGGATCTTCACGAAGTCGACACGGGCGCGGTAGTCGAAGGCGCCAGCGATAGTCGCACCCGAAATGATAAGCACCTGAAGTCCGCGGAAATCCTCGACCAGCGAATGCGCGATAGTCCGGCAGCGCTGCAAATGGCCGAGCCCGAACGTGTCGTGGCTGTACATGAGAATTCGAGCGTTTTCTGCGTGCTGGGTCATTGTTGAACGTCTCTTAGAATTCTCGCCTTGAGGACCGTGAGCGACCCGCAGGATTCGAAATCATCCTCGCGGGTCTACCGACCTGTTCTGAAACATGAGGGCGCAATTTTCAATTCGTATTACAAAGAGGGTCCATATGCTGAAACCAGGAAGCTACGTCTGCTCAGCGGCCTGCTTGCCACGTGGTCCAGAAGAACCTGCATCATTTCACTGGTATTGACCATCTCGGATTCTCGGCGGCCTTGACCGCTACGATCAACGTGGAGACTCCAGAATAGAATAGGTATGGGCTGGGTACTTCACTTCGAGCGTCTAAGCCAAGCCCCTAAACCATGATGTGCCTTGGCGGTGGGAAGCCGGAGCGTTGACGGAGTAGGGGACACGTTCGAACCGCCTATATCTTGACTTCTCAGACCAGAATCTAGGGGTCAGGAGTTCGACCCTTTTCGGGCGAGCCAATTGAACTCACTAGCTTTTTGGACGCCATGGGCGCATGAACTCGCCGATTGCAGGCGTGTCAAAGCTGACCTGTTTGCCGCCGACGACAGCGCCGGCCTTCGGGCCAGCATCCGAGTCTTCGATCCCTTTTCCGGTTGTACCGCGCAGGTAATATTCGGCTTCCATATATATTCGAGATTGAGGGCGAACCGGAAAAAAATGTCTTCGTCTTTGACCTCATCCTGCGCATAGGCCCGGGAAACCGGGGCAAGGCCGGTGGCCGAAGCGAGCGTTGCTCCCAGGCCAAACTGCAACGCGCGGCGGCGCGAAACACGAAATGCAGGCGTGACGCGGATCATGGCTTCCTCCCAAAAGCCCGCCGGCATCAAACATTTTGGCACCTCAAAAGCGCGCCTGCGCTCCCAACTTCACGAAATGTGGAATGTTCCTCAATCACCTTGAATGATCTCACCGATGGCCGAGCAGCTAGGTTTCCTCGACCCTAGCCTGATGTCAGCCGACGCACACTGCGCTGTAGCGGCGCCGGATCTGCCGGCAGCAAAAATCCCGCCGCTGCGGTCGTCCGAAGTACGCTGTCGATAAAATTCAGGACTTTTGCGTATCGATTTCGGACCAAGGTCCGTCTTGTAGAATACTGTATTTGAACAAAGCTAGGTAACAGCCGACTTTCGGATTCGAAAGTCCTGACGTTTTTCATCTGAAACCCATCCTGGCGGGAGGGCGACTCGAAGGAGGAACTATGAAAACGCGCACCTGTCTATTCGCGACTGTAGCCGCTCTCACCCTTGTCGCATCTCCGGTACTCGCTGCTCCCGGGGGCAATGGCAATGGCAACGGCAATGGCGGCAGCAACGGTAACGGCGGAAACTCGGCTGGGGCCGGCTCGCAGGGACACGGAGCCGCCACTTCCGCCGCGGCCAAGGACAAGTCGACGACCGGCGTTGCTCATGCAATGGCGGTCGTTGCCACGACACCGGCCTCACCGCAGGCTACGCTGGCCTTGCAGGCAGCGCTGGATAGGAAGGCCGCGAAAGACGCGGCAGACACTGCCGACGACACTTCCGACGAAACCGAGTAAGCATTCGAAACAGACCACTCGTCGCGTTGAAAGCCGTGGTTCGCCGCGGCTTTTTTCGTTTCCCGACGACGAACTCTCAAGGTGAACAGCGCTTCCAGAAAAAAGCTGCTCCACGGCGGCACTGAAGCTACGCTAAGGCCAAACGCCGCCGCATCGGCGTCGGATTCGAGTGCATTCGAGGAGATCCCATGACCGGCTTTGTCGACCGCGAGCGCGCAACTGACCTGATGCAGCGCGCCGGCATCGAGGCGCTGGTGCTTTGCGAGCCCGAGGCGTTCCAATATGCCACCGGTGCCTGGATCGGCCCGGCCGGCCTGTTCCGGCGGGCCGGCGCCGGTTTCGTCGTTATTCCCAAGCGAGGCGACCTGCCGATCGGCGTCGTGGTGGCGGATTTCCAGGCTGCCCGGCTCCGGGCGGCGATGGCCGGCGCCGTGCTGCGCACGCATGCGATCTGGATCGAATCGGCGTCGCTCGAGCCGGCGACGGCTGACCGGCCTGTTGCGCAGCGCATCGAGGCCGGCCTGGTTGGCCGCGCTCCCGGTTTTTCACGTCCGGCGACCTTTGAGCTTGCCCGCTCCGTCCGCGAGCTGAAAACGATCTTTACAGAATTCGGGCTGGAGCGTGCGACGCTCGGCATCGAGCTGGATTTCGTCTCGGCCAGCGATTTTTCCGCGCTGCAGGCGATGTTGCCGGGCACTGCCCTGGTCAACGGCTCACCGGTTCTCGACAGGCTGCGGGCAATCAAATCGCAGAGCGAGAT
This sequence comes from Mesorhizobium sp. M0145, assembly GCF_040322355.1. Classification (NCBI taxonomy): domain Bacteria; kingdom Pseudomonadati; phylum Pseudomonadota; class Alphaproteobacteria; order Hyphomicrobiales; family Phyllobacteriaceae; genus Mesorhizobium; species Mesorhizobium sp. M0145. The sequence continues at coordinate 127,701 of NZ_JAMYTK010000010.1, forward strand.
CGACCTTCTGCAGCAGGGCATCGCCCTGTCGGAAGCCGGCCTGTCGCGGCTGCAGCAGCATGCGACGACCGGCATGCGTCAGTCTGAGCTGGTCGCGCTTTACCGGCAAGGCGTCGCGGATGCAGCCGCCGGGTCGTCGCAGCAAATCTCGACGGCGGAATACGTCACGCTGGGCGCTCGCCCAAAAGGCGCCGACGCCGTCGCCGCCGCCGGCGATCCGCTGAAGGCCGACATGGTGTGCAGCGTGAACGGCTATGCCTCGGATATGTCGCGGAATTTCACCTTCGGGCCGCCGTCGCCCGAACAGGCCGAATTGCATGCGATAGCCGAACGCGCCTTCGCCGACGGGCTTGTCGCGCTTATGCCCGGAAAGCCGTTAGCCGCCGTGCATCGCGCCGCCAGCGAAAGCCTGGCGCGCCAGGGCCTGCGTTCCTATCGCCGCGGCCATTTCGGCCACGGCGTCGGCAATTCCGTGTTTTCCGAGCAATGGCCGTTCATCTCGGCCGACAGCACTGTCGTGATCGAGGCCGGCATGGTGCTGGCATTCGAGATCCCGCTCTACATCGACGGTCTCGCCAGCTTCAATCTCGAGGACCAGTTCCTGATCACCGCCAACGGGCCGTCGCCGATGAACCGCCTGCCGAGGCGCCTGGATATTATCGCTTGAATCCAGCCGTTATCTGGCGCCGGCCACGCCCCTGCGGAAATCCGACGGCGACATGCCGGAAAGCTTGCGGAACGACTTGTTGAAGGCACTGAGCGAGCCGAAGCCCGATTCCATGGCGACGCGCAGCACATTGGCATCCTGATGCATCAGCAGCGCCTGCGCGTAGCTGAGGCGCAGCAAATTCACATATTCATTGAGCGTCATGCCGGTCGATTTCTTGAAGATGCTCATGGCGTATTTGGGATGGATATCGGCCGCCGCGGCGATGTCGACGCAATCGATTTCGTAGAGGAAATTCTCGGCGATGAAGTCGCACATGCGCCCGACATTGCGCAGCGATTGCTGATCGAAGGGACTGCCTATCTCCTGTTCGACCGGGGTTTCGGGCACCAGCCGGTAAGGCTCGAAGCGCACCCGCTCCAGCCGCAGCAAAAGCTCGTTGACGGCATGCTCGGCCTTGACCGGATCGCCGGAGCGGGCATAGCGATTCCAGCGCTCGAAATTGTGGTCGTCCGACCGGTCGGTGGCGTCGGTCACCAGCGTCGCGCCGGTCATCAGCCTGTTGCGGACATCTACGGGCAAATGCAGCCGGAAGAAATGCACCAGTGGCAGATGCGCGCCGGCGTAGATGGCATCGTCGGAGGCTTCGTCCATCTGGTGCGGCAGGCCGCCCCAGAACAGGCACATGTCGCCCGCAGAAAGCGAAAGCCCGTGCCCATCCATGCGGTAATGCACGGCGCCACGCACGATGAAATTCACCTCGACCTGGGCGTGCCAATGCGGCTTGAGCATCACCAGGGGCTGGGTGTGGAACATCTGCAGCAGCAGCGGCAGGCCCTCCACGCTGCTGGCGCCAGGCTGGTAAAACGGCCTTTCCGGCATCTTACTTTCCGCTCATTTCTTATTCCCTTTGTCGCGGACAAGGCTTTCCCGAGGCCTAGTCTAGCCACGCTCGCAAACAGAGAGCAACTGAAATGGGAGGATTTCAATGCGCATAAAATTGACCTGCGCCGCGCTCGCGCTTGCCTTGGGCTCCAGCCCGGCCTTTGCGCAGTCCGGTGAAATCACGATCTGGAGCTGGAATATCGCCGCTTCGTCGCTGAAGGCCACCATAGCGGGCTTCAATAAGCAGTATCCCGACATCAAGGTGACGGTCGAGGACCTTGGCAACCAGCCGACCTACGACAAATCAATCGCCGGCTGTGCCGCCGGCGGCGAGGGGCTGCCTGACATCGTTACGATCGAGAACGGCGAAGCCGAAAACTACTGGAGCCAGTTCCCGGATTGCTTCGTCGACCTGCATACGCTCGGCTACACCGCGGAAGACCAGGCAAAATTCCCCGACTTCAAGCGTACCGAGCTCGAGGTTGACGACAAGGCCTATGCGATGCCCTGGGATTCCGGTCCAGTGGCGATGTTCTACCGCCGCGACTTCTACGAGAAGGCTGGCGTCGATCCGTCCTCGATCAAGACCTGGGACGATTTCATCGCCGCCGCCAAGAAAATCCAGGCCGCCAATCCCGGCGTCACGATGACCAACGCCGATTTCAACGGCGATTCCGAATTCTTCCGCATGATCTCCAACGAGCAGGGTTGCGCCTACTTCTCCGCCGACGGGCAATCGATCACGGTCAACCAGCCCAAATGCGTCGATGCCATGACCAAGATCAAGGAGATGAAGGATGCCGGCATCATTTCCTCAGCCGACTGGAGCACCAAGATCACCAACAACACCGCCGGCAAGGTCGCCACGCAGATGTATGGCGGCTGGTATGAAGGCACCGTGCGCACCGAATCGCCCGATGGGGCAGGCAAATGGGGCGTCTATCTGATGCCGAGCCTGACCGCCGACGGTCCGCGCGCCGCCAATCTCGGCGGCTCCTCGCTCGCCATCACCTCGGTGTCGAAGAACAAGGAAGCCGCCTACGCCTATCTGAAATACACGCTTGCGACGAATGAGGGCCAGATCACCATGCTGAAAGGCTTCGGCCTGGTGCCGTCGCTGATCTCGGCGCTCAACGACCCTTATGTCTCCGAAGGCCTGCCCTATTGGGGTGGCCAAGCCGTGTGGAAGGACATACTCGGCACCTTGCCCAAGGTCGTCCCCAGCCGCGGCACGCCGTTCCAGAGCGACGCCGAAATCATCATCCGCGCGGTGCAGACCAAATATCTGGCCGGCGGCTATCCCGACGCCAAGGCAGCGCTCGACGATGCCGCAAGCCAGATCGCCGCGGCGACCGGCCTGCCGGTCAAGTCGTGATCTAGACGAGGCGGCTCCGAGCGCGCGGCTCCCCTTCTCCCCTTGTGGGAGAAGGTGTCGCCGAAGGCGACGGATGAGGGGTGCTCCAGCTTGGCGGCGGCGGCACTCCGGGCATCACCCCTCAACCGTCTCGGCGCTACGCGCCGATCCACCTTCTCCCACAAGGGGAGAAGGCAAGAACTTGAAAGCAGAAAGGAGGAAAACGATGCGCTACCAGAACGCCACGGCGTATCGCTTTCTCGCGCCGTATCTGCTGATTTTTTCGATCTTCTGGCTGTGGCCGATCATCGATTCCTTCCTGATCTCGTTCCAGGCGACGCGCACCGTGCCGTGGCGCTTCGCGCCGACCTTCAACTGGGGCCGGCTGATCGGCGATCCGGCCTTCTTCAATGCCTTGAAGAACACATTGCTGATCCTTGTCATCCAGGTGCCGGTGATGATTTCGCTGGCGATTGTGATGGCGGTGCTTTTGAATTCGCCACTGCTCAAGGCCCGTGGCCTGTTCCGCTTTGCCTTCTTCGCGCCGGTCGTGGTCGGCGAGGTCGCCTATTCGGCGGTTTTCCGGCTGATGTTCAATCTCGACTACGGCATCATCAACAAATTGCTGAACAGCATCGGCCTGCCCAGTGTCGACTGGTTTACCAACGTCACCCCGGCGATGGCGGTGATCATGATGGCGGTGACGTGGCGCTGGGCCGGCTACAACGCCATCATCCTGCTCGCCGGCCTGCAGTCGATTCCCGAGGATGTCTACGAGGCGGCGACCCTGGACCGGGTCAGCAAGGTCAAACAGTTCTTCTATATCACGCTGCCGCTGCTCAAGCCGATCATCGTGTTCTGCGCCGTGCTGTCGATCATCGGCACCATGCAGCTGTTCACCGAGCCCTTCCTGATCACCGAGCGTGGCGGGCCGGGCGGCGGCACCGAAACGCTCGGGCTGCTGCTTTACCGCCAGGGCTTCCGGTCGCTCAATTTCGGCTACGCTTCGGCCGTCGCGTACACCATGGCCGGGCTGGCGATTGCCATTTCGCTGGTGCAGATATGGCTGACGAGGGAACCGAAATGACCTCGCACTCAAGAGTCAGCCGTTCCCAGGCCAGATTGGGACGCAGCATCGCGCTGCATCTGTTCCTGACGCCGCTGGCGCTGGTCTGGCTGTTTCCGCTGTGGATGATGGTGGTTTTTTCGACGATGCCCGACAACGGCATCTTCAGCCCCGACATCGAGCTTTTGCCGCATGGCAATTTCCTCGACAATGTCAGCAATCTGCAGCGCGGCACCAATTTCATCGGGGCCATCGGCATCTCCGTCTCGGTGGCGGTGACCTATACCTTCCTGTCGGTGATGCTGACCTCGATGGCCGGCTGGGCGCTGGCGCGTTACAACTTCTTCGGCAAGGGCATGGTCGTCGCCATCATCTTCGGCACCATCACGCTGCCCTATGCGGTCGTGCTGATCCCGCAATTCATCATGGTGGCGCGCGACTTCAAGCTCGCCAACACTTGGGTGGCGCTGATCGTGCCGCCGCTGTTCAATTCGCTGGGCGTGCTCTTCATGCGGCAGAGTTTTTCGATGATGCCGCACGAGCTGTTCGACGCCGCCAAGGTCGAGGGCGTCAAGGAATGGCGGATATTCCTGTTCGTCGCACTGCCTCTGGCGCGGCCGATGCTGGCGGCGCTCGCCATCATCCTCTTCCTTGCCTCCTGGAACAACTATCTCTGGCCGCTGCTGATCAATTCCAAGCCGGGCGCAATGACCGCGCCCGTGGCGCTCGGCACGCTGATCGGTCTCACCAAGGTGTCCTGGGGCGGCATTATGGCGGGCGCGGTGATGCTGACGGCGCCAATGCTCGTCGTGTTCGTGCTTCTGCAGCGCCATTTCGTTGCCGGCATCGCCGCCGGCGCCATCAAGTAAGGATCAGCATGGCGGCAGTCACACTCAAAAACGTCATCAAGCGCTTCGGCGTCTTCGAGATCGTCCACGGCGCCAATATCGACATCGATGACGGCGAATTCGTCGTCTTCGTCGGCCCTTCCGGCTGCGGCAAGTCCACGCTGCTTCGGATGATCGCCGGGCTCGAGGACATCAGCGACGGCGAGATCGCCATTGGCGGCAAGGTGGTGAACGACGTCGAGGCGGCCGATCGCGGCATCGCCATGGTGTTCCAGTCCTACGCGCTCTATCCGCACATGACGGTCGAGCAGAATCTGAGCTTCGGCCTGAGAATGACCGGCAACCCCAAGGCAGATACCGAGCGGCGGGTGAAGCGGGCTTCCGAAATCCTGCGCATCGCCGAGCTGATGAAGCGGCGGCCGCGGCAATTGTCGGGCGGCCAGCGCCAGCGCGTCGCCATCGGCCGCGCCATCGTGCGTGAGCCGCAAGTGTTCCTGTTCGACGAACCGCTCAGCAATCTCGATGCCGAGCTCCGGGTGCAGATGCGCGTCGAGATATCGCGCCTTCATAAGGAACTCGGCGTTACCATGGTCTATGTCACGCACGACCAGACCGAGGCGATGACACTGGCCGACAGGATCGTCGTGCTCAACGCCGGCAATATCGAGCAGATCGGCGCGCCGCTCGATCTCTACGACGACCCCGCCAACCGCTTCGTTGCCGGCTTCGTCGGCTCGCCGAAAATGAACTTCCTGGCGGCAAAAATGGTCGGGGCCGACAACGGTGCGGCGGTCGTCGAACTGGTCAATCATCGCGGCGCGCGACTGCGCAAGCCGCTTTCGGATGCCTTGCCTGCAACAGGCGGCGATGTTGTGCTTGGCGTGCGGCCGGAGCATTTCTTCGATGCCGGCCAGGGCGATTGCGACCTTACCCTCAAGGCCGACGTCGCCGAGCACTTGGGATCGGTGAGCTATGTCTATGCCAATTCCGGTACCGGGGGCGGACGCGAGGAACTGATCATCGAGCGCGAGGCCTCGCGGCATCGCGCGAACGGCGACGACCTGGTGGTGTCGATCAAAGCCGACCGCTCGCTTCTCTTCGACGCCACCGGCGCACGCATTCGCTAACCCATCTTTCTTTTGTCCGATCGCGATTGCTCGCGGCCACCCCACGGAGATTTGACATGACGTCCAAACCAGAAAAAGTTCGCTGGGGCATTCTCGGGCCCGGCAACATCGCCAAGGCTTTTGCCGGGGGCGTCGCCCATTCGCGCACCGGCACATTGGTCGCCTTAGGGGCGCGCAATCCCGGCAAGGCGGGGCTCACCGAGGCTTTCCCCGGCGCTCGCATCCTGGACGGCTACGAGGCTTTGGTTGGCGATCCGGATGTCGACGCGATCTATATTTCGACGCCGCATCCGAGCCATGCCGAATGGGCGATCAAGGCGGCCGAGGCCGGAAAGCACGTGCTTTGCGAAAAGCCGCTTGGCCTGACCGCATTCGAAGCCGACGCCATGATCCATGCCGCGCGCAAGGCCGGCACCTTTCTCGGCGAAGCCTTCATGTACCGGCTGCATCCGCAGACGGCCAAGCTGGTCGAGCTGATCAGGGCCGACGCGATCGGCGACATCAAGATGATCAAATCCAGCTTCGGCTTCGCCATGCCGGGCTTCATGCCGGAGCACCGTCTCTACGCCAAGGATCTCGCCGGCGGCGGCATTCTCGATGTCGGCGGTTATCCCGTCTCGATGGCGCGGCTGATTGCCGGCGCAGCAGTGGGAAAGCCCTTCGCCGAGCCGGACAAAGTCGTCGGCGCTGCGCATCTCGGCCAATCCGGCGTCGACGAATGGGCGTCGGCGCTGTTGCATTTTCCGGGCGGCATCGTCGCGGAAGTGTCCTGCAGCATCTCGCTCGCTCAGGACAATGTCTTGCGTATTCTCGGCAGCAAAGGCCGCATCGAGGTGGCGGATTTCTGGTATGCCGGCGGCCAGCAAGGCGGCACCGGCGAAATCCGCATCATCCGTCCGGGTGACACTGAGGTGGTCGAGGTCACGGAGGACGGCTGGCTGTACGCATTTGAGGTCGACGCCGCCGGCGAGGCCATTCTCGGCGGAAAGCAGGAGTTCGCCTGGCCCGGCATGGGCTGGGCCGACAGTCTCGGCAATCTGCGCGTGCTCGACAAATGGCGGGCCGCAATCGGGCTCGAATACGACATCGAGAAACCGGCAAAGCGCGTCAACACGATCTCCGGACGGAAGCTGCGCTCCGGCGGAACCGCCATCCCCAAGCGCAGCATTCCGGGCCTGCCGCGGCCGGCCTCGTGCCTGGCGCTCGGCTTCGAGGATTTCCGCACCTTTTCGTCGGGCGCCATCCTGCTCGATGCTTATTTCGAGGCCGGCGGCAATCTGTTCGACACCGCCTTCGTCTACGGTTCCGGCTATACCGAGACGCTGCTCGGCCAGTGGCTGAAGAACCGCGGCGTGCGCGAGCAGTCGGTGGTCATCGGCAAGGGCGCGCACTCGCCGCTCTGCTATCCCGACGTCATCGGCAAACAGCTCACCCAGTCGCTCGAACGGCTGCAGACCGACCATATCGACGTCTATTTCATGCACCGCGACAATCCGGATGTGCCGGTCGACGAGTTCGTCGATGCGATGGACCGCGAGGTCAAGGCCGGCCGCATTCGCGGTCCGTTCGGCGGCTCGAACTGGACGATGGAACGCATGGACAAGGCGATTGCCTATGCCGAGCGCACCGGGAAGCAGAAGCCCGGCGCGCTTTCCAACAATTTCTCGCTGGCCGAAATGCTGGAGCCGATCTGGGCAGGCTGCGTCACCTCCTCCAGCGACGAATGGAAGACCTGGCTCACCGCCCGGCAGATGCCGAACTTCGCCTGGTCGAGCCAGGGCCGCGGCTTCTTCACCGACCGCGCCGGCCGCGACCGGCGCGACAATGAGGAGCTGGTCCGGGTCTGGTACTCGGAGAAGAATTTCGGCCGTCGCGACCGCGCCATCGAGCTCGCCAGACGGCTGGGCAAGAGCCCGATCCACGTCGCGCTCGCCTATGTCCTGGCGCAGCCCTTTCCGTCCGTCCCGCTGATCGGGCCGCGCACGCTCGACGAATTGGAAGACAGCCTCCAGGCGCTCGACATTTCACTTTCGCCGGACGATCTTGCATGGCTGGATAGCGGTTCGGATCAGGCCCGCGCGCGGGCCTGACGGCAGCGGCAGTCGCTTCGGCCTACGCTGCGCCCTTAGCTTCCGGACTGTTTGCACGGCCCTTACCCTCTCCCGCAAAGAACCGGGAAAGGGTAAGAATGAGGGCAGCGCAAACGTCACTGGAAGTTAGGGAAGACAGATGCTCGACATCGCACCGACGAAACAGGCGGCCACCTGGCTTGGTTCTTTTGCGCGAGCACTCGAGGCCGGCGACGTCGAGGCCGCAATCAACCTGTTCGTCGAGGACTGCTACTGGCGCGATCTCTTGACCTTCACCTGGAACATCAAGACGATGGAAGGCCGCGCCGCGATCCGCGACATGCTGGCGGCGACGCTGGCAACGACAAAGCCTGCCCGATGGCAGCTCAGCGGCGAAGCGACTTCGGACGAGGGCATGATCGAAGCCTGGTTCAGCTTCGAGACGTCATCGGCGTGGGGTCAAGGCGTCATGCGCCTCAGGGACGGCAAATGCCGGACGCTGTTTACGGCGATGAGCGATCTCAAGGGGTTGGAGGAGCGCAAGGGCCCGGCGCGGCCGCTGGGTGTCCGCCACAAGGCAGACCCGGAACGCGAAACCTGGCTGGAGGCGAGGCGCCGCGAGGCGCGTGACCTCGGCGTTAGCCAACAGCCCTACTGCCTGGTTATCGGCGGCGGCCAGGGCGGCATCATGCTGGGGGCGCGGCTCAGGCAATTGGGCGTGCCGGCCATCGTCATCGAGAAGAACACCCAGGCCGGCGATTCCTGGCGCAATCGCTACCGCTCGCTCGTGCTGCACGACCCGGTCTGGTACGACCATCTGCCCTACATCCCGTTTCCCGAGAACTGGCCGGTGTTCACGCCCAAGGACAAGATGGGCGACTGGCTGGAGATGTATACGCGCGTCATGGAGCTCAACTACTGGACCTCCACGACATGCGTCAGCGCGTCCTATGACGAGACCGAAAAGGTCTGGACGGTCGAGCTCGACCGCGCCGGCGAGCGCATCACGCTAAAGCCGAAGCACATCGTCTTTGCAACCGGTGCTTATGGCCCGCCCAGGCGCATCGACCTGCCGGGCGCCGAGGTCTTCGACGGCGAAATCCTGCATTCCAGCCAGTATTCCAGCGGCGAAAAATTCCGCGGCAAGAAGGTCGCCGTCATCGGCGCGGCAAGTTCCGGCCATGACGTCAGCGTCGACCTCTGGGAGAGCGGCGCCGAGGTGACCATGGTCCAGCGCTCGCCGACGACGGTGGTCAAGTCGGACACGCTGATGGAGATCGGTTTCGAGATCTTTTCGGAAAAGGCGCTGGCCCGCGGCATCACCACCGAGAAAGCGGACATGATCGTCGCCTCGACGCCGTTCGCGCTGCTGCCGCAAGGCCAGCGGGCGCTTTACGACATCATCAAGGCGCGCGACGCGGCCTTCTACGATCGCTTGCGCGGCGCCGGCTTCGCCATCGATTTCGGCGACGACGAGACCGGGCTCCTGATGAAGGCCTACCGCACCGGCTCGGGCTTCTACATCGATGTCGGCGCTTGCGACCTGATCATCGACGGCGAGATCGGCATCCGCAGTGGCGTCGGGATCAAGTCGCTGACGCAGACAGGCATCCTCTTCGACGACGGCACCGAACTGGCGGCCGACGCAATCATCGCCTGCACCGGCTATCTCTCGATGAACGAAACCGTGGCGGCGATCGTCTCGCGCGAAGTCGCCGACAAGGTCGGCCCGTGCTGGGGGATTGGCTCGGGCGTGAAAGGCGACCCGGGTCCGTGGCAAGGCGAATTGCGCAACATGTGGAAGCCGACGGCACAGGAAGCGCTGTGGTTCCACGGCGGCAATCTGGCGCTGTCGCGCTTCTATTCGAAGTACGTCGCGCTGCAGATCAAGGCGCGCATGGAAGGCATTGCGACGCCGGTCTATGGAGCGCCGGGGCGGTGACGGCCGATCTCCCCCCTTGAGGGGGAGATGGCCGGCAGGCCAGAGGGGGGCGCCGCGCGTCGAGCGCCAACCTCCATCCGTTGCAGGAAGACGAGCCCGGTCGAACCGACCCCCTCTGTCGCCTTCGGCGACATCTCCCCCTCAAGGGGGGAGATCACCCACGCCCGAAATGCCGGCTCGCCACATCGACATGAGTGTCGTGCGCATGCGCTTCGAAGCGTTCGGTCTCGCCGAGATCGTCCACCGCCTCGTTCGGCCACCAGCTGCCGCCGACCACGATTCCGTCCGAGACCAGCCTTTGCTCGGCGACCAGCGAGGCGCCGACCGAATCGACAAAGGTGAAGCGGCCCGGACGCAGCCGCAACACCGCGATGTCGCCGACCGCACCCACCGCAAGCCTGCCGAGATCGGGCCTGGCGATCGCTTCGGCAGGGCGCTGCGTGGCGGCGCGCAGCACCTCGACCAGCGGCATGCCAAGCGCCAGCAGCTTCGACATGCAGACCAGGATGTCGAAGGCCGGCCCGTCGACGCAGTAGAGATGCACGTCGCTGCTGATCACGTCCGGCGCCAGCCCCTCGCTGAGCATCGCTTTCGCCACTTCGAAATCGAACGAGCCCATGCCGTGGCCGATGTCGAAGATGACGCCGCGCTCGCGCGCCAGCCGCATATCTGGCCGCACCGCCCCCGAGGCGAAGACCGGCGCGTTGGGAAACGGCCGGAAGCAGTGGGTGAGGATGTCGCCCTTGCGCAGCCGCGGCAGCACTTCCGAGCGGCCCGGCGGCGGCTCGTCTATGTGCGCCATCAGCGGCAGGCCGGCTTTGTCGGCGGCTTCGAGCGCGAGATCGACCGGCGCGATGCCGCTGGTGCCGCCGGCATGGCGACCCGAGCGGACCTTGACGCCGACAACCACGTCCGCGTGCTCGCGAGCCGCCGCTACCGTCTCGCGCGGTTCGCAGAGCCGGAGATCGCTACACTCGCCGACCGCCACGGTCTGCGAGAAGCCGAATATGCCGGCAAAGGAAATGTTGACATAGGCCAGGATGCGGACTTTCGAGCGCTCGATGACGTGGCGGCGAAAGCCGAGGAAATTGCCGGCGCCGGCACTTCCGGCATCGATGAAGGTGGTGGTGCCGCTCTTTGCGGCGAGCCGGTCGGCATCGACGCCGAGCGACGTGCCGCCCCAATAGACATGGCTGTGCAGGTCGATCAGGCCCGGCGCGACGATGGAGCCCGTGGCATCGATGACGCGGGCGGCACGTTCGAAGGGGATTTCGGTGTCGATCGCGGCGATACGGCCGTCGGCAATCGCCAGATCGCTCTGCGCGTCGAGGCCGGACGCCGGATCGATGAGGCGGCCGCCTTTTATCAGGAGATCGAATTGCATCGCGCCTGTCTCCACTTTCCCGTCAGGCCGGCCTGTAGGCAACGGCCTCGACCTCGATCTTGATGTCGATCATCAGCCGCGACTCCACTGTCGTGCGCGCCGGCGGGTCTTTCGGGAAATGCCTGGCATAGACGGTGTTGAAAATGCCGAAATCGCGGGCGTCTTCGAGCCAGACCGTCGTCTTGACTACGTCGTCGAGGGTACAGCCGGCCAGCGCCAGTGCCGCCTTGACGTTCGACAGCACCTGCTCGGTCTGTTCGGCGATGCCGCCCTTGACCACCAGCCCGTCTGTGCCGACCGGCACCTGGCCTGAGACATAGACGAAATCGCCGGCCCTGACCGCCGGCGACAACGGCACATGGGATTTTCCAAAACACTGCTTGGGCAAGGAGGCCTCCTGTCTAGGTTCTTTGGGTGAACGCGCGGTGCTGCGAGAGATAGGGGGCGGCTGCACGCCATCGATCCACATTTTGAAAGCCTATATCGCTTTGCTGCGGTAACGCCACAACGATCACCGCCCTTGGTGATCCTTCGCGACCCCCTCTGTCCTGCCCTCTTTGCGATCACTTGGCATCTCCCCCTCTAGTGGGGAGATCGGCAGCTTCGCCGATAGCATCCATTCAGCCACCTTGGAGATTGGCGAAAGCCGCGGTGACATCCAATCTCCCCCTGGAGGGGGAGATGCCCGGCAGGGCAGAGAGGGGGGCGCTGTCCCGACAGCGTCTGGACCCGCGACACCAGCCGGCTCAGCGGTCGATCCGCGTCGACAGGATGATCGACGACGACGTGCGCTCGACTCCGTCCATGGCGCCGATCTGGTCGAGAAGCGTGTCGAGATCCCTGATCGACGGCGCCTCGACGATGACGATCATATCGAAATTGCCGCTGACCGAGTGCAGCGTGCGAACCGGTGCCAGCGCCTGCAGGCTGCGCACCACCTTGTCGGCAAGCTTGGGGGTGACGGTGAGCAGGACATGCGCCCTGACCAGCCCCTGCTCGTAATCCGGCAACAGCCTGACCCCGTAGCCGGCGATGATGCCGCGCTGTTCCAGCCGCTCGATCCGGCTTTGCACCGTTGTTCGTGAGACGCCGAGCCGCCGCGCCAGTTCGGCGGTCGAGGCGCGCGCATTGGTGCGCAGCAGGGAAAGCAGAGCCTGGTCGGCATCGCTGAGCATTTCGACGAACCTTACCGGCACATTGCCCAAAGAGAGGCTGCGTTTCGTACAATCTCACGCTTCCTTTCGACAGGCAAGCTGCGATTCTAACCGTGAATTTAGCATTGGTGCGAGGGACCGGTCATGAAGGAAATCATCGTCGTCGGCGCCGGCAAGATCGGCTCGACCATTGCCGAGATGCTGGCTTCCACGGGCGACTACCATGTCACGCTCATCGACCGCTCGGCGGCGCAGCTCGGCGCGGCCGAACTGTCTGAAACGGTCGAGACGCTGGAACTCGATATCGAAGCCGCCGGCACGCTCGAAGCCGCCTTGGCCGGCAAGTTCGCGGTGCTCAGCGCCGCGCCCTTCCATCTGACCACGCGCATCGCCGAGGCGGCGGCCAGTGCCGGCGTGCATTATCTCGATCTGACCGAGGACGTCGTCAGCACCAGGCGCGTCAAGGAACTGGCGCGTTCCGGCAACAGCGCCTTCATTCCGCAATGCGGCTTGGCGCCGGGCTTCATCTCGATCGTTGCCAACGATCTCGCCAGCCGCTTCGACACGCTGGAAAGCGTGCGCATGCGGGTCGGCGCGCTGCCGCAATACCCGTCGAATGCGCTGAACTACAATCTGACCTGGAGCACCGACGGCGTCATCAACGAATATTGCGAGCCGTGCGAGGCGATCGTCGAAGGCGAGCTTGTCGAAGTGCCGCCGCTGGAGGAGCGTGAAGAATTCTCGCTCGACGGCGTCACCTACGAGGCGTTCAACACCTCGGGCGGGCTGGGCACGCTGGCCGAAACGCTGAAAGGCAAGGTGCGGACGCTGAACTACCGCACCATCCGCTATCCCGGCCATGCCGCGATCATGAAGGCGCTGCTCAACGACCTCGGCCTGCGCCACCGCCGCGACGTGCTGAAGGACATTTTCGAAAGCGCCCTGCCGGCGACGCTGCAGGACGTGGTCATCGTCTTCGTCACCGTCAGCGGCCGCAAGAACGGCCGCCTGCTGCAAGAGACCTACGCCAACAAGATCTACGCCAAGCGCGTCGGCGAAACGGTGCGCAGCGCCATCCAGATCACCACCGCCTCCGCCGTCTGCGCGGTGCTCGACATGCTGGCCGACGGCACCTTGCCGGCCAGGGGCTTCATCAAGCAGGAGGACATCGCCCTCGACGCCTTCCTGGCCAACCGCTTCGGCCGCGCCTATGCGCAGCACGAAATGGTTAGCCGGCTTGCAGGATGAGCTGCGTAATCTCCCCCCTCGAGGGGGAGATGTCGCCGAAGGCGACAGAGGGGGTCGCCTCGCGTAGAGCGCCAACCTCCATCTGTCGCAAGGGAGGTCGCATCCAGTCGAACCGACCCCCTCTGGCCTGCCGGCCATCTCCCCCTCAAGGGGGGAGAGCGCGAGCCCTCAGACATGCACCGCCCGCCCCAGCGCCTTCAGCGCCGCTTCCTGAAAACCCTCGCCCTGTGTCGGATGGGCATGGATCGTCCCGGCGATATCCTCCAGCGTCGCGCCCATCTCCAGCGCCAGCCCAAAGGCCGTCGACAGTTCCGACACGCCCTGGCCGACGGCCTGGATGCCAAGCACCAGATGGTTGTCCGCCCGCGCCACTACCCGGACGAATCCGTCCTCGCCCAACTTCGTCATCGCCCGGCCATTGGCGGTGAAGGGAAACAGTCCGACCTTGATCTCGCCACGGGTCTTGGCCTCCTCCGGCGACAGGCCTGCGGTGACCAGCTCCGGATCGGTGAAACAGACAGCCGGGATCGCTCGTCTGTCCCAGCTGCGCTTGTGGCCGGCGACGATCTCGGCGACCATTTCGCCTTGCGCCATGGCCCGGTGCGCCAGCATCGGCTCGCCGGTGACGTCGCCAATGGCAAAGATTCCACGCATCGAGCTGCGGCACTGGTCGTCGATGCGGATGAAGGGTCCGGCCATGTCGAGGTCGATCTGCTCCAACCCCCAGCCTTCGGTCACCGGCTTGCGACCGACCGTGACAAGCACCTTGTCGGCGGCAATCTTGCCGTTCTTGCCGCCATTCGTCTCGACCAGCAGCGCGTCGCGCTTAGTGGACAGCCCCTTGGCCTTGGCGTTCACGAGCACCTCGATGCCGAGTTCGGCCAGCCGCTTCACCACCGGTCGGGTCAGTTCCGCATCATATTGCGCCAGCACGCGCGGCAACGCCTCGACCACCGTCACCTTGGCGCCCAGCTTGGCAAAGGCGATGCCGAGTTCCAGCCCGATATAGCCGCCGCCGACCACCGCCAGCCTCTCCGGAACTTCGCTCAGCGCCAGCGCCTCGGTCGACGAAATGACCGGCCCGCCGAACGGCGGCGATGGCAGCTCGACCGGCGCCGAGCCGGTCGCTATCACCACCGTTTCGGCTCGGATCACCTGCATGCCGATCTCGGTCTCGACGGCAACGGTCTTGCCGTCGCGAAATGTCGCCCAGCCATGCACCGTCTTCACGCCAGCTTTCTTCAGCAGGCCGGCGACGCCGTTGTTCAGCCGGCTAACGATCCCGTCTTTCCAGGCAATGGTCGCCGCGAGATCAAGCGACGGTGCCGCGACCGTTATGCCGAGCGGACTTTTGCCGCCGGCCATGTGCGAGAGCTTTTCGAACTCTTCGGCTGCATGGATCAGCGCCTTTGACGGGATGCAGCCGACATTGAGGCAAGTGCCGCCCGGTTTGCCTGCCTCGACGATCACTGTGTCGATGCCAAGCTGCCCGGCGCGGATGGCACAGACATAGCCGCCCGGACCGGCGCCGATGACCAGCAGCTTGCAGGAGATTTCCTTCATCATTGCACCTTAGTTCGACGAGCCGGCGGGGCAGCACCCCCCTCTGTCCTGCCGGACATCTCCCCCTCAAGGGGGGAGATTGGCAGCTTTCGCGTTCGGCTTAGTCCTGCAAAGCTGGAGATTGGCGAAAGGCGGGATGACGGCCGATCTCCCCCCTTGAGGGGGAGATGCCCGGTAGGGCAGAGGGGGGCGCGAAGGATCGCTACTGCTCTCATCTCGCGCCCCTGCGATCCTCTGTTCATCTCATCATTCCACAAAAATCAGCGCCGGCGTCTCCAGCAGCGCCTTTATCCGCTGGATAAATACCGCCGCGTCCCAGCCGTCGACGACGCGGTGGTCGAAGCTGGAGGACAGGTTCATCATTTTGCGCGGGATGAACTGGCTGCCGTCCCATACCGGCCGCACCATCATCTTGTTGACGCCGACGATCGCCACTTCCGGATGATTGATCACCGGCGTCGTCGCCACGCCGCCCATGGCGCCCAGCGAAGTGATGGTGATGGTCGATCCCGAGAGTTCGTCGCGCGTCGCCGTGCCGGATTTTGCTGCCTCGGCCAGCCTGACAACCTCGGCTGCACAGTCCCAGATGTCGCGCGCCTCGGCGTGCTTGACCACCGGCACCATCAGCCCGGAAGCCGTCTGCGCGGCGATGCCGATATGGACGCCGCCATGCTGGTGGACGATGCCGGCTTCGTCGTCGAACAGTGCGTTGACATTGGGCTGGTCGGCGATTGCCTTGACCATCGCCCGCATCAAGAACGGCAGCAGCGTCAGCTTCGGCCTGTCCCCGCCCGGCCGCTTCTCCTTGTTGAGCGCGGCGCGCAAATCCTCGAGCGCGGTGACGTCGATCTCCTCGACATAGGTGATATGCGGGATGCGCGACTTGGCCAGCGTCATCTTCTCGGCGATCTTTCGCCTGAGCCCGACTATCTTGATGTCCTTGACCGCCTCGTTGCGGGCAAGGCCGGAAACCTTGGCGAGCAGAGGTCCGCGCGCCAGGAAAGCCTCGATGTCCTCATGCTGGATGCGGCCGGCCGGGCCGGTTCCCGGGACCTGCCGAAGGTCGATGCCGGCCTCTTTCGCCCTCATGCGGACGGCCGGTGAGGCCAGTGGCTTTTCGCCCTCCGGACGCGGCGCGCCGGAGGTCCGCGCAGTACCCCCACCGGCGGCAGTACCCCCACCCCTAACCCCTCCCCACAAGGGAGAGGGGGATTCGCCACCCGCCGCACTTAGTCCCTTATGCGTTGGTGTTTTTCCAGATGATCGTGGAGCGGTCTCGGGTTCGGCCTTGGAGGTTGCGGCACGTCCCCCTCCCCCTTGTGGGGAGGGGTTAGGGGTGGGGGTATTCTTGGCGCCCGCCTCAGTGGCCTGCGACGCAGCATCCCTGACATTACCCTCGCCCGCCACCTTCAACCTGACAATCGGCGAGCCGATCGCCACCGTGTCGCCGATCTCGGCGCCCAACCAGACGATTTCGCCATCGACGGGCGAAGGAATTTCGACCGTCGCCTTGTCGGTCATGACAGCGGCCAGCACGGCATCCTCGCGCACGAGATCGCCGACCTTGACCTGCCATTCGACGAGCTCGGCCTCGGCTACGCCTTCGCCGACATCGGGCAGCTTGATGACATATTCGCCCATCGTCCCCCCTCAGGCTTCCATCGTTTCGACCAGCGCGCGGCCTAGCCGGGCAGGACCGGGAAAATAGTCCCACTCCTGCGCATGAGGATAGGGCGTGTCCCAGCCGGTGACCCGCGCCACCGGCGCTTCCAGATGGTAGAAGCAGTTCTCCTGGACCAGCGCCGACAGCTCGGCGCCGAACCCCGATGTCAGCGTCGCCTCGTGCACGACCACGCAGCGCCTGGTCTTGCTGACCGAGGCGACGATCGTCTCGAGGTCGAGCGGCAGCAGCGTTCTCAGATCGATGATCTCGGCATCGATGCCGGTCTCCTCGGCCGCCGCCTGGGCGACATAGACCATCGTGCCATAGGCAAGCACAGTGACTGCCGCGCCCTGCCTGCGGATCACCGCCTTGCCGAGCGGCACCGTGTAATGGCCGTCGGCGACTTCGCCGAGCTCATGTTTCGACCATGGCGTTACCGGCCGCTCATGATGACCGTCGAAAGGCCCATTATAAAGCCGCTTCGGTTCCAGGAAGATCACCGGGTCCGGATCCTCTATCGACGCGATCAAAAGGCCCTTGGCGTCATGCGGGTTCGAGGGCACCACGACTTTCAGGCCGGAGACGTGGGTGAACAGCGCCTCCGGGCTCTGGCTGTGGGTCTGGCCGCCGAAAATGCCGCCGCCGGTCGGCATTCTCACGACGATCGGGCAGGTGAAATCGCCGTTCGACCGGTAGCGCAGCCGCGCCGCTTCCGAGACGATCTGGTCATAGGCCGGATATACATAGTCGGCAAACTGCACCTCGACGCAAGGCTTCAGCCCGTAGGCGGCCATGCCGATGGCGGCGCCGACAATGCCGGATTCGCTGATCGGCGCATCGAAGCAGCGGCCTTTGCCGTATTTCGCCTGCAGGCCCTGCGTGCAGCGGAAGACGCCGCCGAAGAAGCCGACATCCTCGCCGAACACGATGACGCGCTCGTCGCGCGCCATCGACACGTCCATGGCGTCGCGGATCGCCTCGATCATGGTCCGCCGCGGCATGGTCAGACCCCTGCCTGTTGGCGCTGGCGCCTGAGATGCGGCGGCATCTCGGCATAGACGCCCTCGAACATGTCGCGCGCCGAGGGCTTGCCGCCGGCATGCAGGGTGCCATGGCGCTCGGCCTCCCGCTGCGCTGAAATCACCGTGTCGAGGATTTCCGCCTCGGCCTGGGCGTGGCGTTCGTCAGACCAGACGCCGCGCTGGATGAGATGGTTCTTCAGCCTGACGATCGGGTCGCCGAGCGGCCAGGCATCGGACTCGGCCTTCGGCCGGTAAGCCGACGGGTCGTCGGAGCTGGAATGGGCGCCGACGCGGTAAGTGACGTATTCGACCAGCGTCGGCCCGAGATTGCTGCGCGCCCGTTCCGCCGCCCATTTGGCCACCGCATGGACGGCGAGATAGTCGTTGCCGTCGACGCGCAGCGACGGAATACCGAAGCCGAGCCCACGGGCGGCAAAAGTGCCGGAACCGCCGCGGGCGATGCCCTGGAAGGTCGAGATCGCCCACTGGTTGTTGACGACGTTGAGCACGACCGGCGCCTTGTAGGTCGAGGCGAACACCAGCGCCGAATGGAAGTCGGACTCGGCGGTCGAGCCGTCGCCGATCCAGGCGGCGGCGATCTTCTGGTCATTGCTGATCGCCGAAGCCATCGCCCAGCCGACCGCCTGGATGTACTGCGTCGCCAGATTGCCGGAGATCGAGAAGAAGCCGTGCTCCTTCGACGAATACATGATCGGCAATTGCCGTCCTTTCAGCGGATCGGCCTCGTTCGAATAGATCTGGTTCATCATCGTGACCATCGGGTAGCCGTCGGCGATGAGCAGGCCGGCCTGCCGATAGGTCGGAAAATTCATGTCGCCCCGCGACAGCGCCTTGCGGAAGGCGCAGCTCACCGCCTCTTCGCCGAGGTGCTGCATGTAGAAAGAGGTCTTGCCCTGGCGCTGCGCCATCTGCATGCGCGCATCGAAGCTGCGCAGCGTCATCATATGGCGCAGCCCCTCCAGCAACTCGTCGTCCGAAAGCAGCCCTGCCCACGGCCCGACGGCCTCGCCGGCGCGGTTGAGCACGCGGATGATCGAGAAGGCCAGATCGCGGATGTCGCGCGGGTCGACGTCGATCTTCGGGCGCGGCACCGAGCCAGCTTTTGGAATGCTCACATTGGAGAAATCCGGCGTCCCGCCCGGCCGCACTTCCGGTTCCGGAACATGGAAGCGCAGCATTCCGGCATCGGCCATGATCTCGGTCCTCCACTGTTGCCCGGCCAGGATATTTGCACACCGCCAGACCAGTGCCAATTCGTCGGGCGAGGCTTCGCTGCCGCCGACATTGGCTACCCCGGCAGACAGGATGGAGATATGTCGGCGAAATTTCTTGTCGATCTTCCGCGCCGGCGCGCAATTTGGGAGATGATTGCGCCGGGTTTCCCGCCAGATAAGGCAATGCGTCGGGTTGGTCGGCGCGAGCACCTCCTTCTCCCCTTGTGGGAGAAGGTGGCCGAGCGAAGCTCGGTCGGATGAGGGGTGTTCCAGCTTGGCATCGACAGCACTCCGGCCGGCACCCCTCAACCGTCTTGGAGCTACGCGCCAATTCACCTTCTCCCACAAGGGGGAGAAGGAAAGGAGGGCGGCGCCGTTCACCCCGCGCCCGCGTCATGCTAATCAGCGCCTATGGCACAAAAGAAAGCATACGAGGTCGATGCATGGCTCGCGAAGCCGGATCCGCGCGTCTCGATCGTGCTGCTTTACGGTCCCGATCGCGGGCTGGTTGCCGAGCGGGCAAAGGCCTTTGCCGGCAAGACCGGCCTGCCGCTTGACGATCCGTTCTCGGTCGTCAGGCTGGACGGTTCGGAGGTCGATCGCGACGAGGGCCGCCTGCTCGACGAGGCCCGCACCGTGCCGATGTTTTCGGAGCGGCGCCTGCTATGGGTGCGCAATGCCGGCGCCCAGAAGGCGCTTGCCGACGACGTCAAGGCGCTGACCGTCGAGCCCGCGCGGGACGCGATCATTCTCATCGAGGCCGGCGACCTGAAGAAGGGCGTCGGCCTGCGCGCCGTGGTGGAGGCGGCGGACAATGCCATGGCATTGCCTTGCTATGCCGATGAGGCCAGGGACATCGATACGGTCATCGACGACGAATTGCGCAAGGCCGGCATGTCGATGACGCTGGAGGCGCGGCAGGCGCTGCGCCGCAATCTCGGCGGCGACCGGCTGGCCTCGCGGGGCGAAATCGAAAAGCTGGTGCTTTACGCGCATGGCCAGGCCGAAATCGGCCTCGACGACGTCAAGGCGACGTCTGGCGATGTCTCGGGCCTCTCCTTCGATGCGGCGGTCGACGCCCTGCTCGAAGGCAGGATCGCCGACTTCGATACCGCCTTCACCCGCCATTGCCAGTCCGGCGGCCAGCCCTTTCTGGTACTTTCATCGGCGATGCGGCAGTTGCAGGCGATCCAGGCGATGCGCGGCCAGATGGACGCCGGCGGCCGCAATGCCGCTTCGGTCGTAGCCGCGGCGCGCCCGCCGGTTTTTTTCTCCAGGCGCAAGCTGGTCGAGAAAGCCCTCGAACGGTGGAGCAGCGAAGCGCTCGGCCGCGCCCTCAACCGCCTGCAGACGGCGATCCTGCAGACACGCCGGCGGCCGGATCTGTCGGTCGCGCTGGCACGCCAGGCCCTGCTCGGCATCGCCGTGGAGAGCGCAAGGCTGGCGCAGCGCACCTAATCTCCCCCCTTGAGGGGGAGATGTCGCCAAAGGCGACAGAGGGGGTCACAGCGCGTAGAACACCAGCCCCTTCCGCGAAGACAGAGGACGTGGGCGCTTGAAATTTGACGACCCCTTCTGGCCTGCCGGCCATCTCCCCCTCAAGGGGGGAGATTAACTACTTCGACGATTTCGCCAATCACCGCGCGGCAGCAAAACGTTATTTGCCGGCTAATTTTAGCAACCTACCTACTCCCGCTTCAGCCTTCGGCAAAGCTCGTCAAGCTGCTCCAGCGTCCGGTAGGCGACGCTGATCACGCCGCCGCGCTGGCTGTGCTCGATC
Organism: Mesorhizobium sp. M0145; assembly: GCF_040322355.1. Lineage (NCBI taxonomy): Bacteria > Pseudomonadati > Pseudomonadota > Alphaproteobacteria > Hyphomicrobiales > Phyllobacteriaceae > Mesorhizobium > Mesorhizobium sp. M0145. The sequence continues at coordinate 148,708 of NZ_JAMYTK010000010.1, forward strand.
GTGACGATCATGCCGATCGTGCTGGTCATCAGCCGCTCCAGCGCCAGCGTGTCGGCATCCTTTTGCGGCGGTGCGGCGGGCTGGCGCTTTGCCGCCGGCGCGCCGACCGGCATCTGCGCCAAGGCTTCGGCCTGGCGCACCGAAAGCCCTTCGTCGATGATCCGCTTGGCAAGCCCGGCCGGGTCGTCGGCCGTCACCAGGGTACGGGCGTGGCCGGCCGAGAGCGCGCCGTCGACCAGCATGTCGCGGATGACGTCGGGCAGCTTGAGCAGCCTCAGCGTGTTGGCGACATGGCTGCGGCTCTTGCCGATCACCTGGCCGAGATCGGCTTGGGTATAGCCGTGGTCGTCGATCAGCTGCTGATAGCCCAGCGCCTCCTCGACCGGGTTGAGGTCGGTGCGCTGGACGTTTTCGATGATCGCCAGTTCGAGCGCCGTGCGATCGTTGACGTCGCGTACGATGATCGGGATTTCGGTCAGCCCGGCGCGTTGCGCCGCGCGCCAACGACGCTCGCCGGCGATGATCTCGTAGCGGCCCGTTTGGGTTTTCGACGGCCGCGCCACCACCGGCTGCACCACGCCATGTTCGCGGATCGACTGGGCGAGATCGGTCAGGTCGGCGTCGCCAAAATGCCGGCGCGGGTTTTTGGGATTGGGGCTGAGGAACTCGATCGGCACCTTGCCGTCGGCCGCCAGCCCGGGCTTTTCCGGTGCCGCCGGGCGATCGATTTCGCCGATCAGCGCCGCCAGTCCCCGTCCCAGTCTTTTCCTCGAAGGGTCTTCGTTCATCGTCCGTCCAGATCGTTTCGGTGTCGAATCGGCTTATTGTTCAGGCAGCACGCAATTTGCGCTCGCGGCGGATGACTTCCGAAGCAAGCTGCAGATAGGCCTGGCTGCCCGAGCATTTGAGGTCGTAGAGAATCGCCGGCTTGCCATAGGATGGCGCCTCGGAAACGCGGACATTGCGCGGGATGACGGTTTCATAGACCTTGTCGCCCATATGCGCCCGCACATCCTGCACCACCTGGTTGGCGAGATTGTTGCGCCCGTCGAACATGGTCAGCACGATGCCCTGGATCGTCAGGTCGGGGTTGATCGAGCGGCGCACCTGCTCGACCGTCTCCAAAAGCTGGCTCAGGCCCTCCAGCGCGAAGAACTCGCACTGCAGCGGCACCAGCACCGAATCGGCCGCAGCCATCGAATTCAGTGTCAGCAGGTTGAGCGACGGCGGGCAGTCGATCAGCACATAGCCGAAGTTGGCCGAGCGCTCGGCCGAAGCCCGCAGCGCGTTGCGCAGCCGCAGCACCCGATCCGGCGCCGAGGCGATTTCCATCTCGATGCCGAGCAGGTCGAGCGTCGACGGTACGATCGACAGGCCAGGCACCGCCGTCGGGATCGCCGCCGCTTCGAGATCCAGCTCGCCGGTCAGCACATCATAGGACGAGACGCTGCGGTCGCGCCGGTCGATGCCAAGCCCGGTGCTGGCATTGCCCTGCGGGTCGAGATCGACGATCAGCACCTGTTCGCCTATGGCCGCCAGCGCGGTGGCCAGATTGATGGCCGTCGTCGTCTTGCCGACGCCGCCCTTCTGGTTGGCGACGGTGATGATTCGGGGGCCGTTCTTCATCATGGGTCTATGCCAGAAATTCATTTGGGTCGCCGGTCACAAGCCAGGGTGCTGTCGCAAGTCGGATACTTCGAGAATGACGCCCTGCGCGTCGGTTGCACTGGCATGTTCTACCAGATCGAAAGACCATCGTTGAGCGCTTTCTGCCAATTCGGCGCGGTAATCCCGGCCTTTGTGAAACAGGCCGCGCGACCCCTTGGTCAGCCACGGTGCCGCCAGGTTGAGCAAAGCCGGCAGCGAGGCGAGTGCCCTGGCTGTGACGATTTGCGGTGCTGGAACAAGAGGATAGCTGTCGTCGATGCGGCGCGCGATAACCTTGGCGGGCAGGCTGAACTGTCCGATGACCGCTTGCAGGAACGATGCTTTTTTCCGGTTGCTTTCAACCAGGTCGATACCGGCGCCGTCCCGCTCGGCAAGCAAAAAGGCCAGCACAAGGCCCGGAAACCCACCGCCGGAGCCGAGATCGACCCAGCGCTTCGCCTCTGGTTTGATTCGCGCCAGCTGCGCGCTGTCGAGGATGTGGCGGCGCCAGACATCGTCCTGCGTCGATTGCGCGGCCAGATTGATCCGGCGGTTCCATTTCTGGAAGACGGCCTCGAACTCGACCAGGCGATCGAATGTTTCACGTGAAACCGGGCCCGCTGCCGTCTGCAGGTTTGCCCAGGACGCAGCGCTCACGCGACCTGCTTTCGCGCGGCCGCCTCGGCATTGCGGACATGGGCGACAATAATCGCCAGCGCCGCCGGCGTCATGCCTTCCATGCGTTGCGCATCGGCAATCGAGCGCGGCTGGCGTGCCAGCATCTTCTGCTTCAACTCGTTCGACAGGCCGGGAACAGAAGCAAAGTCGAGCGACTCGGGAATAAGCCTGCTCTCCTCATGCCTGATCTGCGAAACATCGGCCTGCTGGCGGTCGAGATAGACAGAATATTTGGCTTCCGTTTCAAGACGTTCGGCCGTTTTGCTGTCGATCGCCGCGAAAGCCGGATCGACCCGCGCCAGCCAAGCGATGTCGACGCCGGGATAGGCCAGCAACTCATAGGCCGAGCGACGGACGCCGTCCCGGTTGATTTCGAGCCCATGGCGCGCTGCCTCATTGGGGGTCATGGTGGTGCCGAGGGCGAGCTGTCGCGCCTTCTCAAGGTCTTGCATACCATTGTTGAACCGCTGCATCCGCTCCGGCGAGGCAATCCCCAGCCTTATCGCCAGTGGCGTCAGCCGCTCATCGGCGTTGTCGGCTCGCAGCGAAAGCCGGAACTCGGCCCGCGAGGTGAACATGCGGTACGGCTCGGCGATGCCGCGGCTGGTCAAATCGTCGACCATCACGCCGATATAGGCTTCGGTGCGGCTCAGCACGATTTCTTCGCTCGCCGACGCCTTGCGCGCTGCATTCAAGCCGGCAAGCAGCCCTTGCGCGCCGGCCTCCTCGTAGCCGGTGGTGCCGTTGATCTGGCCGGCGAGGAAAAGGCCGGCGATCCGCCTGGTTTCCAGCGTTGGCTTGAGCTCGCGTGGATCGACATGGTCATACTCGATGGCATAGCCCGGCTGCAGCATGGTTGCCCGCTCCAGCCCCGGAATGGTCTTCAGGATGTCGAGTTGCACATCCTCGGGCAGCGAGGTCGAAATGCCGTTCGGGTACACCGTGTCGTCGTCCAGCCCTTCCGGCTCCAGAAAGATCTGGTGGCCTTCGCGGTCGCCGAACTTGACGATCTTGTCTTCGATCGACGGGCAATAACGCGGCCCGACGCCTTCGATCGACCCCGAATACATGGCCGAGCGGCCGAGATTGGCGCGAATCAGCTCGTGCGTTGCATTGGTCGTTCGGGTAATGCCGCAATGGATCTGCGGATTTTCGATGCGATCGGTCAGCAGCGAGAACGGCACGGGGTCCTCGTCCGCCGCCTGGCTCTCCAGTGACGCCCAATCGATCGTCCTGCCGTCCAGCCGCGGCGGCGTGCCGGTCTTCAGCCGCCCGAGCCTGAAGCCGGCGCGGCTCATCGTCGCCGACAGGCTGATGCTCGCCTGCTCGTTCATGCGGCCGGCGACGATCTTCTTTTCGCCGATATGGATCAGCCCGCGCAAAAAAGTGCCGGTCGTCAGCACCACGGCGCCGCAGGCGAACCTGCTCCCATCCGCCAATAGCACCGCCGCGATGCGTCCGTCGTCGATTTCCCCGTTGTTGATTTCGAAATCCAGCACCTCGCCTTCGATGACATCGAGGCCGGCCTGCTGGCGGATTGCCGCCTGCATGGCGAGGCGATAGAGTTTTCGGTCGGCCTGCGTTCGCGGACCACGCACCGCTGGCCCCTTGCGGCGGTTGAGCAGGCGGAACTGGATTCCGGCGGCATCCGCGACGCGCCCCATCAGCCCGTCCATGGCGTCGATCTCGCGAACCAGATGGCCCTTGCCGAGGCCGCCGATCGCCGGATTGCAGGACATCACGCCGATCGTGTCGAAGCGCAGCGTCACCAGCGCCGTCCTGGCGCCAGCCCGCGCAGCGGCACTGGCTGCCTCGCAACCAGCATGACCGCCGCCCACCACAACCACATCATAGTGATTGGTCATTTCAGAATCCCGAATTCAAGTGGACCGACACATGTCCCTGGAGGCACGCGCTGTCAAGGACGCAGGGCGCTTCAGACGCATGACTGCCCCCGACAATGCAGACAGAGATCGCCTGGCGCCGTTTTGTCTTTCCTTCTCCCCTTGTGGGAGAAGGTGGATTGGCGCGCAGCGCCAAGACGGTTGAGGGGTGCTGGACGGAGTGCAGGTGATGCCAAGCTGGAACACCCCTCATCCGACCGAGCTTCGCTCGGCCACCTTCTCCCACAAGGGGAGAAGGGGAGACGCTACGAGCGAGATCGTTTCACGTGAAACAGTACCCACCTATTCTTGGGCCCGTGTTTCACGTGAATCACCGCCGGTGCTCCTTCCCTTATGTTTCACGTGAGTCATTTTCCAATACAAAACTGCGAAAAAATCACATCGAGCATGTCTTCGACATCGACCGACCCAACGATTCGTCCGAGCCGATCCGCCGCCAGGCGCAGCTCCTCGGCCTGCAGTTCCTGGCCGCGATCACAACTGGCCACTGCTGCGAGCAGGAAGCGTTTCGTCTCGTTGAGCAGCTCGACATGCCGCAGCCGCGACGGCAGGATATCGCCGGCCTTGCCGATCTGGACTGCGGCACGACGCCCGATCTCGTCCAGCAGTTCGGCCAGACCCGTGCCGTCCCGCGTCGAGATAGCGAAATCATAGTGCGCCGCGGGCGAGGGCGATTTGCCCCCCAACAGGTCAATTTTTGTTCCGACCCTCAGCGCCTGAATGTCGCTCGTCAGCACACCGATCGCGATTGGGTCTGCCAGATCCTCCAGCAGCAACAGCAGATCAGCGCTGTGCGCCTTGGTCCTGGCTTTCTCGATGCCGATCGCCTCGATCATGCCAGGCGCCTCGCGCAGGCCGGCGGTGTCGGTTACCCTGACCCGCATCCCCTCAAGGTCCAGTACCACCTCGAGCAGGTCGCGGGTCGTGCCCGGCTCGTCGGTGACGATGGCCGCTTCGCGCCGCGCCAAGGCGTTGAACAGGCTGGACTTGCCGGCATTCGGCGCGCCGAGGATTACCACTTCGAACCCATCGCGAATGATTTCGGCAGCGCGGAAGCCGGCGACGTGGCGCTCTATTTCCCCGATCATCGCCCGGACATCGGACCAGACTGTATCGGCGACCGAGCCCGGCACGTCATCCTCGTCGGCAAAGTCGATCTCGGCCTCGATCATCGCGCGGGCGTGGATCAGCCGTCGGCGCCAGCCCAGATAGAGTTCGCTCTGCACGCCTTGGGCGTTGTGAACGGCAAAGCGCCGCTGCGCCTCGGTTTCGGCGTTGATGAGATCGGCCAGCGCCTCGGTTTCGACCAGATCGAGCTTGCCGTTGAGAAAGGCGCGGCGGGTGAATTCGCCAGGCTCGGCATGCCTGACGCCGTCGAAGGAGGCGATCGTTTCCAGCATCCTCGCCACAACGGCGCGCCCGCCATGCACATGGAACTCTGCAACGTCCTCGCCGGTAAAACTGTCGGGACCGGCAAAGAAGACGACCAGGCCGCTGTCCAGCACCGATCCGTCGGGCGCCCGGAACTTGCGATAGGTGGCAACGCGGTTTGACACCTTCGATCCCGCAATCGTTTCGACAGCGAATCGACTCTGCGGCCCGGAAATCCGGATCACTGCAATGCCGGCCGGCAGGCGCCCGCTCGACAGCGCCACGATGGAGTCTTTTGAAATCATTTGCCCGCTCTGCCGAAGCGCCCTAGCTATGCTTGTTCAATCCGCCATCGAGTAGCGCCGTGACATTGCCTGCACAAAACCTGCTTGCCGAAGAGGCCAGCCCCTATCTGCAGCAGCACAGCGGCAATCCGGTGCACTGGCGGCCATGGTCGCCCGCCGCTCTGGCCGAAGCAAAGGTGCTGCAGCGTCCGATCCTGCTCTCTGTCGGCTACGCCGCGTGCCATTGGTGCCACGTCATGGCGCATGAGAGCTTCGAGAACGACGACGTCGCCGCCGTCATGAACCGTCTCTTCGTCAATATCAAGGTCGACCGCGAGGAGCGCCCCGACATCGACCAGATCTACATGGCGGCGCTGTCCTCGATGGGCGAGCAGGGCGGCTGGCCGCTGACCATGTTCCTGACCCCGGACGGCAAGCCGTTCTGGGGCGGCACCTACTTTCCGCGCGAAGCCCGCTACGGCCGGCCGGGTTTCGTCCAGGTGCTGGAGGCGGTTGACAAGGCTTGGCGGGAGAAGAAAGAAAGCGTTAGCCAGAGTGCCGACGGCCTGACCACGCATGTCGAGACGCGGCTGGCGGGCAGCCATGGCAAGGCCGTGCTCGACCGCGGCATGCTGGCGAACCTCGCCAATGGCATTGACGGCATGATCGACCGCGATTTGGGCGGCCTGCGCGGCGCGCCGAAATTCCCCAACGCGCCATTCATGCAGAGCCTCTGGCTGTCCTGGCTGCGCGACGGCACCGCATCCCACCGCGACACTGTTCTCCTAAGCCTCGAAAAGATGGTGGCCGGCGGCATCTATGACCATATTGGCGGCGGACTCAGCCGCTACTCGACCGACGCCGAATGGCTGGTCCCGCATTTCGAAAAAATGCTCTACGACAATGCCCAGCTCATCCGCTTGTGCAATTGGGCCTATGCGTCGACCGGCAAGGAATTGTTCCGGCTGCGAATCGAAGAGACGATTGCCTGGCTGTTGCGCGAAATGCGCGTCGAGGGCGATGCCTTTGCCGCCAGCCTTGATGCCGATAGCGAGGGCGAGGAGGGGTTGTTCTACACCTGGAGCAGGGATGAGCTCGAAGCAGCTCTTGGCGACGATTCAGCATTGTTTTTCAAATACTTCACGCTTGCCGGTCCGCATGGTTGGGAAGGCAAGCCGATCATTTGCCAGACTGATGCTCAACAGGCGCAGAGCGTCGTCGATCGTGACCTTCGGGTTCCGCTCAAGCAAAGGCTGCTGGCAGCGAGGGAACAGCGCGTGCGGCCCGGGCGTGACGGCAAGGCGCTGACCGACTGGAACGGCTTGATGATCGCAGCCCTTGCCGAGGCCGGACGGTCGCTTGGCCGATCCGACTGGATCGAAGCGGCGGCAGCGGCCTTTGCCGCAATTGCGGCTGCCGGACGTGACGGCCGCCTGCCGCATTCGATGCTCGGCGCAAGGAAGCTGTTTCCGGCTCTGTCGAGCGACTATGCCGCCATGGCCAACGCCGCCATCTCACTGTTCGAGGCGACCGGCAATCCCGACTATATCGATCGCGCCGGGAACTTCATTGAGCAACTCGAGCTTTGGCACCGGGACAGTGACAAGACCGGCTACTATCTGACCGCGTCCGACAGCGCGGATGTGCCGATCCGCATCCGCGGCGATGTCGACGAAGCCATTCCTTCCGCTACCGGCCAGATCATCGAAGCCCTGGTCCGATTGTCGTCGCTTTCGGGCGATCTCGATCTCTGGGAAAAAGCCTGGACAGTCGCAGAGCACGCGGGCGGGCGGGCGGAGCACCAGGGCTATGGCCAGGCGGGTATAGTCAATGCCTGTGCCTTGGCGCTTGAACCGCTGAAGCTGGTGATCGTGGATAGACGGGAGAATCCAAGGCTTGTTCCGGTTGCGAATCGAAATCCAGACCCGCGCCGGGTGGACATCGTCGTGCCTGTTGGCTCGGCGACAAATCTGCCGGCCTTGCCAGGCGGCGTCCTGCCGCCAACGGCCGAGCCCGGCGCCTGGCTCTGCACGGGGCAGGTCTGCCTGCCGGTGGTGACTAGTGCCGACGAGCTTGAGCGGCTGTTGCACCGGCAATGAGTCCAACGCGGCTCCCCCTTCTCCCCTTGTGGGAGAAGGTGACCGAGCGAAGCTCGGTCGGATGAGGGGTGTTCCAGCTTGGCGCCGACGGAGTTCCGTCCGGCACCCCTCAACCGCTTGGCGCTGGGTGCCAATCCACCTTCTCCCACAAGGGGAGAAGGGAAGGACGGCGCCGGCCAACCCCTTACGTATTCATCGAATCGAAGAAATCCGCGTTGGTCTTGGTCTGCTTGAGCTTGTCGATAAGGAACTCGATGGCGTCGGTCGTTCCCATCGGCGCCAGGATGCGGCGCAGCACGAAGATCTTCTGCAGGTCCTGGCGCGGAACCAGCAGGTCCTCCTTGCGGGTGCCGGATTTGAGGATGTCCATGGCCGGATAGATGCGCTTGTCCGCCACCTTGCGGTCGAGCACGATTTCCGAATTGCCGGTGCCCTTGAACTCTTCGAAGATGACCTCGTCCATGCGGCTGCCGGTATCGATCAGCGCCGTGGCGATGATGGTCAGCGAGCCGCCTTCCTCGATATTGCGGGCAGCACCGAAGAAGCGCTTCGGCCGCTGCAGCGCGTTGGCGTCGACACCGCCGGTCAGCACCTTGCCGGATGACGGCACGACGGTGTTGTAGGCGCGGCCGAGGCGGGTGATCGAATCCAGCAGGATGACGACGTCACGGCCGTGCTCGACCAGGCGCTTGGCCTTCTCGATGACCATTTCGGCGACCTGGACGTGGCGCACCGCCGGCTCGTCGAAAGTCGAGGACACCACCTCGCCCTTCACCGAGCGCTGCATGTCGGTGACTTCCTCCGGCCGCTCGTCGATCAGAAGCACGATCAAATAGCATTCCGGATGGTTGGTGGTGATCGAATGGGCGATGTTCTGCAGCAGCACCGTCTTGCCGGTGCGCGGCTGCGCCACGATCAACGCGCGCTGGCCCTTGCCGAGCGGCGCCACCAGGTCGATGACGCGCGCCGAAATATCCTTGGAGGTCGGAACCTCCATCTCCATCTTCAGCCGCGAGGTCGGATAAAGCGGCGTCAGATTGTCGAAATGGATCTTGTGGCGGATTTTTTCCGGGTCGTCGAAATTGATCGTGTTGACCTTGAGCAGCGCGAAATAGCGCTCGCCCTCTTTCGGGCTGCGGATCGGCCCTTCGACCGTATCGCCGGTCTTCAGCGAGAACCGCCGGATCTGCGACGGTGAAATATAGATGTCGTCGGGACCTGGCAAATAGTTGGCATTGGCGGAGCGCAGGAAGCCAAAACCGTCCTGCAGCACTTCGACGACGCCGTCACCGATGATCTCGATATCCTGGGTCGCCAGCCTCTTCAGGATCGCGAACATCAGCTCCTGCTTGCGCATGACGCTGGCATTCTCGACTTCGAGCGATTCCGCATAAGCGATCAGCTCTGGCGGTTTCTTGTTCTTGAACTCTGTGAGTTTCATTTCTTGCATCATTAGACGGACTCTGAGTAAGCTTTGGGAAAAATATCGGCGGGATGCGACAAATGCCGGGCGCGGCCGAAGCGATAAATGGGCGGCGCATGACGGGAAGGAAGACCCGTCTTTTATCGTCGGTCGGTTGAAAGAGCAAGCCGCCTTTTTGCGGGCAACCGAAGACGTCAGAACGGTTTCACGATAACCAGGACGACGATGACGATCATCAGCAATGTAGGGATCTCATTGACGATCCGCCAGTGCCTTGCCGATTTTTCATTGCGGTCTTCGGCAAATTTCCGGACGGCGCCGGCGAGATAGCCATGCACGGCCGACAGGCCAACCACCGCAGCGATCTTGGCATGCAGCCAGCCGCCCTGAAAACCAAAGCCTTTCCAGGCGAGCCACAGGCCGAATGCCCAGGTGATCACCATTGCCGGATTGATGATGCCGCGCAGCAGGCGGCGCTCCATCACCTTGAAAGTCTCCGACTGGACGGAGCCTTTTTCGGCATCGGCATGATAGACCAGCAAGCGCGGCAGATAGAGCATGCCAGCCATCCAGGAGATGACGGCAATCACATGGATCGCCTTCGCCCAGGGATAGAAATCATCGGGCCCGAACAGCAACAGCAGCCCGGCCAGCACCAGGAAAATGGCGATCGCGATTGCCGCGCGGCGCATCGCGCCCTTACCGGTGTTGGTGCCGTTCGCATTGTCCGCGCCCATCATCGTCACGATGCGCTCCGCACCAGCTTGACCATCCGCTCGACATGAGCGAGCGGCGTCTCCGGCGTGATGCCGTGGCCGAGATTGAAGATCAGCGGCCCGTCGCCCAGCGCCTTCAGGATCGCCCCCACGCCGTCGTCAAGCGCCTTGCCGCCGGCTACAAGCCGCAGCGGATCGAGATTGCCCTGCACGGCGCCGTCACGCTGCAATTCCTTCGCCGTCGACAATGGCACGGTCCAGTCGAGGCCCAGCCCGGTCACGTCGGTCTTCTGGCGATAGCTTCGATAGTGATCTCCCGCGCCCTTGGGAAAGCCGATGATCGGAACATTGGGATGGGCAGCCTTCACTTGCCGGACGATCGAGGCCACCGGCTCGACGCAGAACAACTCGAAAGACGCTTCGTCGAGTACGCCTGACCACGAATCGAAGATCTGCACCACGTCGGCGCCGGCCTCGATCTGGCGGATCAGATAAGCACCCGAATGATCGGCCAGCACCTTCAGCAGCCTAAGAAAGGCCGCCGGCTCGCGATAGGCGAACAGCCTGGCCGGCGCCTGGTCGGGCGTACCGTGGCCGGCAATCATGTAGGTCGCCACCGTCCAGGGCGCACCGCAGAAGCCGATCAGCGTCGTTTCATCAGGCAGTCTGGCGCGCAACCGCCGCACCGTCTCGTAGACCGGCTCGAGATTCACGTGAAACGTTTCGCCGTCGAGAGCCGCAATTTCCGCAGCCGTGATCGGCGTCAGCAGCGGGCCGCGTCCTTCCTCGAAGCGCACGTCGCGGCCGAGCGCATGCGGCACGACAAGAATATCGGAAAACAGGATCGATGCATCGAAGCCGAAGCGTTCGATCGGCTGCAGCGTCACTTCGACGGCGAGATCCGGGTCGTAGCAAAGATCGAGGAAGGATCCGGCCCGTCTCCTCGTCTCCCGGTATTCCGGCAGATAGCGGCCGGCCTGGCGCATCATCCAGAGCGGCGGCGGAAACGCCGCTTTGCCTCTCAACACGTCCAGCACGATCCGGTCTTGAGGCATTGAGCGCTCGCCCTTCCAGGCTTCCCTATAATTAAATATTCTATTTTTAGGAATCTTATGATTCTAAGAGTCTGTTGGTTGTGGTGGTTGTCTCCTGTCCCGCTTTGCCCTCGAAAAGACCAGCCAGCATATTGTCGCGCGCTTCTCCAGCGGGATTGCAGGACTTTGTGGAAAACCGCGAATTTACGACTGGAGTCAATGCGTTGCCGCCACGCCAGGGAAATTGCCCCTGTGGATGAAGCGAAGGCAAAAAGCTCCGTCCCCGGACTTGTCCCCAACCGCCCGGAGAAGCCGACAGCACATCGAATTGTGGACAAACCGCCATCTGATACAGTCGCTTTGCGGTGGCCGAGTTTTCCGCCCGGCTTATCCACATCGGCCCACAGCCTGGAATGTATCCTGTGAACAAACCGCAGAGCTTCTTTCACCTTCATCTGATTTCCGACGCCACCGGCGAAACGCTGCTGGCCGCCGGCCGCGCGGCTTCCGCGCAATACAAGGACGCGCGCGCCATCGAACATATCTACCCGCTCATCCGCACCGAAAAGCAGGTGACGAAGGTGTTCGAGGACATCGAGGAGGAGCCGGGCATCATCCTCTACACGGTGGTCGACCAGAAGCTTGCCCGCGGTATCGACGAACGCTGCGCGGCCATGGGCCTGCCTTGCGTCTCGGTGCTGGAGCCGGTGCTGACGGTGTTCCAGTCCTATCTCGGCACGCCGGCCGGCCGCCGCGTCGGCGCCCAGCATGTGCTGGACGCTGAATACTTTCGCCGCATCGACGCGCTCAATTTCACCATGGAGCATGATGACGGCCAGCTGCCGGCCAATATGGACGATGCCGACATCGTGCTCGTCGGCATTTCCCGCACCTCGAAGACGCCGACCAGCATCTATCTCGCCAATCGCGGCATCAAGACCGCCAACATTCCGATTGTGCTCGGCGTGCCGGTGCCCGAAACCCTGGTCAATGCCAGGAGGCCGCTGATCGTCGGCCTGGTCGCCACCGCCGAACGCATATCGCAAGTCCGGCAGAACCGCATTCTCGGCACCAGCGCCTATGAGCCGACCGACTATGTCGACCGTGCCGCGATCGCGGAAGAGCTCACCTATGCCCGCCAGATATGCACGCGGCATGGCTGGCCGATGATCGACGTCAGCCGCCGTTCGATCGAGGAGACGGCGGCGGCCATCGTTGCCCTGCGCGGCAAGACGCGGTAGGTCGTGTGATATTCAGGTGATGCCGGCCTGCAAACGGCGGTTTCCTGCGCTTCCGGTGCTCACGTACGAAAAGTACGCTCCGCTCCGGTTCTCGGAAGCCACCGTTTTCGGCTCGGCCTGACCTGAATCTCGACACACCCTAGTGTCAGGAACCGGGTGAAAAAATGGCAAAAAAAATCATCCTTGCCTCGGGCAGCCCGTTCCGCAAAGCGCTGCTCGTCAATGCCGGCGTCACTGTCGAAGCGGTTCCGGCTTCTGTCGATGAGCGCGCGCTCGAGGCGCCGCTGCAGAATAGTGGCGTGTCGCCGGAGGACGTCGCCCTGGTGCTCGCCGAAGCCAAGGCCACCGACGTCAGCGAGCGCAAGCCCGGCGCCCTGGTGCTCGGCTGCGACCAGACGCTGTCGCTCGGCGACGAGCTGTTCCATAAGCCGGCCGACATGGAAGGAGCGCGCCGTCATCTGTTGGCGCTGTCGGGCAAGACGCATCATCTCAACAGCGCCGTCGTGCTCGGCCGTGACGGCCAGATTCTGTGGCGGCATGTCGGCATCGCCAGCCTGACCATGCGCAAGCTCGATCCGGCCTTCATCGGCCGCCATCTTGCGCGCGTCGGCGCCAAGGCGTTGTCCAGCGTCGGCGCCTACCAGATCGAAGGCGAAGGCATCCAGCTGTTCGAAAAAATCGAAGGCGACTATTTTACTATTGTCGGCTTGCCACTTTTGCCGGTGCTAGCCAAGCTGCGTGAGTTCGGGGCGATCGATGGCTGAGGCCACGAAAAAGGCGTTTGTCACGGGCCACCCGATCGCGCATTCCAGGTCTCCGAAGATCCACGGCTACTGGCTGGCGAAATACGGCATCGGCGGCGTCTACGAGGCCATCGACGTTGCACCAGAGGCGTTTGCCGAATTCCTGCAGACGCTGCAGGCACAAGGCTATCGCGGCGGCAACGTCACCATCCCGCACAAGGAAGCCGCCTTCGCTTTGGCCACGCGGCGTGACGCCGACGCCGAACAGATCGGTGCGGTCAATACGCTGTGGTTCGAGAATGGCGAATTGTGGGGCGGCAACACCGATGCCCATGGCTTTGCCGCCAATCTGGACGAATATGCACCGAGCTGGGCGGCCAACGGCCCCGCCGTGGTGCTCGGTGCCGGCGGCGCCGCTCGCGCGGTCATCCACGCGCTGAAGCAACGCGGCATCAGCGATATCCGCCTCGTCAACCGGACGCTTGCGAGGGCGCAGGAGCTGTGCGACCGCTTCGGTGCCGGCGTCTCCGCCCATGGCATGGCGGCGACCGGCGAATTGCTCGAAGATGCCGGCCTGCTGGTCAACACGACAGTGCTCGGCATGCACGGCAATGAAGGCCTGTCCGCGGATCCGGGCAGACTGCCGGACCGCGCCATCGTCACCGACATCGTCTACGTGCCGCTGGAGACGCCGCTGCTTGCCACCGCCAAAGCGCGCGGCCTGAGAACCGTCGATGGGCTCGGCATGCTGCTGCACCAGGCGGTGCCCGGCTTCGAGCGCTGGTTCGGCATCAGGCCAGAAGTCACCGCCGAACTGCGGCAAATAATTATTGCCGATATCGGCGCGATAAAATGATCGTGCTCGGCCTCACCGGATCGATCGGCATGGGCAAATCGACCGCGGCCAAGATGTTCGCCGAAGCCGGCGTGCCGGTCCATGATTCCGACGAGGCGGTGCATCGCCTTTATGCCGGCAAGGCCGCGCCCTTGGTCGAGGCGGCCTTTCCCGGCACCACCCGATCTGGTGCGGTCGACCGCGCGGCACTGGCGGAGCGGGTGCTCGGCGACGCCGCCGCGCTGAAACGGCTGGAAGCGATCATCCACCCGCTGGTCCGTGCCGACGCCGATGCCTTCCTGGCTGAACATCGTGCCGCCGGCGCGCTGCTTGCCGTGCTCGATATACCGCTGCTGTTCGAGACCGGCGGCCGCAACCGCGTCGACAAGGTCGTGGTCGTCACCGCGCCGCCCGAAGTCCAGCGCGCCCGCGTGCTGGCGCGGCCGGGCATGAACGAGGAGAAACTGGCGTCGATCCTGGCCAGGCAGGTTTCCGACGCCGAAAAGCGCCGGCGCGCCGACTTTGTCATCGACACCGGTCAGGGCTTTGACGCCGCTCGCGCGGCCGTCAAGGCCATCATCGCCGAACTAGTCGTGGATAAGGCGGGCAGGCCTGGTTAAGAGGCTTGCAGACCCACATTACTTGTTGCCATTTTGTTCCGGGTGTGATTCGGCTAGAATGATGCCGGAACCAGTGGACTGATTCGATGCGTGAGATCATCTTCGATACGGAAACCACCGGCCTCGACACGCGCGAGGACCGCGTCATCGAGCTTGGCGGCGTCGAGTTGGTCAACCGCTTCCCGACCGGCCGAACCTTCCACAAATACATCAACCCGCAAGGCCGCCAGATCCATCACGAGGCGCAGGCCGTGCACGGCATCAGCGCCGCCGATCTTCAGGGCAAGCCGACTTTCATGGAGATCGCCGAGGAGTTTCTGGCCTTCATCGACGGCGCCAAGCTGGTCGCGCACAATGCCGGCTTCGACATCGGCTTCCTCAACCTCGAATTCGGCCGGCTTGGCCATCCGGCCATCGATCCGGGACGGATCGTCGACACGCTGGCGCTGGCGCGCCGCAAGCATCCGATGGGGCCCAATTCGCTCGATGCGCTCTGCCGCCGCTACGGCATCGACAACGGCCGCCGCACCAAGCACGGCGCGCTGCTCGATTCGGAATTGCTGGCCGAGGTCTATATCGAGCTTATCGGCGGCAAGCAGGCAAGCCTCATCCTCGACAGCATCCTGACTCCGGCGGGCGGAAGGCAGAATGTCGACGACATCGATATTTCGATCGGTGTGCGGCCGATCGCCTTGCCATCGCGCCTGACCGACGCCGAGCGCACCGCGCACGCGGGCATGGTTGGCACATTGGGCGAAAAGGCGCTCTGGCTGCGCGTCCCCCCGGAAGCGAGTTCCGCCGCATAGTGATTTTGACAGGTTGCGGTCATCGGCAGCGAACGTCGATAGTTCCGTTCAGTGGCAAATCGCAAACCTTGGAGATTGGCTGAAATATCCCTCCAATTCGTCATCCCAGGGCGGAGCAAGGAGCAAAGCGACGCGGCGCAGACCCTGGGATCCATGCCGTTACCACGCGGCAGTGCGCCTGCGGACCAGAACCGAACTACCACCCCGTTCCGCGAAAAAGCTCGAACCACTCTGGATTGGTCTTCTCGATCAGCTCGATCTTCCACTGCCGCGGCCAGCGCTTCAGCGACTTCTCGCGCTGAATGGCGTCACGAATGTCGAAATGTTCCTCGTACCAGACCAGGCGCTGCACGCCGTAGCGGCCGGTGAAGCGCGAACCTTGGCCGGATTTGTGCTCCGGCATGCGGCGGCCGAGATCGTTGGTGACGCCGATGTAGATCGTGCCGCGCTTCTGGCTCGCGGTCATGTAGGTATAGCCGGTCATGGCTGAAGGGTAGCTGGCACAGTTGCGGATACAAGCGCCGTTCTGAGCCGCTGTATTCTTCGGCTGACGTCACGGCATGGATCCCAGGGTCTCCGCGACGTCGCTTCGCTCCTGCTCCGCCCTGGGATGACGAAGGCGCAGTGATCCGCTGAAGAGAACCATCGACGCTTGCGTCCGATTGGCCTTCAGCCTGTCGGGCGGGACATCATTATAAAAAACCCGGCTTCGCGCCGGGTTTTTCCAAAAAGATGCTGCGAGCCAACCAGCCTCAGCTCACCTTGACCTTGGCGGCAGCCTGGTCCTCGGCCAACTTCTGCTGGAACATCTGCGCGAAATCGATCGGGTCTAGCATCAGCGGCGGGAAGCCGCCATTGCGTGTTGCCTCGGCGATGATCTGCCGGGCGAACGGGAACAGCAGCCGCGGGCATTCGATGAACAGGATCGGCAGCATGTGCTCCTGCGGGAAGCCGCTGATGGAGAAGACGCCGCCGTAGACCAGCTCGACGTTGAACAGCACTTCCTGGTCGAACGACGCTTTTGCGTTCAGCGTCAAATTGACGTCGAACTGCTTGTCCGAAAGCGGGTTGGCGTTGACGTTGACATTGATGGCGATGCCCGGAGCCTTGTCGCGGCCGCGCAACGAGTTCGGTGCGCCGGGGCTTTCGAAGGACAGGTCCTTCACATATTGCGCAAGCACGTTGAGCGAAGGCTGCGCCGCATTTCCATTACCGTTGGCTGCGCCGGTCGGCGCGTCGTCGTTGCTGGCCATAAGCTGTGGTCCTTTTGCCTGGGCAGCGTTGCTGACCGGATTGAAATTCGGGCGTTCGCTATCATGGCCGGCCCGACAAGACAAGTTTGCAAAAGACGCCGGTTGCCTTGCAGCTACTCGTCCTTGAGGCGGCGCCAGGGAGAACCCGGTCCGCGCGTATGGTCGTCGGCCCGCGAATAGTCGCCGTCGTCGAGATCGATGGTCTTGCCGCGTTGCCTTGCCCGCAAATCACTGCTGAAATCGGTGGCCAGCACGATGCGGCCTTTCAGCATCCGCCAGGCAAGATCGCGCACCGGCGGCAGGAACAGCAGAAGGCCGAAAATATCCGAGATGAAGCCGGGGATGATCAAAAGGATCGCGGCCAGCACGATCATGGCGCCATGCGCAAGCTGGCCGCTCGGATCACGCCCGGCATCCATTTCGGCACGGACCCTGGCCATCACGCCAAAACCCTGGTGCCGCAGCAGCAAGGCGCCGGCAATGCTCGAGGCCAGCACCAGCCCGACCGTCGCCAGCGCGCCGATCTGGCGGCCGACAATGACGAAACCGGCTATCTCCAGCAGCGGAAGCGTTAGAATGAACAGGGGAAACAGCGAGATACGCAAATCTTGACCGATCGTTTCGATGTTTTGCCGGCCGGCGAGCAATCGCCGCTGGCACCAGAGCTGTTAGATAGGTATGGCTGCCTTTGATTTGAATGATTGCGCCATGCGTTCTATATGCTTTGGATACCGAACGCTATGTGATCGCGGCCCTTGCTTGGCCGCTGGTCCGGCCAAAGCAGGGATTGATTGGCGCAAGATATGGGCTTCTTCGACTTCGGCACGATTTTCTTTCTGATTGCGGCGGTGGTGATCTTCTTCCAGCTGCGCAACGTGCTTGGCCGACGCACGGGCAACGAGCGCCCACCCTTCGATCCATATACGGCAGCGCGCAAAAACGACAAGGATGCCGCCCAGAAACCCGAGAACGTGGTCTCGCTGCCGCGCAAGCGCCTGGCGGGAGAGCCGGCGGCCGATGCCTATGTGGCGATCGATGCCTTTGCCAAGCCGGACACCGATCTCAACCGGGGCCTGCGGGCGATCAAGGACAATGATCCGACCTTCGATCCGAAGACCTTCGTCGACGGCGCCAAGATGGCCTACGAGATGATCGTCATGGCCTACGCCGATGGCGACCGCAAAACGCTGAAGAACCTTTTGTCGCGCGAGGTCTATGACGGCTTCGTCGCGGCCATCGGCGACCGTGAGGCGAAAGCCGAAAAGATCCAGTCCTCCTTCGTCGGCATCGACAAGGCCGACATCGTTTCGGCCGAGATGAAGGGCAGCGAGGCGCACATCACGCTGCGCATTGTCAGCGAGCTGATTTCGGCGACCCGCGACAAGGCCGGCGCCGTCATCGACGGCGATCCCGAAACCGTCGCCGAGGTCAAGGATGTCTGGACCTTCGCTCGTGACGCGCGCTCGCGCGATCCGAACTGGAAGCTCGTCGCCACCGAAGAAGAAGACTGAACTGGACGGCGGCGGAGGCTGTCGTGTCGCTTTCTCGAGCCTTCAGCGAAAAATCCTTTGGCGAATTGCCGGGCTGGGGCGAGGACGACCATCTCCCTGCCTTTGACGCCTTTCGCCGCTCGGCCTTTCATATCCTGACGAAACCCTACCGCTCCGGCGCGCTCGGCGTCGATTACAATGGCTTTGCCGACGCCTATGCCGAAGCGCGCACCGTTTCGCCGGCGAATCGGTTGCAGGCCCGAAGCTTTTTCGAGCGCCACTTCGTGCCGGCCCGTATCGATGCCGAAGGTGGTGGTCCCGGCCTGGTCACCGGCTTTTACGAGCCGGAGGTCGAAGCCTCGCCGGTACGCACGCAACGGTTTTCGGTGCCGTTGCTGTCGCGCCCGGCCGATCTTGTCGACGTCGACGACGGCAATCGTCCTTCCGGCATGGATCCTTATCTCGCCTTCGCACGTGCGGCGCCGAACGGCCCGGTCGAATATTTCGACCGCGGCGAGATCGAATGCGGCGCGCTTGCCGGAAAAAGGCTGGAAATCGCCTGGCTCGCCGATAAGGTCGACGCCTTCTTCATCCACGTGCAGGGTGCGGCGCGGCTCAAGATGACCGACGGCAGGCTTCGCCGCATCACCTATGCCGCCAAATCCGGCCAGCGCTTTACCGGACCGGGCAAGATCTTGAGCGAGGAAGGCGAGATCCCGCTGGAGAAAGTGACGATGCAGTCGATCCGTGCCTGGTTCAAGGCGCATCCGGAACGCGTCGACGAGATCCTTTGGCGCAACCGCTCCTACATCTTCTTCCGCGAGATGGGCGTCGACGACCCAGAGCTCGGCCCGATCGCTGCCGCCAAGGTGGCGCTGACACCCGGCCGCTCGATCGCCGTCGACCGGCTGCTGCACACGTTCGGCACGCCCTTCCATATCGATGCACCGTCGCTGACCGTCTTCGACGGAAAACCGTTCCGGCGGCTGATGATCGCGCAGGACACCGGCTCGGCGATCACCGGGCCGGCTCGCGGTGATCTGTTTGCCGGGTCGGGCGATGCGGCCGGCGAGATCGCCGGCGTTATCCGCAACGCCGCAGATTTTTATGCGCTGATCCCCCGGTCGCTGGTTTCAGGAGCAGGCCGATGACCCGGCGCATCGACAGGCTGAGCGAGGACGACCGGGTGCTGTGGAACCTGGTGGCGCGCACGGCAAAGCCGCTCAAGGGCAAAACCGCCGTCGAAATTCCGCACGTTGGGCCGGAGATCGACGAGACCAGGCAGGCGCCGCCGCCGGCACAGGTCGCGGGCAATGCTGCCACGGCCGCAAAGCAGAAGGCGCAGCATGTCTCCCACGCACTCGACGAACCGACGCTGGACAAGCTGTCGAAGGGCCGGCTGCCGATCGAAGGCCGCGTCGACCTGCATGGCCTGACCCAGGACGAAGCCTATTCGCTGCTGTTTTCCTTCCTGTGCCGGGCGCATGCCGGCGGCATCCGCTACGTCCTCGTGATCACCGGCAAGGGTTCCTCGTCGGGCGGCGATGGCGTCTTGCGGCGCGCCGTGCCGTCATGGCTGTCGACACCCGCCTTCCGGCCCCTCGTCTCCAGCCACGACCATGCCGCCCGCAAACATGGCGGCTCGGGTGCGCTCTATATCCGCTTGCGGCGGGCGCGCTCATGAGGACATGCCCATGAGGGACGCACCTATGAGGATGCACCCATGAAGGTGCGCTTGTGACCCCATTCGGCGAAAAGCTTCGCGTGCTGCGAAACGAGCGCGGCGTCAGCCAGAAGGACATGGCCAAGGCGATCGGCGTCAGCGCAGCCTATCTCTCGGCGCTCGAACACGGCCGCCGCGGCGCGCCGAGCTGGACGCTGATCCAGAAGATCATCGGCTATTTCAACATCATCTGGGACGAGGCCGAGGAACTGGCGCGGTTGGCCGAAACCTCGCATCCGCGCGTCAAGCTCGACACGTCGGGTCTTAGCCCTGCGGCGACCGAGCTTGCCAATCTCCTGGCCGACAACATCGAAAAGCTCGACGAAGCCGAGCTTCGCCGCATCATTGCGTCGATCCGCGCCGCGCTGGCACAGCCGAAATGAGTTGCCTTGTTACTGGACCGAGCCGACCAGCACCTGCTGGCCGCCGCGGATCGAGACCCAGCGGCCGGTATTGTCGATCGCCTGCCGCTTGAGGAAACGATAGCCGGTCTGGTCCCAGGAACGGACCTGGTCGGTCAGATTGTCGAGGATGTAGTCGCCCTTGTCGGTGCGCACCGTCAGCACAGCGTGGCCCTCACCGTCGGGCTTGCGCACGACAGTCATCAACAGATCGGCAAACGAGACGCCAAGCCGGTTCAGCTCACGGCGCTTTTCCAGGACATAGTCCTCGCAGTCGCCGACACCCTTGTCGGGATAGGCCCAGACCTCGTCCTTGCCGTAGATGTCGAAGTCGCTCTCCGGCTTGACGGCGGCGTTGACCTTTGCCGTGACGCTGAGCAGCTTGCGCCACAGCGAGCCTGTCAGGCTGGCGGGCGACAGATCCTTCGGGCGGATCGAGCATTCGGACGCGTAGCTCTTGCAGAAATCATAATGGCCGATCGGCTGCGAGGTCGGGCCACCTGTTATCATCGGGCTGGCCGCCGAGGCCGAACCGGCCCAACCTGCCGCCACAGTAAGTCCAGCCAGCGCGCACAGGCGCAGCGTTCTCGCCATTGGTGAGGAAATCATTGTCCCCGCTTGTCCCTTGTTGTTAACGAAACGTTAAGGGGTATTTACAGTCCGTGTCAATTATGAGGATGGATTGATTTTTGCGGCATGGTTACCCGCGTGGCGCCAACGCGACTATTGTGCAACAGGTCGACCGGCCGCACGGCCCCGCCAGCCGATGATTTTGGCATTGACCGACCTGATGCGGATTGACGGGCATCATCACTGGTCGCCTATTTCTTGCCGGTCCTGACCAGCTTGGGCTTCACCGCAACCCGATTCTGACGGCCGTAGCTGGTAATGAAATCGACGATGCGCGGCACGATTTCGGAGCGGAAGCGCGAGCCGTTGAACACCCCATAATGGCCGACCGCCGGCTGCATGTAATGGGCGTGCCTGTCGGCCGGGATGTTGATGCACAGGTCGTGCGCAGCCTTGGTCTGGCCAAGGCCGGAGATGTCGTCGTTCTCGCCCTCGACCGTGAACAGGGCGACATTGCGGATCGCCGAAGGGTCGACCGCCACGCCGCGATGCGTCATTTTGCCCTTGGGCAAGGCCTGGCGGACAAACACGGTGTCGACGGTCTGCAGGTAGAATTCCGCCGTCAGATCCATCACCGCCAGATATTCGTCGTAGAACTCGCGGTGCTTCTCGGCATTGTCGCCGTCATGCTTCACCAGATGCATGAAGAAGTCCTTGTGGGCGATGATGTGGCGGTCGAGGTTCATGCTCATGAACCCCGAAAGCTGCAGGAAGCCAGGATAGACCTCGCGGCCGAAACCCGGCACCGGCCAGGGCGCGCGCATGATGACGTTGTCGCGGAACCAGTCGATGCCCTTTTCCTGCGCCAGCAGATTGACCGCCGTCGGGTTGCGGCGCGTGTCGATGGGGCCGCCCATCAGCGTCATCGTCGAGGGCACGAACGGATCACCCTTGGCTTCCATCAGTGCCGCCGCCGCCAGCACCGGCACTGAAGGCTGGCACACCGCCATCACATGGGTGTCGGGGCCCAGCGCATGCAGCATGTCGACGATGTAGTCGATATAGTCGTCAAGATCGAAGCTGCCGTCGGCCAGCGGCACCATGCGGGCGTCGACCCAGTCGGTGATATGCACGTCGGCATAGGGCAGCATCGCCTCCACCGTGCCGCGCAGCAGCGTCGCGTAGTGGCCCGACATCGGCGCGACGATCAACAGCTTCGGATCCGGCCGGCGCCCAGCCGGAACCGCGCGCTCGAAACGGACCAGGTTGCAGAACGGCCGCGACCAGACGGTGCGTTCGCTGACCTCGACGGTTTTCCAGTCGACCACGGTTTTGGTCAGGCCGAATTGCGGCTTGCCGTAGCGGCGCGTCGTGCGCTCGAACAGTTCGGCCGTTGCCGCAACCGAGCGGCCCCAGGACGTGTGTGAGACCGGATTGAGCGGATTGGAGTAGAACAGGCGCACCGCATCGGCATAGAGGCGCGCCGGCTGCAAGGCGGCGTGGTTCAGTTCGTAGAGCTGGTAGAACATCGAGAACCCCGCTGCCGACTGCGATCGAAGGGCCGACGAGCAGCGCCGAGCCTTGAATGCCTTGCGGGGAAGTTAGCAACAATCTGCTGCGATGCAATACGTCAACTTGCGTGATTTATCCTCGTTCTTTCGTCCAAGGCGTTGAGAATCCGCCTGGAACGGCAACAGCCGGCTCAATGTGCACCTGCGAAGGCCTGGCAAGCAGCACGGCTATTGGGGACGAGCGTCGGAGGCGGTGTCCGGCCGTGGCGGCCGTTAGACCCGTGCCATGCAGACAGCGGTGTGGCCCGAGCTGATGAAGCCAAGCTGGCTGGCGGCGCCCTTCGACAGATCGAGCATCCGGCCCCTGATAAACGGGCCGCGGTCGTTGATACGCACGACGACGCTGCGGCCATTGTTGCGGTTGGTCACCTTCAGCCTGGTGCCGAACGGCAGGCTGCGATGCGCTGCGGTCAGCGCCGACGGGTTCATGCGTTCACCGGAAGCGGTTCTGGAATGCAGTGAGTACCAGGAGGCACGGCCGCACTGCGCGGCGGCGCTGGCAGTGGATGCGCCGACCATCAGGCCAGCCGCGATCATGGCCGCGACGAGCGCGGTCCGGTTGCTTTTGTTCATGTGTTGGGGACTGGCTCCGTTGACAGACCCGCGGCGGTTAGGGGCGAATGAGGCAGCAAATGCGGCAATGATCTGTCGGTTCCATGGCAATGTTACACGTTTGGAGTCGGCGCGAAACAATTTGTCAGAGATTTGCCGCAGCACGACACAGCTTCTTTGATGATCTTTGCACCGATCTCCGCATGTCTTGCGCAGGATCAGAGGTTAGCATCTAAGTAGAAGTTGGCGTGACCGAACCGCTTCTTTTAGCTGTTCCATTCCGGCCGGAACGCGGCTGACGATCGACTTGGAAAGGAGTTTCAGCAATGAGATTGATCAAAAATCTGCTGGCCTTGATTGTGCTCGCCACCGGCGTGCTGTGGTCATTGCAAGGCATCGGCCTTATCGGTGGCAGCTTCATGACCGGCCTGTCGCAATGGCTCTATGTCGGCATCGTCACCGCGCTGGTTGGCCTGGCCGGGCTGGCCTGGGCGAACCGCTCGCGTGGTTGAGCAGGCGTCGATGCTCAGGCATTCGCCGGAGCAGCACACAGCGGACCGTGGCAGTCGGTCACCGCGACCAGTATTGCCAGCCCCAGTAGAAACTTTCGTCGCGCGGTGGCAGGCGGTTGCGCTCCGCGTCCAGATGCACCGGCGTCGGCGTTTTGCGTTCGCCGTCAGGCGGCTGTTTGTCTCCGGCCTTGATCAGGCGGAGCCAATGGCCGAAATGCGCAAACAGTACAGCGGTGGAATGGGGCATCGTCGGTCACTCCCGCCCTGCCCACGGGACGAGCACCCGCTCGATCCTGCGGATGATGAATTCAAGCACGAAGGCAATGGCCGCGATCACCAGGATGCCCATCACCACCACGTCGGTGACGAGGAACTGGGCAGCGGACTGGATCATGAAGCCGAGCCCGCGCGTCGCGGCCACCAGCTCGGCGGCAACCAGCGTCGACCAGCCGGCGCCAAGCGCGATGCGCAGACCGGTCAGGATCGAGGGCAGCGCGCTGGGCAGGATCACGTGCCTGATCACTTGGCGCTGCGTGGCGCCAAGTGAGCGCGCTGCATTGATGCGTTCCTGCGAGACGCCGCGAATACCCGATGCCGTCGACAGCGCAACCGGCGCCAGCATCGCAATGCCAATCACCAGGATCTTGGACGGCTCGCCAATGCCGAACCAGATAATGATCAGCGGCAGATAGGCCAGCGGCGGGATCGGCCGCAGGAATTCGAGCAGCGGATCGAAGATGCCGCGCCCGATCGTGCTGATGCCGATAGCCAGCCCGATGGGAACGCCGACGAAAACGGCCGCGATCAGCGCTGCAAACACCCGCCACAGGCTGGCGGCAATATGCTGGAGCAGCGTCGCGTCGACAAAGCCGTCACGGGCGACGACGACAAATTTGTTCCAGACTGCGACAGGCGACGGCAGGAAAACCGGCGACACCAATTGCAGGCGGGCCGATACCGTCCACGCCGCCAGCACCACCAGAATGGTGATTGCGCTGACCACGCGGGCCGAAACGCGGCTGCGTCTCGGCCGCGGCCGCGACCATGGCACCGACAACCCGTCGGCTCCGTCGTCGACCTTGGAGCGCTGCGGCCGCTCGGTATAGGAGGTAACGGTCATGCTGCCTCCCCTTCGAAGATCGCGTCGGTCAGCTCGCCGCGCGCCGCGGCGAAGGCGGGATCGGCCTTGATGCTGCGAATGGCCTCGCCGGCTGCATAGCGCCGGCTGAAGCCGGTCTCGAAACTCCGCACCACCCGGCCAGGGCCGGGAGCGAGCACAATGATGCGGGTGGCAAGAACCAGCGCTTCGTCGATGCCGTGCGTGACCATCAGCACGCCGACCTGGCTTGCCGTCCACAGATCGAGCAGCGTTGTCTGCATGCGTTCGCGTGTCAGCGCATCGAGCGCGCCCAGCGGCTCGTCGAGCAGCAGGAATTGCGGCTCGGCCGCCAGCGCCCGGGCCAGGCCGACCCGCTGGCGCATGCCGCCGGAAAGCTCCCAGATGCGCTTATCGCCGGCGCCGTCGAGCTTCACCAGGGCCAGAAGCTTGTCGGCGCGCCGCGCCCGTTCAGCCGCCCTGACACCGCGCAGCCTGAGCGCAAAGGCGACATTTTCCCGCGCGGTCAGCCACGGAAACAGCGCGTCGTTCTGGAACACGACGGCGCGGTCAGAGCCTGGCGCCGTGACCGGCCTGCCGCCAATCGTGGCGCGTCCGCGCACAGGCTCGACCAAGCCCGCAGCGACGTTGAGCAACGAGGTCTTGCCGCAGCCGGAGCGGCCGACCAGGACAACGAAGTCATCCTTGGCGATTTCAATCGACACATTTTCGACCGCCGGCGCCGGCTGACCGTCATAGTGGACCGAGACCTTGTCGAGCACGAGATGCGTCATGGGAACCTCGCCGATATTCCGAATCTGTCTGCCCCGAAGCCGCTCCTCGCAAGCGGTTCGGGGCAGGGAGCACGCGGCGTCAGGGAAGGAGAACCGCGCGCGTTGGCGTCAGTTCGAGGCAAGCGCTTCGCTGACATATTTCGACGACACGTATTTCGAATAATCCGGCAGCACGGCGTCAATCTTGCCCTGCTCCTTGAGGAAGGCCGATGTCGCCTCGACCGCCTTGACCGTGCCGCCACCGAGGAACTTGTCCGAGGCCTGCTCCTCGAGCGTCGGGAAGACATAGCCCCTCAGCAGTTGCGGCACGTCTTCGAGCTTGGCCCCGGTGATCCTGGCAATCTTGGCCGCTTGCGGCGAGGACACCGACCATTGATCCGGCTTGGCCAGGAAGTCGGCATAGGCAGCGCCCGTCACTTTGACGAAGTCGCGCACCGCTTCCGGGTTCCTTTCGGCGAAGTCGGTGCGCACGATCCAGGCGTCGAAGGTCGGCGCGCCCCAGGCGGCGACCTGGGAGGAATCCAGCACGACCTTGCCCGTCGTCTTGATCTGGCCGAGTGCCGGATCCCAGACATAGGCGGCGTCGATGTCGCCGCGCGCCCATGCCGCCGCGATCTCCGGTGGCCGCAGATTGAGAATATCGACCGACTTCGGGTCGACACCCTCATGCTTCAGCGCGGCAAGCAGGCTGTAATGCGTCGTCGAAACGAAGGGCACCGCCACCTTCTTGCCGGCAAGGTCGGCGGCCTTCTCGATGCCGGCGCCGTTGCGGGCGACAAGGGCTTCGGATTCGCCGATCAGCCCGACAATGAAGATTGTCTGGATGGGAAGCTCGTGGCTCGCCGCCGCCGCCAGCGGGCTCGAGCCGACATAACCGATGTCGACCGAACCGGAAGCGATCGCCGCGATCACGTCGGCGCCGGAATCGAATTTCCGCCAGTCGATTGTCGACTTGGTCGCGCTCTCATAGGCGCCGTCGGCCTGCGGCACCTTCGAGGGTTCGACGACCGTCTGGTAGCCGATAGTGATCTTGAGGTCCTGCGCATCGGCTGGGCCGAGAAAGGCCGCACCAGCCAAGGCCGCCGAGGACAAGAGAACGATACGTCGCGAAATGGTGGACATGAAAGGCTCCTTGGAAAACGAGAAAAACCCGGATTGCGTTTCATAGTCACCTAACTCTATCGTTCTTGTAGAGTTAAATCCTTCCAATCGGTTCGGTCTTGTTAGAAAAAGTCATCTGGCTATGGCAGTTGCACATTCGCACGCTTCTGGGTGACGGGACGGCCCGGTGAGAACCATCGTCCTTGCCCGGGGAACCTCTTCCACGTCGTCCATGCGCGCACCAAGGATTTTCCCGTTTTCGCCCCTGCATCGGCAAACCATGCTGCGAGTAGCCAAGAAATTGGAAACAAGTTCCCTGTGTTCGCGGTTAAGTCTAGTATCCTTATCGACATTGAAGGATTGGAGAGGACGATGAGCGACGCCACCCTCCTTGTTGTCGCGCGCGGCATGCTTTGGCCTTCAAATTCAGGGGCAGAAACTGCTGTCGGTATTCTCGCCGATGGGGACATTCCTGCCGCCGGCCAGTTTGGCGGTACGCCATTGGCGGCGGCTTCTGTGCTTCCAAAAGCACAAGCCCCGGCCAAAATGGCCATTGCGGCGTGAAAACGAAGCAAAATCAACGTTTCTCGGCTTGTATATCATGTCACTAGAATTTATCTGTAGTGACAGCTTGGACGCGGCGGGGAGGCACGCCAGGCGTTTCGCAACCGGTGGCCTTGCGCCATCGCATGACAGAGAAACGTTCGGGTTATGCTCACGAAAAAAGGTAAATACGGCCTCAAGGCGCTCGTCCATCTGGCACGCCTCCCGGTTGGACAGCTCGCCTTCGTCAACGACATCGCCACAGGAAACAATATTCCGAAGAAGTTCCTCGATGCCATCCTTGGCGAATTGCGCAATGCCGGTTTCGTTCAGAGCCGCAAGGGCAAGGAGGGCGGCTACCGGCTGGCACGCCCGGCGGACGAGATCAAGGTCGGCCACGTCGTGCGCGTGCTCGACGGACCGCTTGCCCCCATTCCTTGCGCCAGCCGCACCCAGTATCAGCGCTGCGAAGACTGCAACGAGGCGACATGCCAAGTCCGACACCTGATGCTCGAGGTCCGGCAGGCCATCGCCGAGGTGCTGGACCAGCGCAGCCTCGCCGAAATGCGCGACATCGCCGGCGACGAGGATTTTTCGGCGGCATTAAAAATCCAGGCCTGAACCAATCTCTCCTGAGCTGGCGACGATCGCCAGGACAGCTGGTTTGCGTATGACCGGGCGCGCTACGCCAAGTTCGATCATCATTGTCGGCGGCGGTGCCAGCGGCGTCGTGCTTGCCGCGCATCTGCTGAAGTCGCCCAATCCCGATCTACGTGTCACCCTGATCGAAAAACGCCCGCATTTTGGGCAAGGCATGGCCTATTCAACGCTGCTGTCGGCGCATGTGCTGAATGTCAGCGCGTTGGGCATGAGCGCCTATGCCGATGATCCCGGCAATTTCTCGCGCTGGCTGCTTGAACGCGGCCTGGCAACGCCGGAACAGGCGCCGGTCTATGCGCCGCGCAGCGTCTACGCCCGCTATCTCAAGGAGTTGCTCGACGAGCTCGAGGCGCGTGAGCAGCAGACGGGCCGGCTGCGCCTGATCCGCGAGGAGAGCCTGTCGATCTCGCCGACCGCGTCAGGTGTCGAAGTGGCGCTGGCCAACGGCACCAGCGTGGTTGCGCATCTTGCCGTGCTCGCCACCGGCCACGACGAAGAGCCGGGGGCGGGGCAGGGGCATGCGATCAGGATGGGATCCGAGGCGGACACTGCGCTCGACCCCGAAGCCCGAGTCCTGGTGCTGGGCACGGGCTTGAGCATGGTCGATGCCTTCCTGTCGCTCGAGCAGCGCGGCCACCGCGGCGCGATCGTCGCGGTGTCTCGGCGCGGCCTGCTGCCTTCGCCGCATCGCAAGGGCAATCCGATCAAGCTCGACGTTGCCGACATTCCGCTCGGCACCCAGCTTTCCTATTTCGTCGGCTGGTTCCGCGACCTGATCCGGGAAAACCAGAAGGCCGGCATCGACTGGCGCGACGTCGTCGACGGTCTGAGACCCTTCAATCAGACGATCTGGCAGAACTGGCCGTCCTCGGCCAAGCGCCGCTTCGTCGAGCACACCAAAGCCTGGTGGGACATCCACCGCCACCGCATGGCGCCTGAAGTCTACGCTCGCGTTGCCGAGGCGGTGCAAGCGGGCCGCATCCGCCTTGTCGCCGGGCGCGTCGTCGAGATCGCCGCCGGCGACGGCTTCAGCGTACAGGTCCAGTCGCGCCACACGCAGCACCTCGAAAGGTTCGACTTTGCTCGCATCTATGATTGCACAGGGATCGCCAGGGACATCTCGACCACCTCGAACAGCGTGGTGCGGTCGCTGGTCGAGCGTGGGCTGGCACGGCCGGATCCGCTGCGCCTCGGCCTCGACGTGACCGCGAACTGCGAGGTCATCGCCGGCGACGGCACGGTATCCGCCAAGATCCTCGCCGTCGGGCCACTGACGCGCGGCACCTTCTTCGAAATCGACGCCATTCCCGATATTCGCGTGCAGTGTGCGCGGCTAAGCAAGCGCTTACTCGGATGAGGCCCCTTTGTCTTGACGCAATTCCGGACGCAGGACACCTGCCGCCGGGTGAAAAGATCTCGACCTCATAGCCTCGTTCGGTGAAGGCGAACCAAGGGTGCGGGAGTTCGCTCCACCAGAAGCCGACCGTCCAGCCCGTGGTGGTCGAGACAGCCGGGTTGGCGATGACGCCACACGTTTCGGCTGTCTCGCATTGACCGGATTGGTGTCGCGGACGCTCGTCTTCGTTCTCCTCTATGGATTTTGTAGCCGGCCAGGCCGTGAGCTGCGACCCTGGCCAGATGACCGGGCAAATTCTGCTTCCGTTGTCACCGTGCCTTGCCTAGCATTGGCGCATGACCCAACGCGGAAGACTGTACGGCTGTCCGGTCGAGTTCGCGCTCGACGCGCTCGGCGGCAAATGGAAGACGGTGATCCTGGCGCGGATCAAGGAACAGCCGATGCGCTATTCCGACCTGCGCCGGCTGATCCCCTCACTCTCGGACAAGATGCTGACGCAGCGCCTGGCCGAGCTTGTCGAGATCGGCTTCGTCACGCTCGAGACCTCGCCAGACGGCAAGGGGCGCTATGCCTTGACCGGGCGCGGTGAAGATCTCGCCGCCGCGCTCCAGGCGCTCTACGACTGGGGCAGCGTGCACGGCCGCGCCGAGGGCGTGCGTTTTCGCACCGACAGCGCAGCCACCACCTAGATCAATTCCGGGAAAAGCGCGGAGCGGTTTTCCGTCCGCAATGTGTGAAGACAAAGCGATGGAGCGGTTCGGCGTTGCCGTGAAACGGTGGGTCGCGCGGCAAGCCGATTGCCCTCAACCCGCGCCGGCAAGCGCACTGCAGAAGCCTGCGACGTCGGTGACGACGGCTTCGCCGAGGAAGCGTAGCGTCGCCATCGAGCGGTCGCGCGCTTCGCGGTTTCCGAAGCCACAGGCGTCCTCGATTACCATGGCGACGAAGCCATTGTCGGTCGCCTGGCGAACGGTCGGCTCGATGCCGATCTCCATGGCGATGCCAGCGAGCGCTATCGTGCGCACGCCGCAATCGCGCAAGGCAAAGCCGAGCGCGGTGGAATCGAAGGCCGACATCGTGAGCTTGTCGAACACCGCCTCGTCATCGCGGGGTTCCAGCTCGGGCACGATCCGCGTCGCTTCGGCGTCGCGCGGGAACCACGGCTCGACCATGTCGGGGCTGTCGCGCCGCTGCCAGGCCATGGCGGTGCGCAGCTGCGTCGCGCCCATCCATTTGCGCGGCAGCGACAGATGGCGCGTGAACGCCACCCGCATTCCGGCCCCGCGCGCCGCTTCCAGCACCGTGCCGGTACACTCGACGATGGTCGCGGCGCCGGCCACCTGGCGGCAGATGCCGACCTGCATATCGTAGACCACCAGCGCCGTGCGGCGCGGATCGCACCACTCAGCCAGGCTGGCCGAAATTTCGATCCCGTCGCTCGACCGGATCATGCCGCCGTCCGGTCCCATGGCTTGGCGATATCGACCGTCGGGTCGAACAGGAATTCCAGCGGCAATGGCGCGTCGAAGGCGATGAAGTGCCATTCCAGCATCCCGGCCTTGGACAGCGGGAAGTCCTCGGTGTAGCGCCTCGCTTCCGCGACGCTGTCGAGCTCGAAGACGATGATGACGCCGCCAATATCGCCGCGCGCATAATTCTCGCGCACGATCCCCGCCTTCCAGAGCCGCCAGACATTCGACACTTCGTCGCGCAGATAAGGCCGCAAATCGTCGAGCGTGACGCCGGGCTTGAAATTGTCATAGGCAAGAATCTTCATCGGCCATTCCTTGCATTGCTGTTCGCCCAGCGCCGGGTAGCATGGCGGAATCGGCAGCCGCAACGAACGAGATGGTGCGTTGAAACGGCCGCAGGGTATTTTTCGCTGAGGAGGAAAAGCGCGGTGAGGCTGAACCCCGAGGGCATGCACAGCAACCCGGCCTATTCGCAAGGCGTGTCGCTGCCGGCATCCGCGCGCATCGTGCTGGTCGGCGGCCAGAATGGCGTCGACGCGCAAGGCCGGATCGTCGCCAGGGACGATCTCCCTGCACAGACCGCTCAGGCGCTTTCCAACCTGGCAAAGGTGCTCGAAGCCGGTGGGGCAAAGCCTGAAGACCTCGTCAGCCTCTCGGTCTATATCGCCGGCGACCTGGACATAGGGCCGGCCTTCGGCGCCTGGATGGCCTTCTGGGCAAACCGTGGCGCGCCGCCGATCATCAAGGTGCTGCGCGTCGCCGGCCTCGGTAATCCGGATTTTCTGATCGAGATCGAAGCCCAGGCGGCGATCGCCTGAACCCTAAGCGGGTTCTGCAAATCTTTTGCCCTGCCTGCAGGCCGGCGAAGCGTTCGCGAAATTCCATTCCCCTGCTGGCGGCCGGATTGGCACGATCTATCTTCTTTCCAACTGCAAACGGCTGGAAAAGACGGTAGGTTGCCGTCTTCCAGGGCGGTTGCTCATTCTGGCAACGGAGTATCTGACATGAGCAAGCACAAGATCGTGGCACCAGACGATGCATCGTCCCGCCTGCGCCCGCCCTATGCCTCGGTTCTCGACCTGATCGGGCAGACACCGGTCGTCGAGCTGACCAAATTCGACATCGGCAAGTGCCGGCTGTTCATCAAGCTCGAAAGCCAGAATCCCGGTGGCTCGATCAAGGACCGCATCGCGCTGTCGATGATTGCCGCCGCCGAAAAACAGGGCAAACTGAAACGCGGCGGGACGATCGTGGAGGCGACCGCCGGCAATACCGGTCTTGGTCTCGCCCAGGTCGGCATCCCCAAGGGCTACCGCATCATCCTCGTCGTGCCCGACAAGATGTCGCGCGAAAAAATCCAGCATCTGCGGGCGCTCGGCGCGGAAGTGCGCATGACGCGTTCCGATGTCGGCAAGGGCCATGCCGAATATTATCAGGACATGGCCGAAAAGATCGCCGCCGAGTTGCCCGGCGCCTTCTACGCCAACCAGTTTGCCAACCCGGCCAATCCGCTGGCCCACGAAACCACGACCGGGCCGGAAATCTTTCAACAACTCGGAGGCGATGTCGATGCGGTGGTCGTCGGCGTCGGCTCCGGCGGCACGCTGACCGGGCTTGGCCGCTATTTTGCGAAAGTCTCGCCGAAGACCGAGATGATTTTGGCCGATCCGGTCGGCTCGGTGCTGGCCCCGTTGATCAAGACCGGCAAGATGGTAGAGGCCGGAAGCTGGACCGTCGAAGGCATCGGCGAGGATTTCGTGCCGCCCAATGCCGATCTGTCGCTGGTCAGGAAGGCCTATTCCATCCCCGACAAGCAGAGCATGCTTGCGGTGCGCGACCTGCTTTCGAAGGAAGGCATTCTCGCCGGCTCGTCGTCCGGTACGCTGCTTTCGGCAGCGCTTCGCTATTGCCGCGAGCAGACCGTGCCGAAGCGCGTCGTTACCTTCGTCTGCGACAGCGGCAACAAGTACCTGTCGAAAGTCTTCGACGATTTCTGGCTGGTCGAGCAGGGCCTGGCCGAGCAGGAGCAGCATGGCGACCTGCGCGACCTGGTCATGCGCACGCTCCGCACCGGCGATGTCGTGTCCGTCGGCCCGGACGAAAGCCTGCTCAACGCCTATGGCCGCATGCGCCGATCGGATGTCTCGCAGCTGCCGGTGCTGGACGAGGGCAAGCTCGTCGGCATCATCGACGAAAGCGATATCCTCGCCAAGGTCGAAGGCCCCTATGACAGCCGCTGGGACCGCTTCAAGGCCCCGGTCAGTACGGCTATGACCTCTACCCTGCACACGCTGCAAGCCAGCCAGACGCTGGACGCGTTGCTGCCGGTCTTCGATCGCAACGAGGTCGCCATCGTCTTCGATGGCGACGAATTCATCGGCCTGATAACACGCATCGACCTGATCAACCATCTGAGGCGCGCCCGATGACCGTCAAAGCCACCGTATCGGGCAAAAACCGCCTCGCCTTTTCGACGCGCACCATCCATGGCGGCCAGAGCCACGACCCGACGACGGGCGCGGTGATGGTACCGATCTATGCCACTTCGACCTACGGTCAGCAGAGCCCGGGCGTGCACAAGGGCTTTGAATATGCCCGCAGCCAGAACCCGACCCGCTTCGCCTTCGAGCGCGCGGTGGCCGACCTCGAAAGCGGCACAGCCGCCTTCGCCTTCGCTTCGGGGCTGGCGGCGATCGCAACCATTTTCGAATTGCTCGATTCAGGCGCGCATATCGTCGCGACCGACGACATCTATGGCGGCACGTTCCGGTTGCTGGAACGGGTGCGCAAGCGCTCGGCCAATTTGCAGGTCGACTTCGTCGACTTCACCGACCTTGCCGCGGTCGAGGCGGCGATCCGCCCGGAAACCAAAATGCTCTGGGTCGAGACGCCGACCAACCCGCTGCTGCGTGTCGTCGACCTCGAAGGCGTCGCAGCACTTGCCAGGCGCAAAGGCGTGCTCTCAGTCGCCGACAACACTTTCTGCAGCCCCTATCTGCAGCGGCCGCTGGAGCTCGGCATCGACATCGTGGTCCATTCGACGACGAAATACCTCAACGGCCATTCCGACATGGTCGGCGGCGTCGCCGTGGTCGGCGACAACAAGGATCTCGCCGACCGGCTGAAATTCCTGCAGAACGCCATCGGCGCCATTTCAGGGCCGTTCGACAGTTTCCTGGCGCTGCGCGGACTGAAGACGCTTGCGCTGAGGATGGAGCGTCATTCGTCGAACGGCCAGAAGATCGCGCACTGGCTGGAGACCCGTCCCGACATCCGCCGTGTCATCTATCCCGGCCTGCCCAGCCACCCGCAGCACGCCATCGCCAGGCGGCAGATGCACGCCTTCGGCGGCATGATCACGGTCGAGCTCGACCGCGACCTCGCCGGCACCAAACGCTTCCTCGAACATACGCAACTGTTCACGCTGGCCGAAAGCCTCGGCGGCGTCGAAAGCCTGATCGAGCACCCGGCGCTGATGACGCACGGCTCGATCCCGGCGAAAAAACGCGCCGAGATCGGGATTTCGGATTCGCTGGTGCGGTTGTCGGCCGGGATCGAGGACGGCGACGATCTGATCGCGGATCTGGATCAGGCGCTGGCGAGTTAGAAAGCGCCCGACCAAAGGCGATCGACCGCCAATGTTGGCGCTGCCCCTCATCGCCCTGCCGGGCACTTCTCCCCGTATAGGGACGGGGAGAAGGGAAATGGCCGCAACGCCGCCGCTCTCTTTGCAATGTTGGCGATTGGCGAACCCGTCGATGAGAGCGCTCCTCTCCCCGTCACTATACGGGGAGAGGATGCCGGCAGGCAGGTGAGGGGCAGCGCCGGCGCTTCGTGATCACGCCAACCCCGTTGACCCCAAGCCCCATCTGCCCGAATTGTAGCGCCGCAACCCTCCCGGCTCCGGACCCCCATGGCCACGCGCGACGCACCCAAACCTACCGAGCCCCTCACCTTCGCCGTGCTGGTTTTCCCCGGCTTTCCGATGATGGCGTTCAGCTCGGTGATCGAGCCGCTGCGCGCGGCGAACGTGCTGGCCAAGCGGGACTGGTACCGCTGGATCATCGTCGGCGCCGCCGAAGGCCCGGTGGAGGCCTCGAACGGCGTCGTCATCCAGCCCGGCTTTGCCGCCCATGACGCGCCGAAGGTCGATCGCGTCGTCGTCTGCTCGGGCGGCGATGCCGATCATCTCGTCGCGCACGATGCGGTGAGCTGGATCCGCAGGAGCCTGCGCGACGGCGCCCATATCGGTGCGGTGGCGGATGCCGCCTTCTTCCTGGCTCGGGCCGGCCTGCTCGACGGTCATGCCTGCACCTTGCACTGGACCAGCCAGGCTGCCTTCACCGAAGCGTTTCCGGATATCGAGCTGAGGCGCGATCTCTATGTCATCGACCGCAAGCGCTTCACTTCGGCCGGTGGCGTCGGCAGCCTCGACATGATGCTGGAGATCATCACCAGCGATTATGGCGCCGAACTGGCCGCCGGCGTCGCCGAATGGTTTGTGCACAGCCCGCTACGCTCCAGCGTCGACCGCAAGCTGATGCCGCTCAGGCTGCGGACCGGCGTGCAGAACGAACTGGTGCTGTCGGCCATCGCCATCATGGAGGATGCGGTGGAGGAGCGGCTCGGCATGGCGGAACTGGCGGGGCGACTTGGTGTCTCCTCCGATAAGCTCGAACGCAATTTCCGCTCCGAACTCAGTATCTCGCCCAACGGCTATTACCGCCGCCTGCGGCTGAAGCGTGCCGCCGACCTCTTGGCGCATTCGACGCTGATGGTGCGCGACGTCGCGCTGGCCTGCGGTTTCGCCTCGATGTCGAGCTTTGCGCGGGCGTTCCGGGAGGAGCATGGCCATGCGCCGAAGGTGATGCGGAGGCATTAGGTATTTCGGATGTTGGCGGGACAGCGCCCCTCTCTGCCCTGCCGGGCATCTCCCCCACAAAGGGGGGAGATTGGCCGTCGCCTCCGCTTTCGCCAATTGCCAACATCGCGAGAGTAGCGCCATCGGCGAAGCTGCCGATCTCCCCCCTCGTGGGGGAGATGTCCGGCAGGACAGAGAGGGGCGCGAAGGATCGCCGGCGCGTCGGGGCTGCGGCATCCGGCACAACATATGCGGCATCTCGCACAGCCTCTACGCGGCGCATAGCCCATCCTCGCCGCTTCCAGGAGGCACCCATGAGCATCGTCGTTTTTGACCCCGACAGCACCGAGGATGTCGACTTCAAGGACCGCATGCGCCATCCGGCGGCGGCGGATCCGGCCGGCGGCATGTGGCTGTCGGACACCGAGCCGTCCTTCATCGACGCCGACGCGCTGCGCAAGGGCCGGCTGGCCAGGCTGCGCGCCTGGATGCGCGAGGCCGGCTATGGCGGCGTCGTTTTGTTCGACCCCTACAACCAGCGCTACGCCACCGGCTCGCGCAACATGTTCGGCTATTTCCTGCGCAACTCGACGCGCTACTTCTTCATCCCCACCGAAGGGCCGATCGTGTTGTTCGAATATCCGCAGAGCTACCATGTCTCGATGGTGCTCGACACGATCGACGAGGCGCGTCCGTCCAAGCTGGTCTGGTCATCGGTGTCAGGCCGCGACGACGAGACCGCCGGCCCGTTCGCCGATGAGATCGCCGAATTGCTCAAGGCGCATGGCGGCGGCTCGATGAAGCTCGGCCTTGACCGCTGCAGCCATCTGCAGGCACTGGCGCTGGAAAAGCGCGGCTGCGAGGTGCGGGATTGCCAGGGCGAGATTTTGGCGGTGCGCGCGGTCAAGACGCCCGAGGAAGTAAAATGCCTGCAGGTGTCGATGGCTGGTGCCGAGGCTGCGGTCTATGCGGTGCGCGAGGCGATCAAGCCTGGCGTTTCCGAAAACGAGCTGTTCGCCATCATGTATGGTGAGGTGATCCGGCAAGGCGGCGAGTTCATCGAGACCCGGCTGCTGACCTCGGGCCAGCGCACCAATCCGTGGTTCAACGAGGCGAGCGGCCGCAAGATCAGGCCGGGCGAACTCTTGGCGCTCGATACCGATACGATCGGCTGCTACGGCTATTATTCGGACTTTTCGCGCACCTTCCGTTGCGGACCGGGCAAGCCGACGGACTATCAGAAGTCGCTCTACCGCATGGCGCACGACCAGGTTCAGCACAATATCGGGGTCGTCAAGCCGGGCATGGCGTTTCGCGAGATTGCCGAAAGGGCCTGGAAGATACCGGACCGCTTCGTCGACCAGCGTTATACCTCGGTCATGCACGGCGTCGGCATGCATGGCGAAACGCCGTTCATAGCGCACGCCATGGACTACGAGACCTATGGCCGCGACGGGGTCATCGTGCCCGGCATGGTGGTCAGCGTCGAAAGCTATATCGGCGAGAAGGGCGGCCGCGAGGGCGTCAAGCTGGAAGACGAGATCCTGATCACCGAGACCGGCACCGAGCTCCTGTCGCGCTTCCCCTATGAGGATGTTTTCCTTGACAGGCATGTTTGAGTGTTGACAGGCAGTTTTGCATGAAAAGCCCGATCTCGATCAAGCGCGGCAAGGTGGCGGCGGTGTTCATCGATCTCCAGGAGGAGCATCGGCGGGACAAGCGCTATCTGGTCGAAGGCTATGGCGACATCCTCGCCAACGTCCAGCGGCTGCAGGAGGCGGCGCGGGCCAACAATGTGCCCCTTTACCACTGGGCCTATATCGTCGATCTCGCCACGGCGCGGCCGCTCCACCCGGTCGAGGCCAGCGGCAAGTCGGCGTTTTCCGACAAGGACGATCCGCTGACTGCGATCTGCGCGGAAGTGGGCCCGGCGACAGGCGAGATGATGCTGGTCAAGACCGATGCCAGCGCCTTCCGCACGGGGCCTGCCGCCGAGCGGCTGAAGGCCGACGGCATCGAGTGGCTGGTCGTTGCCGGCGTCTGGACCGAGGCCTGCATCGATGCCACCGTCAAGGATGCGGTGGCGCTCGGGTTTCGAGTGCTGCTGGTCAAGGATGCCTGCGGCAGCGGCAGCACGGCGATGCACCAGACGGCCATCCTCAACCTTGCCAACCGGCTCTATGGCGGTGCCGTCACCACCACCGACGGCGCCTGCCGGCTGCTGGCAGGCGAGACGGTCGAAGCCTGGCAGGTCGAGGGCTCGGTGCCGCTGCGCTTCAGCTATGAAAATGCTGCCCGGCTCTACGCCGAGCTCTGAGCGGGATCGCGCAGCGATGATCACCGAGGCCGAGCGACCCGGAACGAGAGGGCGCGGAAAATACCAAACGCTGCTCGATCCGGAGCTGTGGGCCTATATCGATCGGGTCAACGAGTGGTATCCGCCCGAAATCGTCTACATGCCGATCGACAGGCAGCGGGCGGTCTATGATGCCATGTGCCGGGCGTTTCGCGAGCCCTATCCACCCGGCGTCAAGGCCAGCGACAGCGCGGTTCCTGCCGGCGACCGTGCGATCCCGGTCCGGCGTTACCAGATGGCGGGCACGGCGCCGCAAGCGATGGTTGTCTATTATCACGGCGGCGGCTTCGTCCTTGGCGGGCTCGACAGCCATGACGACACCTGCGCCGAGATATGCGCCGGCACCGGCTTTGCCGTGCTGTCCGCCGATTACCGGCTGGCGCCCGAGCATCTGCATCCGGCCGCCTTCGACGATGCGCTGGCCGTATTCGAATGGGCGACGGCGACGGCCGGCCTGCCGATAGTGCTCTGCGGCGAAAGCGCCGGCGGCAATCTGGCCGCTGCGGTGGCACAGGCGACACGCCGCCATCCTCGCCATGCGATCGGCCAGGTGCTGATCTATCCCGAGCTCGGCGGCCCGGAACCAGTTGGCAAAGAGAGCGCCGGCTCCTGTGTCGAGCACGCCGAAGCGCCGCTGCTGACGTTGCGCGACATCGAGTTCTATCGCCAGATCCGGTCGGCGAAGGGACAGTCGCAGGACGACCCGACCTTTTCGCCGCTCAGCGACACCGACTTCTCCGGGCTGCCGCCGACGGTCATCGTCACCGCGCAATGCGACCCGCTGTCCTCGGAAGGCGAGGCCTATCGCGACCGCATCCTGGCCGCCGGCGGTCGCGCCTGGTGGCATGAGGAGCCGCGCCTCGTGCATGGCTTTCTACGCGCCCGCGAGACCGTGCCGCGAGCCGGCGAAGCCTTCGGGCGCATCATTGCGGCCATCGCCGCGCTCGGCAAAGGCGACTGGCCTTACTGAGGTTGCGAAGGCCCCCTCATCCGGCCGCTTCGCGTCCACCTTCTCCCCGCTGGGGAGAAGAGGCTGGCATCAACGCTGGCGACCTCCTCTCCCCCCGGGGGAGAGCTCGGATTGCCCCGTATTGCTCTTCGTAATTCGGTTGGCAATCCGGGTGAGGGGGACCTTCCGTTTGCGGAACAGCGCACAAGAACTGCGGAAGTCCGAACACTCCCCCACGGGAGCTCGCCCTATCATCCCCGAGGCAATGGCGCTCCGGCGATCGCATCCGTCCCCCGCGTTTGGCGATCGGCAGAGGTGCCCAACAACAGGGGAATGACGACAATGAAGTTCATGCTGACCGATCGAAAACTGCATCCGCAGGCCGAGCCCGTCGCCGATGGCTTCAAGAAAGGCCAGATGAACCGGCGCGAATATCTCGCCACCATGGCTGCGCTCGGCGTCAGCGCTACCGGCGCGCTGGCGCTCGGCGGGCTTGCGCCGTCACCGGCCAGGGCCGAGGAGCCGAAGCGCGGCGGCATCTTGCGCGTCGCCATGAACGTCAAGGGCTGGAAGGATCCGCGCACCTTCGACGGCGTCGAGATGTCCAACGTCGCCCGCCAGTGCAACGAATATTTGGTGCGCTGGAAGCGCGACTTCACCTTCGAGCCATGGCTGCTCGAGAGCTGGGAAACCAGCGACGACGCCCGCGTGCTGACGCTGCATGTCCGCAAGGGCATCACCTGGTCGAACGGCGACACCTTCAACGCCGACGACGTGATCCACAATCTGACGCGCTGGTGCGATGCGTCCGTCGCCGGCAATTCGGTGGCCGCGCGCATGGGCGCACTGGTCAACACCGATACCAAGAAGGCCGTCGACGGCGGCATCGAGCGCGTCGACGATTTCACCGTCCGGCTCAATTTGCCCAAGCCCGACATTTCGCTGATCGCCGGCATGGCCGACTATCCGGCGCTGATCATGCACCGCAGCTATGAAGGCGACGGCGATCCGCTGAAGGCATTGGCGATCACCACCGGGCCTTGCGAACTCGTGGCATGGGACGCCGAGGTCGGCGCCGAAGTCCGCCGCAAGGACAAGCCATGGTGGAAGGGCGAGTTCTACCTCGACGGCATCAAATGGGTCGACTACGGCTC
Organism: Mesorhizobium sp. M0145; assembly: GCF_040322355.1. Lineage (NCBI taxonomy): Bacteria > Pseudomonadati > Pseudomonadota > Alphaproteobacteria > Hyphomicrobiales > Phyllobacteriaceae > Mesorhizobium > Mesorhizobium sp. M0145. The sequence goes on from NZ_JAMYTK010000010.1 coordinate 188,524, forward strand.
CGACCCCAACGCCATGCTGTCGGCCTTCGAATCGGGCGAGATCGACACCGACCACGAAACCGCCTCCGATACGGTTGCGCAGACCGAGTCCATGGGCCTGAGCAATTCCGAGATCGCCACCGGTTCGACCATCGTGGCGCGTTTCAACGTCGGCAACCCGCCCTATGACGACATCAAGGTGCGGCGCGCCGCCCAACTTGCCGTCGACAATGCCGCCGTGCTGAAGATCGGCATGGACAACCGCGGCAAGCCTGCCGAGAACCATCATGTCGGGCCGATGCATCCCGAATATGCCGATATCGGCCCGGCCGTCCGCAACATTGATCAAGCCAAGGCCCTGCTCGCCGAGGCCAGCAAGGCCGACCACGAATACGAACTCATCTCGGTCGACGTCGACTGGCAGAAGAGCACCGGCGACGCCATCGCCGCGCAGATGCGCGAGGCCGGGCTGAAAATCAAGCGCACCGTGCTGCCGGCCGCGACCTTCTGGAACGACTGGAGCAAATATCCTTTCTCCTGCACGGAATGGCTCGGCCGGCCGCTCGGCGTCCAGGTGCTGGCACTCGCTTATAAGTCTGGCGCCGCATGGAACGAGAGCGCCTACGCCGATCCGGAATTCGACAGTCTGCTCGACAAGGCGCTGGCGATGCCCGATCCCGGCGCCCGCAAGGAGCTCATGGCCAAGATCGAACAGAATCTCCGCGATTCCGGCATCATCATCCAGCCCTACTGGCGCTCGGTCTACCGCACCTACCGCAAGGGCGTGCATGGCTGCGAGCAGCACCAGTCGCTCGAGCAGCATTTCGAGAAGGTTTGGCTCGAGGCGTAGCCTTGCAGACGACCAATTGTCGGGGCCAGCGCCGCTCCTTCTTCCTTCTCCCCTTGTGAGGGCTTTGCACGGGAAGCGAAATCCTGGTTGGTGAGTTAATGGGGCTTTTTTGAAGGCCGGGAAAGCAGTTTTCGACGGCTTG
>NZ_JAMYTK010000011.1:0-187482 GCF_040322355.1 Mesorhizobium sp. M0145
CGCCCGCGCCCCGGGCGGGCGGGGGGCGGGGGGGGGCCCCCCCCCCCCGGCCGCCCGGGGGGCGGGGGGGGCCCCGGGCCGGCCCCCGGCTCGGCCCGGGCCCGCCGGTCTGGGTCCATGGCGACGTCGCCTCGGGCAATCTGCTCGTCGAAGATGGCAAGCTCTACGCGGTCGTCGATTTCGGTAGTTCGGCTATCGGCGATCCTGCCTGTGATCTGGTGATCGCGTGGACGGAATTTTACGGCGAGAGCCGTCAGGCGTTCCGCGACGCCATTGCCCTTGACGAGCACAGCTGGGCGCGCGCACGGGGCTGGGCGTTGTGGAAGGCGCTGATCGTCGCTTCGGGACATGACGGCAACCAGCGCGAGGCGGAAAAATCGTGGCGGGTCATCGATGAGGTGCTGGCGGATCACACAAACAGTCGAAGCGGGAAGGCTAATTCAGTCTGAACGCGTCCCGCTCTAATAACGAAAGCATTACTGCCCGCCCATCTCCTTCCTGAACGTATCGAAATCGACCTGCATGCCGTTGAAGATGGTGCTCCAATGGCGGGTCAGCGCTGAAACGGCGACCGCCTCCTGTATCTCCTCGTCGGTGGCGCCGGCGCGCTTGGCGTCCTGCGTGTCCGACCAGATACAGTAGTTGCACGGGATTTGCGCCGCCACCGCCAGCGAGATCAGCGACTTGACCTTCGGCGACAGCGCCGTCTTGTCGCTGAGCTGGATGGCCTTGACCTCGGCCCATGCACCGGGCAGACCGGCTTTCGGGAACTGCTTTACGAAACCGGGCACCCCGCCCATGGTCGACTGGATGTCCTTGACGGTTGCGTCATACTCATCGGCATAAGAAGGAGCTGCAGCCAGCGTCAGCACACAGGTGGCGGCGAGCAGGCAGGCACGGCGGATGGAAGAATGCGTTGATGAAAGAGTACGATAGGCAGACATGACGTTCTCCTCTGGCGTTTGTTGGCCTTACGGTGTAAGGTAACGTCGAAAATGAACCTTACAGTGTAAGTTGTCAAGCGATACCATGGACACATCGATCAAAAAAAAGCGACTGCGCGGCCGGCTGTCTCGCGAGATGATCGAGGATGCGGCTTTGAAGGTTATCGAGAGCGAGGGCCTCGCCGGGTTTTCGATGCGCAAGCTGGCGGCAGAACTCGGCTGCGAAGCCATGAGCATCTATCACCACTTTCCTTCGGTGGCGCATCTCTTCGAAGCCTTGGTGGATCGGCTGATCGGCTCCCTCGAAATGCCCGACGCGGACCTCCCTTGGCGACAAAGGTTACGCATTGCCGTGCAGGATTTCCGCCGCGTCGCGCGTGAGCACCCGGCCTTTGCCACGTTCCTTGTAACCTACCGGATGAATTCGCCGACCTGTCTCACTTGGCTGAACGGCATCCTTGGCCTGTTCGAGGCCGGCGGCTTCCGACCGGAACTGGGTGCGCGGCTGTTCCGCACCACCGGCTATTATCTGATGGGTGCCATCCTCGACGAGACTGCCGGCTATGCAAGGGGGCCTTCGGCCGTGACCATCGTCAGCGACGAGCAACTGGCGCAGGATTTTCCAAAAGTAGCTGCGGCCGGGCGTTATTTCGGCACCGCCGAATTCGACCGGACGTTTGATCTCGGCCTTGACATGCTCCTGGACGAAATGGAGAACGCCCGCGACTGCGCCAGCGCGCCGAACACCGGGTCTTGACCTCATGCGCTCCCTGTTCGCCCTGATACTGCTCATCGGTACCGGCATCGGCGTCGTCTATCCCTGGGCGATGACCAATTTCTCCGGCCGTGAGATCGGCACCTGGCGGGTTTACGACCAGGGCCGGTTCAAGCCGGTGACCGTGCCCCTGAGCGCACGCGACGGGCCGCTACGCGTGCTGGTCGACCTTACGGCGAGAGCCGAGCGCATCGTCTCGCAGCAGCGCACTGTGTTGACCCTCACTGCCGCCACAGGCGGCAGGACGGTGCTCGCCTCGACGCTGCAGTTCAATCACTCCGACAATCCGCGCCAGGTCAGCCCGCAACTGCCGGACAGGATCTTTCGCGACGAGGCCGGCCTGATCCCGACCGTTACCCCTGGTTCCTACATCTTCACCGTCGGTCCGGGCGACGCCGAAGGCATTCCGATGCGGGCCGTCGATCTCGTCCTGCGCTCGGGTGCCGGCGAGGTCGACCGCCGGGCGCGCCCGGTCGGTTTTTCCCTGATGGCGGCCGGCCTGGTCGGGCTGGTGCTGGCATTCCGTTTCGGCGGCCGCCGGCCGGAAAATCCAAACTCGCAGCCGCCACCGCCGCGCTGGGGCAGGGGCTCCAATTGAACTATCGCCACGCCTACCATGCCGGGAACTTCGCCGATGTCGTCAAGCATGTCGTGCTCAGTCGGCTGATCGAATATCTGAAGCAGAAGGACAAGGCGTTTCGGGTCATCGACACCCATGCCGGGATCGGCCGCTACGATCTGTCCTCGACCGAAGCGCAAAAGACCGGCGAATGGCAAGGCGGCATCGGCCGGCTCGTCGATGCGGCCCTCGATGCGCCGGCGGCGGCACTGCTGTCACCGTATCTTGAAGCCGTAAATTCGCTCAATCCGGACGGCGGCGTGAAAAAATACCCGGGTTCGCCGCTGATCGCCCGGCACCTGATGCGCAAGCAGGACCGGCTGTCGGCAGTCGAACTGCACCCTAAGGATGTCGTCAGGCTGAAGGCGCTGTTCGACGGTGACTTCCAGACCCGGGTGATCGAGCTCGACGGCTGGCTGGCGCTCGGCGCGCATCTGCCGCCAAAGGAAAAGCGCGGCCTCGTGCTCATCGATCCGCCTTTCGAGGAAGAGGGCGAGTTCGGTCGCTTGGTCGACGGGCTGCAAAGAGCCCATCGGCGCTGGCCAGGAGGGATTTACGCGCTGTGGTATCCGCTCAAGGACCGCAGGGCGGTCGCCGCCTTCCGCAAGGCGCTGAAGCAGACGGGCATTTCGAAGCTGCTCGACATCGGTTTTGAGATCAGGCCGGACGCCGTCGAGCCGAGCCTCGACGGCTGCGGCATGGTGGTGGTCAATCCGCCCTTCACGCTGGAAGGCGAGTTACGGACGCTGCTGCCGGCGCTGCACCGGCTGCTTGCACTTGAGCAGCCGTCGCATTGGACGCTGGACTGGCTGGCGGGAGAGTAGTTTGAGGCGCGGCCCTGCCGTTCCGTCAGCGCAACCATCGTCACCACAACCACGGTCGCTACAACCGCTTGACCGCGCGTCAGCGAATCCGCACAGTGCACGCAGTCGACCTTGAGAGGCTGCCATGACTCGCTTCGCCCAATCCGCCCTTGCCGCACTGCTCGCCTTTTGCACGCCGCTGGCCGCGCCTCTTGGCGTCACCCAGGCAGTCCAGGCGGCCGACCTTGCAATCTATACCGACGAGGATAGCGGCGTCTGCGGCGAGGCCTGGGTGCTGAACAAGATCACCGACCGCTTCTCCTATCAGGTGCATCACGTGCCGCATCTGCCCGATGTGCAGATCGTCGACTTCCAGCGCATCCACCAGCATCGCTATCTGCCGGCCGACGACACCTGGCCGATCGGCCGCCGTTATTGCGGCGCCACCGTCAGCCTCTCCGACGGCGGCGCCCGCACCATCTGGTACCTGATCGAGGAAGGCCAGGGTTTTGCCTCGATCGGCGACAATGTCGAATTCTGCGTCTCGGGCTTCGACCGCTGGATGGTCTACAACGGCCGCTGCCGCGTCCTGCGCTGATCGCGCACTCGCTGATTCCGACTTTTTAGCACCGGCCACCTGATCGACCGTCACCGTTTCCATGAGGCGCAGCATTCGCGGGAAGCGCGATCTGCTGTCACGAGTTTGCGGGGAAACAGCACCACATGGATTCGCTTGTTTATACTGTTGCTCTCGGCGCGGTCGTTGCAGGCTTCGTCCAGGGGCTGTCCGGGTTCGCTTTCAGTCTGGTTGCCATGTCGTTTTGGGTTTGGACCGTGGAGCCCCAGCTTGCTGCTGCCATGGCGGTCTTTGGGGCGCTCACCGGCCAGATCATCGCCGCCGTCACCGTCCGCCGGGGTTTCGATCTCAGGCTTCTGCTGCCCTTCCTGATCGGCGGGACCATAGGGATTCCGGTCGGTGTCGCCATCCTGCCCTTGCTGGATGTGCAGTTGTTCAAGCTGGTCTTCGGCGCGCTGCTGGTCGTTTGGTGTCCCTTGATGCTCTTTGCGCGTCGCCTCCCTCCCATCACGGTCGGGGGTCCTGTTGCAGACGGTGCAATAGGTCTGGTCGGCGGCGTCATGGGTGGACTTGGCGGCTTCACCGGCCCGGTTCCAACGCTGTGGTGCGTGCTGCGCCAATGGGAAAAGGACAGGCGGCGTATTGTCATCCAGAATTTCAACCTTGTGACCCTCTCCATGACGATGGCTGCCTATCTTGCGGCCGGAAAGATCAAGCTCGAAATGCTGCCGATGTTTGCCGTCGTCGCGCCGGCGATGTTGATACCAACACTCCTTGGCGCGAGACTCTACATCGGCGTTAGCGAGGCGACTTTTCGAAAGATCGTCCTCGCACTCTTGGCCGCATCAGGTGCGGCATTGTTGGCATCGTCCTTGCCGCACCTCATAAGCCGGGTTTGAACGACACACAGAAATCCCGACTTCCGCCGTGCCATGCGCTATCGACCGATGCGGCCTGCTCCCGATAGGTAGGCGCAGACCAGTTCGACGAGTTGCTTTTGCAGCTCCGGCGCGGCGAGCATGTTCCGGCGTGCCGCGTTGTGGATCACACCTTCGATCGCTGACGACAGCACGCGCGCCACGGTCTGCATGTCGGCGCCTTTCCTTGGCTTGCGATAAGTGGCGACAGCAGTCGCATAGTGGTTGAGGTATTGTGCCTGGAACGAAGCATGGGCGGCCCTGGAGCCGCGATCGCCCGGCGCCTCGTCGAGCAGCACCTGATGTAGTGTCGGGTGAATGCTGTGCGCGGCGATCATGCCGCGCACCAGCTCCTGCGCGAATTTCCTGAGCGGCTTTTGGTCTTCCGCCGAATCGCGAATGACCGACAGCACATGATCGAAGTGACGGCGCCGGACGGCAGCGAGCAGGGAAAGCTTGTCGGGAAAATACTGGTAGAGCGTGCCGATGCTTACACCTGTTGTCTCGGCAACCTTGTTGGTGGTGAAGCCGGCCCAGCCCAGCCCGCTCAGAACATGAGCCGCCGCCTCGATGATCGCCTCGACGGTTGCCCTGGAACGCGCCTGGCGCGGCTGTTTGCGCATGCGCGGATGCGGTTTTGCAATGCGAGTAGACACGTTCGCCCATTCTCCTGAAAATATAAACAACATACTCGCATTTCCGGAAAAGGACACCGACCATGAATGCGCTCGCTCTGCTTCGCAGCCTGTTTGCCTATCAGGCCTGGGCCAATGACGAACTGCTGGAAAAGCTCGCGAGTCTCGACCCGCATGTTCACGGCAAGGAACGGCAGGCCGTGATACGGCTCGTCGATCACAGCCATGTGGTGTCGCGGATATTCTCGGCGCACCTGGTTGACGCAAGCCATGGCTACTCCGCCGACACCACCGAGGACACGCCGGCGTTCGACGAACTTCGCGCCGCGGTCGCAGCGACCGATCGCTGGTATCTCGATTATCTCGAAACCGTTTCGTCGCGGCAGCTGTCCGAGCCCGTCGCATTCGTGTTCACCGACGGGGATAAGGCATTGATGTCGCGACAGGAAATGCTGACCCACGTCGTACTGCACGGCGGCTATCATCGCGGTGAAGCGGGGCGCATCCTGGCGCAGATTTCGGTCATGCCGCCATGGGATACCTTCGCCGTCCATCTCCACAGGGCCGAGCCTTCGCGCCGGCTGCAGATAAGCCGTGAACCGCTCGGCGCCTGAACGGCCGAGCGCTTTCGATCACGGTCGGCTCGACCGGATCTATCGAACGATATCCTGTCCTTTAGAAATGCGAGCTATCTGCTTACTTTCATCGCGTCGTGCAAGATAGTGCAGCGGCGTGCTCGTCGCGTTGCTTCCTACTTACCTGTAGTTTATCGTTTCGGACAAGACGAGGCGGGCGACCGCCTTCGCTCTTGACAATGTTCGCGCCGAGCGTCGGACGTTGAAGCGCAAAGCTGGTCGAACAGGTCATGAGCTTGACGAGAAGACCGGTCGAGATAGAGCGACCAGAATTTCTGTCGCAGAACTTCGCTGCGGGACACAAAGATTCGCAGCCGATTTTTGCGCGGGTAAAATGGTCGCGCGCTCGCCGTAACCGAAACTTAAGCTACAAAAATCATTCTAATGCTTCGCTGGCTAGCAAGCCGCGAGTCAGATATGCAATGCGCGCCGGGTCAATAACGGCCGTCGGCACAACGGAAGGGGCATGATATGGCTAAGCAGTCATCCAAAGCGCCGGCATCCAAGGCACCGGCAAAGTCACCGGCAAAGAAAGCACCGGCAAAAGCAGCCGCGGCAAAGGCCGCAACTGCTGTGAAGAAAGCAGCACCCGCGGCCAAAGCGAAGGCCGCTGCGCCTAAGGCAAAAGCAGCGCCGGCCAAAAAGCCGGCCGCCAAGGCCGCGGCAAAACCAGCCGTGAAGAAAGCAGCACCGGCCAAGGCAAAAGCAGCACCGGCCAAGGCCAAGGCTGCACCGGCAAAGAAGGCGGCACCGGCCAAGAAGCCGGCTGCAAAGGCCGCGGCGAAGCCCGCTGCGAAGAAGGCAGCACCGGCAAAGGCCGCCGCTGCGAAATCTTCTGCAGCAGTGAAGAAAGCAGCGCCCGCGGCCAAGCCGAAGGCAGCGCCCGCAAAGGCGAAGGCCAAGAAGTAGTCGCGGTCCTGCTGTCGCAGGGGACAGTACTCAAGACAGCCAGGGCGGGATGCCGGACAGGCGCCTCGCTTCTTGGTTGACAGTCGGGCAGGACCAGAAAGAGGCGGGAGGAAGACGTCTTTTCGCAGCTCCCAGGACTTCGCCATGCGGCGAAGTCCGGTGGGATATTCGTGGCTGCCAAAACCAACCTTCGGTGCAAGGCCGAGTTGGTAGTTGCTCGGATCTGGATTGTCCGACCTGCTCGCGTCTGCCGCCGCACCTCCGGATCGCATCCGAACGCGAGACTATGGCTGCACGCTGGCGGCGCGGTTTTCCGCCTCTGGCCGTTGATGAACCCTGCATGATCGGTCAACAGTGCCACGCACGAGCCCCTGTCGGAATCGATTTTCGGTAAGGGTCATGCGCGAAGTCACAATGCTACAGCGTCCTTTTGCGCGTCCAACGGGGCATATGGAGCTGTAGCCGGCAAACAGGAATCGACAATGCCCAGACTGCTCTACGCGTCTACTTCCCCCTACAGTTCCAAGGTGCGCATGGCAGCACTTCATGCCCGCATTGCGGTCGATCTCGTGCCGATAAAGACCGAGGAAAGGCCGGCCGAACTGATCGGCGCCAATCCGCTCGGCAAGATCCCGGTGCTGGTGCTCGATGACGGCCGCTCGGTCCACGACAGCCGCGCCATCACCCAGCATCTCAACCGGATGTCGAAGAACGCATTGTTTCCGCGCAATCCCGACAAGCGCCTTGAGGCGGAGGTGCTGGAGGCATTGGCCGACGGCATCTGCGACTGCGCGCTGTCGATGGTCTATGAGCGGCGCACACGGCCGGAAGAGATGGTCTACCAGCCTTGGCTCGAGCGCCAGTGGACGAAGATTTCGGCCGCGCTCGATCTGCTCAACGCGAACCCGCCGAAGCTGCCGAAGAAAATCACCCTCGGCCAGATCGCACTGCGCGCCTGCCTCGGCTATCTCTCGCTGCGCTTCGCTGGAAAATGGGAAAAGGGCCGCGGCCGGCTGACGCGCTGGGCGGCACGCTTCGACGAGAAATTCCCGGAGCTGAAGCCCGCTATCCCGGCTTGAGGACAAGCGGTCTCAACCGATGCCAACAAAAAAAGCCGGGCGCGAGGCCCGGCTTTTTCGTGTCGTGGCTTGGACGACTTAGAACTTCATACCGACGCCGAAGGTGACGCGATTGTCGGTCGACTTGACCTTGCCGATACCGTCGAAGTCCTTCCTGCCGAAGTCCGTGTAACGATACTCGACACGGCCGAACACATTGTCGGTGATCTTGATGTCGGTACCCACGCCGGCTGTCCAGCCAAACTGCGTGTTGGTGTCGCTTACGCCGGCAGCTTCAATCTTCTGGTTCTTCAGCGCGCCACCGGCGGTGCCGTAGAGCAGGATATCCGGGGTGACAGCGTAGCCGAGGCGGGCACGCAGCGAGCCTTCGAAGCCACCCTTGGCCTCGATGCCGGCATCGTCGCCCTTGACGCCGTTGTAGCCGATATCGGCTTCGGCACCGTAGACGAAGTTCTCCTGCTGCCAGTTATAGCCGCCGAAGACGCCGCCGACAAAACCCTTGGTGTCGACGTCGACGCCAATGTCTTTGGCTTTGGCATGGCCAGCGAAGCCGTAGCCGACGCTCACACCGGCATAGGGACCGGCCCAGGATGCGACCGGAAGTTCTGCGATCGGGGCAGGTGCCGGCGGCTCTTCCTGAACCACGTCCGCGGCATAGGCGGTTCCGCCGAGGGCGAACAGCCCAAACGCCACCGCGAGCGGTCGCGCAAATTTAAGATTGGCTTGCATTGTTCTTTACTCCTTAAGCCACAGGACACAGGCTTGTTTTTTCATGAGCGCCCTCAACCCGTCCGGGGGGTGAAACGGATCCGGCGTTCAACGGTTCCAAATGTCGTGTCGAAATGCGGCTGAAGCGAACCTGAACTTGGGTCATTACCTGGCACGAATGAGGCAGAACCTTGACGTTGCATCTTCGCAACAGCGAATGTCAGCAGGTTCGCCGTGCTGCACTGCACACGGCTTGGTGTAAGGGCTCCAGCGCCCTATATTGCGGGCGGGCTGGCCCGAATTCCGGTCGAGCCAAAACGCCCACCGGCCACTTTGCCACAATCCTGCCCCAGGTGGAAATGGGATTTAACGCTTGGCGGGCCATAATTTGCCGGCGCGATCCCGGCAGGTCGGAATCGGCATCGGATTAAGGATTGACAGATGAGCAAGGTCGCCGCGACGGCACTGGTGACGGGCGGGGCGAAGCGGATCGGCAGGGCGATCGTCGAAGATCTTGCCGCGCATGGTTTTGCCGTCGCCATTCATTGCAATCGCTCGCTGGCCGAGGCGGAGGAACTGGCGGCCCAGATCACCAGTGGTCATTTTGGTCGACATGGCCGGGCCGCAGTGGTTGCTGCCGACCTGACCGACATGGACGCGGTCAGCAACCTTGTCGGCCGCGCTGCGGCGGCACTCGGGCCGGTGTCGCTGCTGGTCAACAACGCCTCGCTGTTCGAGCACGACAGCGTTGAGGATTTCGACTGGCCGGCCTGGGATCGCCATTTCGCCATGCATGTCAAGGCGCCGGCGCTGTTGGCACAGACTTTCGCCCGGGCCTTGCCGCAGAACAGTGAGGGGCTGATCGTCAACATGATCGATCAGCGCGTCTGGCGACCGACGCCGCGTTATTTCTCCTATGCGCTGTCGAAGTCGACCTTGTGGGCGGCGACCGAGATGATGGCGCAGGCGCTGGGTCCCCGCATCCGTGTCAACGCCATTGGTCCTGGCCCGACCTTGAAGAACACGCGCCAGCACGACAGCGATTTCGATGCCCAGATTGCCGGGCTGATCCTGAAACGCGGCCCGGAATTGCCGGAATTCGGTGCCACTATCCGTTATCTCTGGGCGGCACGCTCGGTCACCGGCCAGATGATCGCGCTTGACGGCGGCCAGCATCTTGCATGGCAGACGCCCGATGTGACAGGCATGACGGAATGAGCCCCATGGACCAGAAACAAAAAACGCGCGGTGGCGCCGACGACCTGCCGCCCGAAATCGACCTCGAGGACGAGGCGGCCGAGGAGGTCGTCGAGCCTGCAGCCAGCGGTCCGGACGTTACCTTCACCGCCATCGACTGGACCCCGCATGCCGGCGACGCCGACGGCATGGTCGGCGCCGAGGTGATCCAGACGCTGGTAAAGCGGCTGCCCAATGCGCCCGGCGTCTACCGCATGATGAATGCCGCCGGCGACGTGCTCTATGTCGGCAAGGCACGCAGCCTGAAGAAGCGGGTCACCAGCTACGCGCAAGGCCGGTTCCACACCAGCCGTATCGGCCGCATGGTGCGCGAGACATCGACCATGGAGTTCGTCGTCACCCGCACCGAGATCGAAGCGCTGCTGCTTGAAGCCAACCTCATCAAGCGCTTGCGGCCACGCTTCAACGTGCTGATGCGCGACGACAAGTCGTTCCCCTATATCCTGTTGACCGGCGACCATGTCTCGCCCGGTATTTACAAGCACCGCGGCGCGCGCTCGCGCAAGGGCGACTATTTCGGCCCCTTCGCCTCGGCCGGCGCAGTTGGCCGTACCATCAACTCGCTGCAGCGCGCCTTCCTGCTCAGGAGCTGCACCGACTCCTTCTACGAGAACCGCACCCGGCCTTGCCTTTTGTTCCAGATCAAGCGCTGCGCCGGCCCGTGCACCGGCGAAATCTCGCACGGCGACTATGCAAGGCTTGTCGCCGAGGCGAAGGATTTTCTCTCCGGCCGCAGCCAGAAGGTGAAGACGGAGATCTCCGCCGCCATGCAGCAGGCTTCGGAGAACCTCGATTTCGAACGCGCCGCCATCTATCGCGATCGGCTGGCGGCGCTGTCGCATGTGCAGAGCCATCAAGGCATCAATCCGCAGACCGTCGACGAGGCAGATGTCTTCGCCATCCATCAGGAGGGCGGCCAGGTCTGCATCCAGGTGTTCTTCTTCCGCACCGGCCAGAACTGGGGCAACCGCGCCTATTTTCCCAAGGCAGATCCGGCGCTCGAAGCCGGCGAGGTGCTGGGATCGTTCCTGGCGCAGTTCTACGACGACAAGCCGACGCCGCGCACCATCCTGTTGTCGCATGGCGTCGAGGACCAGGACTTGCTGGCGGAGGCGCTCTCCACCCGCGCCGGCCGCAAGGTCTCGATCTCGGTGCCGCAGCGCGGCGAGAAGAAGGACCTGACCGACAACGCGCTGCAGAACGCGCGCGAGGCGCTCGGCCGGCGGCTCGCCGAAACCTCGACCCAGGCGCGGCTGCTCACTGGCTTTGCCGAGACCTTCGGCCTGGAAAAACCGCCGGTGCGCATCGAGGTCTATGACAACTCGCACATCATGGGCACCAACGCCGTCGGCGCCATGGTCGTCGCCGGGCCGGAAGGTTTTGTGAAGAACCAGTATCGAAAGTTCAACATCCGCTCGACCGAGATCACGCCGGGCGACGATTTCGGCATGATGCGCGAGGTGATGCAGCGGCGCTTTTCGCGGCTGTTGAAGGAACATGGCGACGCCCCGCAAACCGAGGGCGCGGGCGAGGCGAGCCCTACCGAACCGGGCGACGATATCGAGGACGCGGGCGGCTTCCCCGCCTGGCCCGACGTCATCCTCATCGACGGCGGCCAAGGGCAGATGACGGCGGTGCGCAAGATCCTCGCCGATCTCGGCATCGAGGACCGCGTCGTGGCCATCGGCATCGCCAAGGGTCAGGACCGTGATGCAGGCCGCGAACGCTTCTTCGTCAAGGGCAAGGCCCCATTCTCGCTGCCCGTACGCGATCCGGTCCTCTATTTCGTCCAGCGGCTGCGCGACGAGGTCCATCGTTTCGCCATCGGTTCGCACCGCGCCCGCCGCAAGAAGGAGATGGTCAAGAGCCCGCTCGACGAGATCAGCGGCATCGGCCCCGGCCGCAAGCGCGCGCTGCTGATGCATTTCGGTACGGCCAAGGCGGTCAGCCGCGCCGCCGTCGAGGACCTGGTCAAGGTCGACGGCATTTCCGAGCAGGTGGCGAAATTGGTCTACAATCATTTTCACGAGAGCTAAGACGTATTGCCGACATTTCGGCTGGCTAATCGATTCTGGCCTGTTGACCCCCCACATTCGCTTCTGATTTGACTAAGCAGGCAGAAAGAGTTCCCAAAACATGGCTCAGCGCGCATTCAACCTGCCCAACATGCTCACTTATGCCCGCATCCTGGCGGTGCCGCTGGTGGTGCTGTGCTTCTTCCTGGAAGGGCATCTGAAATCGAGCGACTTCGCGCGCTGGTCGGCGCTCATCATTTTCCTGCTCGCCTCGATCACCGATTACTTCGACGGCTATCTGGCGCGCGCCTGGCAGCAGACCTCCAACATCGGCAAGATGCTCGACCCGATCGCCGACAAGCTGCTCGTCGCCACTTGCCTGCTGCTGCTTGCCGCCGACACCGACCGCCATGCCGGCATCGCCGGCTGGTCGCTGTGGGCGGCGATCATCATCCTGTGCCGCGAGATCCTGGTCTCGGGCCTGCGCGAATATCTGGCGGCCTTGAAGGTCTCGGTGCCGGTGACGCAGCTCGCCAAATGGAAGACCACCATCCAGATGATCGCCATCGCCTTCCTGCTTGCAGGTCCCGCCGGTGACAAGATCTTCCCGCTGACCACCCAGACCGGGCTGGTGCTGCTGTGGATCGCAGCCCTGGTGACGCTCTACACCGGCTACGACTATTTCCGCGCCGGCCTCAAGCACATCATGGACGAGTAACATGTCGACGAAGCTCATCTATTTCGCCTGGGTGCGCGAGCGGATCGGCAGACCGGAGGAGGACGTCGACCTGCCGGCTGGCATCGAAACGGTCGCCGACCTGTTGCGCTGGCTGAAATCGCGCGGCGAGGAGTACGAGAACGCGCTGCAATATCCTGACGTGATCCGCGTCGCCATCAACCAGGAACATGTCGAGCACCGCGAGAAGATCGCCGGCGCGCGCGAGATCGCGCTGTTCCCGCCGATGACCGGTGGCTGAACCATGTCCGCGGTGGTGCCGGTCGTGCGCATCCAGGCGGAGGATTTCGACGTCGCCGCCGAGATCGCCAGGCTGACCAGGGGTCGCAACGATATCGGCGCTGTGGTGACCTTCTCCGGCCTTTGCCGCGACGAGCAAGGCAGGCTCTCGGCGCTCGAGCTCGAACATTATCCCGGCATGGCGGAAGCCGAGATATCCCGCATCGCCGGCGAGGCAATCGAGCGCTGGCCGCTGCAGGGGCTCACCGTCATCCATCGCCACGGCAAGATCGCGCCCGGCGAAAACATCGTGCTGGTGGTGGCGGCTTCCGCCCACCGGCAGGCGGCGTTCGAGGCCGCGAATTTCCTGATGGACTATTTGAAATCACGCGCGCCGTTCTGGAAAAAGGAACACCATAGCGACGGTTCTGAAGGCGGCTGGGTCGACGCCAAGGAGGCCGACGACAAGGCGGCGGGGCGCTGGAAGCAACAGCCGTCCAAATAAATCCCTGGACAGCCATGCCCATACCCGGCCAGCCATTCATTGACCGCAATCCTGCGAGACCCTTCGCCGGAAGGGGAGCAGGATCATGCTGGACAGGATCGCCGAGTTCTTCATCTTCGGGCTGGTGCCGCTGGCCGTCGGCATATTGGCCGTTCCGGATCGTTCCGCGGCTGCCGAAAGGTCCCTCAAGGGCGAGGTGATCTATCGCGAGCGCATCGCGCTGCCGCCCAATGCCGTGCTTTCCGTGCAGCTTGCCGACGTGTCGCTGGCCGACGCGCCGGCCGCAATCATCGGTGAGCGCAAGGTGGTGCCGGCCGGCCAGGTGCCGATCAAGTTCGAGATCAGCTTCGATCCGCAGGTGATCCGGCCTGATATGACCTACGCGCTGCAGGCGCGCATCACTGTCGACGACCGGCTGCTGTTCGTCACAGATGCGCGCCACCAGGTCGACCCGCTCAGCGACGCGCCACAGACCATCATGCTGAAAATGGCGGCGCCGAGCGATGCGCCGGCGGCAGCCTCGGTGTTCGGCCAAAGCTGGCTGGTCGAATATATCGACGGTGTCGGCGTGATTGCCGAGCCGCGGGCGACATTCCGGATCAGCGAAGCCGGCAAGGCCGGCGGCAGCGGCCCTTGCAACGTCTATTTCGCCACTGCCAAGGTAGACGGCTCGACGATCGCCATCAGCGACATCGGCTCGACCTTCAAGGCCTGCGCGCCTCAGGTCATGGCCGAGGAAAAGGCGCTGTTCGAGGCGCTGGCCAAAGCGGCATCCTACCACGTCGACGCCGGCAAGCTTGTCATCATTGACAGCGGCGGCCGCGACATTCTGCGCTTCAACGCCGCGAGCTAGCGCATCACCCAAGCCGATTACTCTCTGCGGCAGCTGCATGCCGATCACGTTGTGTTTCAGCGGGAATAGGCCGGGCAGGGGGCGCGTTAGTTCTTCATAAATGGCGGGTAAGGCAAAAGGGACGTTTGTCCCTTCGTTGAAGCCGCCAGAATGGCTGCGGCTCGTTCTGGCCTTAACTCAAAGGAGTCCAGACATGAAAACGCATACGCTTATCCTTGCCGCCACCGGTGCATCGCTCCTTGCCTTTACCGGCCTTGCCAAGGCGGACGACCATCTCGTCAATGCTCTTGACCACGGTCTCAAAGCGGACAGCCAACCGTTCCAGACCAACAAGGCCGGCCATAGCGGCGATCTCGCACCGGGGCAGGGCAGCCCGTTTTCAGGTGAAGAGACCAAGACCCCGTCCACCGACACGGAAGCGGCGAACGAACATGCGAACGTGAAGGAACGCGAGGCGAAATAGACTGGCAGAACCCGCCGCTAGGGGGCGGCGGGCGAGATCTATCGGGCGACGACCGCCTACACCAGGCATTGTCAATTTGTCGCGAGTTTGAATACCGCGCCATAATGATAGGGCGGCACATCAACCAGCTCGGCGAGCTTGAACCCGCTCGCTTCCACCGACGCGGTGGTCTGTTCGGGTGACAGCCTCAGCTCGGTCTTTGGCCCGCGCGGCTCGCCCAGGACCGTGGTTTGCTCGCGCGGATACTGGTGCCAGTTGACGATGGCAAAACGACCGGCAGGGCCAAGCGTCGCGCGCACGGCGCGGGCAAGGCGCGGCCGATCCGGAACGCCGTGGAAAGCGTTGGCGATAAAGACGAAGTCGACGGTTTGAGGCACCAGCCTGGCAAGTTCATAGGCGTCGCCCGCCAAAAACTCGCAATTGCCCGCGCCTCCTTCGGCCAGCCGCCGCCTGGCGACGTCGAGCAGATCGGCATCGATGTCGATGGCGATCACATGACGGGCGACCCTGGCGATTGGCAGCGTGAACCAGCCGTCGCCGCAGCAGAGATCGACCACGTCCGTGCCGGGCTTCATGCCGACCGCCGCCAGGACGCTGGCGGGCTCGGGCCACAGCGCTTCCCACCAGCCGCCGGTTGGCATTTCGGTGCCTTGGAAGAAACCGGGAATGGTGCTGGTCATGGCCTGGTCGGCTCCATTGTCGGGACCGCGTTTGATCCGCCCCTCCGAGCTTAACGCACCCGTGACCCGTCGAGGAGCCTGAAGCTGAAAATGTCGGCTACTGCATGTCGCGCAAAACTGTGCAGCGGTTTTTGCGATACCGACATGCATCAAGACAAGAAACCTGACGCGCGTCGCAGAAGGCCGGTCGAACGCGACGCGCTTTAGCAAAAAAGGCCGGCGTTGTGCCGGCCTTCTTGATGGGGTTCGGGATGCCGGCTCAGCCGACGATCTCGGTGTCCGAGAACCAGTATTTGATCTCCTGCGCGGCGGTTTCCGGCGCATCGGAACCATGCACGGAATTCTCGCCGATCGACAGCGCGTGCAGCTTGCGGATGGTGCCTTCGGCTGCGCTTGCCGGATTGGTGGCGCCCATCACTTCGCGGTTCTTGGCAATGGCGTTCTCGCCTTCTAGTACCTGCACGACTGTCGGGCCCGACGACATGGATTCGACCAGCTCGCCGAAGAACGGACGCTCCTTGTGGACGGCATAGAAACCTTCCGCCTCGCGGCGGCTCATCCACACCCGGCGCGAAGCGACGACGCGCAGGCCGGCATCTTCCAGTATCTTGGTGATAGCGCCGGTGAGATTGCGACGGGTCGCGTCCGGCTTGATCATGGAAAAAGTGCGTTCGAGCGCCATGGGATCGTCCTTGTGATGGAGAGTGGAATTGAGGGTGGCGGGCTCTATACAAGCCGCCCGCCGGCTTGCCAAGGGGAGGCCGGTGCAGCGCGCATTTCTGCGCTGGGGCGGCGGACTTTCAAGTCGAACCATGCCGCCGCTCCATCTTTTTGCTGAGCATCGGATTTTCCAGAAACCGGTACTCACTTTGGGTCCGATCGACTGGCCGCCCTATAGCGCGTCGTCGTCAGCCTGACCCAACGTCGTCATAACTGCATCTCGATCGTCAGGTTTGCCGTGTCGCCAGCTCCGAGGCCTTCGCGGACCCGCACCGCGGTCTTGATCGGCAAGAGCAGGCTGCCGGATTTCTTGTCGGGAAACAGCGATGTCCGCCATCTGGTCTGGCCGACGACGGCTTCCACGCCAAGCGAGCCCCAGGGCCTTGCCATCCCCACCATCGCCGTCTTGATCCGGGCTCCAAGCTCCGGCGGCAGCGTCACGAAATGCCAGCCGCCCTTGCCCGGATAGACCCAGATCTCGGCCTGCACGTCGCAGCGAAACATTCAATGCCCTTCCTCAGATCAAGGCCGTCACGACTGGCCTTGCCACGGTCTCTTGTTGGCGATGCTGACGATCGGCGAAATCATCCAGAATATCCATTCTGCCCTGCAAGGGGAGGAGCGCAAAGAGGATGGCAGCGCCGCCGTTGCACTACCGCCTTATCACGATCGAAGCGCGCCGGACCTCCCAGCCTTCCCGTTCCAGTTCCGGCACGCTGTGGTTCTCGCTGGGGTAGCCGACGCAGAAATAGCCGATCAGCGTCCACTCCGCCGGCACGTCCATGATCGTCGCCACCTCGGCCGGATCGAGGATCGAGACCCAGCCCATGCCTATTCCGTCGGCGCGCGCCGCCAGCCACATCGTGTGGACCGCCATGACAGCGGAATAGTCTATGGTGGCTGGCATGGTCAGGCGGCCAAGCCCATGCCCTTGCTCGGTTGCGCGGTCGGCGAAAACCGCAAGCTGGCAGGGCGCCTCATTCAGGCCGGCAAGCTTCAGGCGCGAATACAGGGCGGCGCGTTCACCGCAAAAGCTTTGGAGTGCCTCCGCGTTGCAGCGCTCGAAGCAGGCCCTGACGGCGGCGCGGCATGCTTCGCTCTCGGCGACGACGAAGCGCCAGGGCTGGCTCAGCCCGACGGACGGTGCGGCGCTGGCAAGCTCGAGCAGCCGCTCCAGCGCTCCATCGGGGAGCGGCGTCGGCTTGAATCGCCTGACGTCGCGCCGCCACAGGAAGAGGTTGGCGAGCGCAGCGCGAAAATCGGCCGGGAAATCTGGGTTTGCGATCATGGCGCGCTGCCTTTGTTGTGATTGCCCGGTTCGCCGGATGTTCGTCTTGTTTGCTTCGATCCAGGCGCTGATGAGGCGCTTCGAGCGACACTTCGTCTACCGCATTGTCGCATTTCGCCGGCTGGCAACTTTCAGCTAAGGCCGGACGACGTCCCTGCCGGCAACGCCGTGGACCTCGATCGGCAAAACAAAACCCGCCTCGGCAGGCCGGGCGGGGCGTCGGTGCGAATCATCACCATATCGAGATTAGTAGCATAGCTGCCGGCACAAAGCAAGAACAAAATGTGGCGCATCCGATGAAAACTGCCGATTTCACCCCTCAAGGGGCCTCAAGGCGGGAGATCGCTGCCGCCGCGACGTTGCGGCCGAGGCCGCCATGCAGATCGAGGCATCGTTCGAACCATTGCGCCACGACATCGCTGTCGTCGAGCAGCCGGTAGGGCGTGGCGATGCGCGCCCATTGCAGCGCGCCGAAAACGATGTAGTCGGCAAATAGCGGCGACCGGCCGCCGATGGAGGGCTGATAGCCAAGCATCGAGCGCAGCGGCTCCAGCGAGGCGCGGAAGCCGGCGAGCCCGCCGTCGCGGGTGGCGTAAACCGCCTCCAGGCGCTTGCCGAAGCGCTGCTCGCGGTTCTGCCGGAAATAGGCGGCGTTCGCCTCGTCCTGCATGGCGTGCAGGTCCAGTATCGCAGCGGTGGTGACGTAGGGATGGATGGTCAGCTGCGACCAGCGTTCGATGAAGCGCGCCGTCGCCTTACCGCCGTCGCCGGAAAACAATGTCGGCCGCTCGGGATAGGCCTCCTCGAGATAGAGCGCGATAGCGAAGGAATCGGCGACCACCGTCTCGCCGTCGCGGATCACCGGAACGAGCTTCGAGACGCCGCCTTCCACCTTCGGCACTTCGAGGAAACGGGTCGGCACGCTGGTGATGTCGAGCCCTTTGTGGGCCAGCGCCATCGCCGCCTTCCAGCAATGTGGGCTGAATGGGCGGGCGGCATCGCGGCCGACAAGGTCATAGAGCAGAATGGTCATTGGCGGCAGCGTCCTTGCAGTCTAACTATGGCCGAAACGGACCCGCGCAGGGGGTCTCGCAGGTCGAGAGAAAATGAAACAGCATTTCAGGATGTTTGCGGCCTACAATCAATGGGCCAACGGCCGCATCTACGATTCCGCCGCCGATCTCGATGAGGAAGAGTTCGACCGCAATATCGGCGTCTTCTTCGGTTCGATGATGGGAACGCTCAACCACCTCCTGGCAGCCGACCGTATCTGGATGAAACGCTTCACCGGCGAGGGCGACGCGCCGGCAAGGCTCGACACGATCCTGCGCCGCGCCTTGCCAGGCTTGCGGCTGGCGCGCGAGGCCGAGGACAAACGGATCATCGACTGGGTCGACGGCCTGAGCGACAAGGCGCTGTCGGGCCGCTTCTCCTACATGACCGTCTCGGATATGCGCACCGTCTCGCAGCGGCTGGCGCCGGCGCTCGACCACTTCTTCAACCACCAGACCCACCACCGCGGCCAGGCGCATGCGATCCTGACCATTCTGGGCAAGCCAAGCCTCGGACTGGACCTGACGATGTTCCAGCGCAGCGAGGAGGGCAGGGCTTTCGCCTGAACCTGGGGCGGCTGGTGAAGCGGACGGTGGATAGAGGACGATCTGCCGAGATTGCAAAACGCGCCAAAACATTTTATGGAGCGCACGGTCGTGAGGGCGGCCGCTTCAGCAGCATTCAGCAGCAACAGCGAGAATTGGCACGCATGCCCAATGAACCCTTGCGCCTTGTGGCGTTCTTCGCCGTGGTCCTGGCGCTTCTCAACTCCGGTTATTATTTCCACCAGGGCGACATTGTCGCGACCATCTATTTCATGATCGGCGCCATTCTTGTGACCGCGGTCACCCGGATGAGCATCAGAAGGCAGCTGATTTAGGATCCGCCGGGCCAGCACTGATGACCGGAATCCGGCCGGCCATGATGACGAAGAGTCTTGTCAGGCGGCGTAGCCGCCGAGGCCCCGGGCGACCGGCTTGACCGAGACTGCCGGCTGGGCGGCCGGCCAGAGGATGCCTGCCGTCACGGCGAAGGTGATCAGGGCGTCGCGTGCCGCTTCGGCCGAGATATCGCCGGCACGTGCCGCCTCGCAGGCCTTTACCGCGGCGCCATAGCTCAGCCGGCGGCGCGAAGGCGGGAACTCGGTCAGGAATTCGTGCATCTCGGAGAACGAAGCGATCGTACGCTTGTAGCCGGCGCCAACAGTTAGGGCGACCGGGGTGGAAAACGTCCTGTCGTGCATTCTGGCCTCTCGAATGGGCGGAGGTCACGGCGGACGCCGTTCTCCGGTCTGGGGGTCGGGCAGAAACGCGGATCACGGCGCGAGGTTCCATGTTGCCGGGATTGTTTTTTCGCCGGCTCTGGGAGCGGTCGCCGGGCGAGCAGCGCCGACGTCGAGGCGGGTGCCTATTTCCACATGCCGCGCATGCGGGCGCCGAGGTCGACACGCACCTGCGGCTGGCGGCGCGGATCGTCTCTGGCCTGGACGCTGGACCATGCCACCTGCTCGAAGGCGCCGAGGATAGAGCGCGGGATGAAGCGCGTGCGCGAGGCATAGACATGGCGGTCGCCGCGCGCCGCCTGGCCGTGGACGAAAAAGCGATGCGGCATGACCAGGTGCAGGCTGTCCTTGGCCCGCGTCATCGCCACGTAGAGCAGCCGCCGCTCCTCGTCGACGTCCTCCTTGCTGCCGACGCCGAGATCGATCGGGATGCAGCCGTCGACGGTGTTGAGCACGAAGACGTTCTTCCACTCCTGGCCCTTGGCCGAATGGATCGTCGACAGGATCAGATAATCCTCGTCGCGGTGCGGCGGGCCGGCCTCGTCGCTGGTCGCGTCCGGCGGATCGAGTGTCAGCTCGGTGAGGAAGCGCTCGCGCGACGCATAGCCGGAAGCGATCTGCTCGAGCTGCAGGAGATCGGCCCGGCGCGTCGTTGCATCCTCGTGGATACGTTCCAGATGCGGCTCGTACCAGAGCCTGACCTGTTCGATGTCGGCCGGCCATTTTTGCGCGCCGGCGCGCAGGCCGCTATAGAGCGCGACAAAGCCCGGCCAGTCGTCGGCGGCACGCTGCGGCGGCCGATAGCGGGCAAGCCCCATCGTCTCGTCAAGCGAATTTGCCATGGTCTCGACGATCGCATTGGCGGCCGAAGGGCCGATGCCCGGCAGAAGTTGCAGCACGCGAAAGCCGGCGACGCGGTCGCGCGGGTTTTCGGCAAAGCGCAGTACGGCCAGCAAGTCCTTGACGTGAGCTGCATCGAGAAATTTCAGCCCGCCGAACTTGACGAAGGGGATGTTGCGGCGCGTCAGCTCGATCTCCAGCGGGCCGCTATGGTGGGAGGCGCGAAACAGCACCGCCTGTGCTTTGAGAACGGTGCCGGCCTCGCGTTCGGTGAGTATCGCCTGGCAGACGTAGCTCGCCTGCTCGGTCTCGTCGCGCACGCTGACCAGCTTCGGCTTTTCCGCAGATTTGCGCTCGGTCCAGAGATTTTTGGTGAAACGTTCCGACGCTTCGCCGATTACCGCATTGGCGGCTGCCAGGATGGTCTCGGTCGAGCGGTAATTGCGCTCCAACATGACGACTTCCGCCGGCTGCGCGAACTGCTTGGGAAAATCCAGGATATTGCGCACTTCCGCGGCGCGGAACGAATAGATCGACTGCGCGTCGTCGCCGACCACCGTCAGCCCAGATCCGTCGGGCTTGAGCGCCGTCAGGATCGATGCCTGCAGCCGGTTGGTGTCCTGGTATTCATCGACCAGCACATGGTCGAAACGCGCACCCAGATGCGCGGCGATTTCCGGCTCGCCGGCCATCTGCGCCCAGTAGAGCAGCAGGTCGTCGTAATCGAGCACGTTCTGCGCCTGCTTGGCCTCGACATATCGGGCGAACAATTGCTTCAGCTGTTCGGCCCAGCCGGCGCACCACGGGAACACCGAACCCAGCACCTCGCCGAGCGGCGCCTGTGCGTTGACGGCGCGCGAATAGATCGCCAGGCAGGTGCCCTTGGTCGGGAAGCGGGCTTCGGTCTTCGAAAACCCAAGCTCGTGGCGGGCGAGGTTCATCAGGTCGGCGGAATCCTCGCGATCGTGGATGGTGAAGGCCGGATCGAGACCGATCTCCAGCGCATAATCGCGCAGCAGCCTGGCGCCGATGCCGTGGAACGTGCCGGCCCAGCTCAGCGCATCGGTAATCACCGAGGCATCGCGCCCCAGCACCTCGCCGGCGATGCGCTCGACCCGCTTGGCCATTTCCGCTGCGGCACGGCGCGAAAATGTCATCAAAAGGATGCGGCGCGGGTCGGCACCCCTGACGATCAGATGCGCGACCCGGTGCGCCAGCGTGTTGGTCTTGCCGGAGCCGGCGCCGGCAATCACCAGCAACGGCCCGGCGATCTTGCCGTCGCCATGTTCGACGGCAAGCCGCTGCTCGGCGTTGAGCTTCGCCAGATAGGCCGGCTGGAAGGACGAATCACGGGCGGCGAGGTTCATCGCCCATCAAGCATCGTTTCTGCTTTGTTCGCAACGGTTTGCGGAGCCGGAATAGGGCTCGTGAACGAAGAAGCCTTGCGGGCAGGCCTGTCGACTAACGCTCGGGCTCGACGCCCATCCTTGCCGATTGCCGCCGCAGCGCCTCGCGATCGTCCTGTGGCGGTGGCAACAGCAGCGGATCAAAATCGTCGGGCACCTCGTCGATCACTTTCTTGGCGACGCGATAGGCAACATAGGCGATTGCCCCGGCGATGAGCAGACGGATCATGCCATCCTCCATTGATTGTGCAGCAACCGGAGACGCGGCATTTTGTTCCCAGGCCCCTTGGCGAATGCAGGAACGACACCGGCCGCGCAACCAAATCGCCGACGCCTCGTTGTCGGGCGAGAGGAGACTGCGATGAAAAAGCGCTCAATCCTGCTGCTTATGGCAGCTCTGACTGTTGCGGGTTGCGACAACAACATCCAGCCGACCAAGGCCCCTGGCGACACGGTCGATCAGAACCCGCAGGTCGACAAGAATCCGGTGCCGAAGTCGACGACCGGCGGCGATCAGCCCGGCACGCCGCCGAAACAATGACCGCCTCAAATGGCGTCGATCGGGCAAGCGGCGCCGGTCAAGGAAGGTGGCCGGCGCCGCTTGGGAGGAAGCTGATGGCGCCGGCCAGGCGGAGATCAGGCCCGCCGCACATCCAAGGATAGCCGAGTCTTTCCGCAGCGTCATGGTCGATAGCGTACAGACGGCACGCTCCTGTGGACAAACCTGCCGGCCACAGCAGCGTTTGTTCATCACATAGTTCGTTCTTCCCATGGAACAAACCAAGCTGCTGCGTGTTTGGATGTCGATCGGACGCTCCCAAGGCCGCCGTTCACGAAAGAGCCCGCTCTCCTTGTCCCCCCTCAGGATAGCGGGTTCTTTTTGCGTTTTGCGGGAAGTCGCGGCGCGGCCGCTGACTTGCTTGTCGGTTTTCGCGGCTTATGCGGCGAACCGGGGCTCAAGCCCTTGCGAAGCATGGTTGTCCCGTGCAAAAGCCCGGCCATGCTGATCATCAACGACCTTTCGCTCCGCATGGCCGGACGCCTGCTTCTCGACCATGCCTCACTGACCTTGCCGGCCGGCAGCAAGGCTGGCCTTGTCGGCCGCAACGGCACCGGCAAGACGACCCTGTTCAAGGCGATCACCGGCGACCTCGCCTCCGAAACCGGCTCGATCAGCCTGCCCAAAAACACGCGCATCGGCCAGGTCGCGCAGGAAGCGCCGGGC
The DNA here is from genome assembly GCF_040322355.1 of Mesorhizobium sp. M0145. NCBI lineage: Bacteria > Pseudomonadati > Pseudomonadota > Alphaproteobacteria > Hyphomicrobiales > Phyllobacteriaceae > Mesorhizobium > Mesorhizobium sp. M0145. Next base: position 23,144 of record NZ_JAMYTK010000011.1, read on the forward strand.
ACCGAGGAGCCGCTGATCGAGATCGTGCTCAAGGCCGACCTTGAGCGGAGTGCACTGCTCGAAGAGGAAAAGACGGCGACCGATCCGCACCGCATCGCCGACATCCACATGCGGCTGGCCGATATCGATGCGCACTCGGCCGAGTCACGCGCGGCCACCATTCTCGCCGGCCTCGGCTTCGACGATGCCGCGCAGCGGCGCCCGGCCTCGTCCTTCTCCGGTGGCTGGCGCATGCGCGTCGCGCTGGCCGCCGTGTTGTTTGCCGAGCCCGATCTGCTGCTGCTCGACGAGCCGACCAATTATCTCGATCTCGAAGGCACGCTGTGGCTGGAAAACTACGTGTCGAAATACCCGCACACCGTGCTGCTGATTTCGCACGATCGCGACCTGCTCAACCGCGCCGTCAACTCGATCGTCCATCTCGACCAGAAGAAGCTGACCTTCTGGCGCGGCGGCTACGACCAGTTCGAGCGTCAATACACCGAGCAGCGCGAATTGCAGGAGAAGGGCCGCGTCAAGCAGGAAGCCGCGCGCAAGCACATGGAATCCTTCGTCGAGCGCTTCCGCGCCAAGGCGTCGAAGGCGAGGCAGGCGCAGTCGCGCATCAAGGCATTGGAGAAGATGAAGCCGATCGCCGCGATCGTGAACGACGCGGTGCGGCCGTTCTCCTTTCCGGAGCCGGTGAAGTCGGTGGCCTCGCCGATCATTGCGCTGAACAACGTCAACGTCGGCTACACCGAGGGCGAGCCGATCCTGAAGAAGATGACGCTGCGCATCGATGCCGACGATCGCATCGCGCTGCTCGGCGCCAACGGCAACGGCAAGTCGACTTTCGCCAAGCTTTTGGCCAGCCGGCTGAAGCCGGAGACCGGCAGCATGACGGTGGCGCCCGGGCTGAAGGTAGCAATCTTCGCCCAGCACCAGCTCGACGACCTCAGGCCCGACGAAAACGCCTATGAGCATGTCCGCCGGCTGATGCCGGAGGCGCCGGAATCCAAGGTGCGCGGCCGCGTCGCCCAGTTCGGCCTGACCACCGAAAAGATGAATACCGCCGCCAAGGATCTGTCTGGCGGCGAAAAGGCGCGGCTCCTGATGGGCCTGTCGGCCTTCGAGGGGCCGAACCTGTTCATCCTCGACGAGCCGACCAACCATCTTGATATCGACAGCCGTGAATCGCTGATCCATGCGCTGAACGATTTTCCCGGCGCGGTCATCCTGATCTCGCACGACCGCCATCTGCTCGAAGCGACCGCCGACCGGCTGTGGCTGGTCAAGGACGGCGCGGTTAATCCGTATGACGGCGATCTCGAGGATTACAAGACGCTGGTCACCGGCGTCTCCGGCGACCGCCGCGGCAAGCGCGAGGCGGACAAAGCGTCGAAGGCCGACCGCCGCCGCGATGCAGCCGCGCGCCGCGCCGCCTTCGAGCCGCTGGCCAAGGAAATCCGCGCCACCGAAGCGCTGATGGACCGCCTCCGCAAGCGCATCGACCTGATCGAGGACGAGCTCGCCAATCCGGCCGTCTACGAAAAGGACCCCTCGACCGCGACAAGGCTGGCCAAGGAGCGCTCACAACTTGCGCAACAGCTGGCCGGCCATGAGGAAAAATGGCTGTCGATGTCGGCGGAGTACGAGGAAGGCACGGCGGAGTAGGAGAGCGTAATCTCCCCGCTCGTGGGTTCCCGCCAGCCTGACAGCCATTTGGAGCCGCCGGTCGTTGGAGTTTGATCAAGAGCGAGTCACACCGACGACGTTGCGATCCTTCACGCCCCCCTCTGTCCTGCCGGACATCTCCCCCACTTGGGGGGAGATTGGCTCGTCATCTGGCCCTACACCTGGTTGTCCAAAGCAGCTAGTTTGACCCCATGAATCAGCATGCCAAACTCAAAATCGGCCATTCGGCCTGTCCGCATGATTGTCCGTCGACCTGCGCGCTCGAGGTCGAACTGCTCGACGCCAGGCGCATCGGCCGCGTCCATGGCGCCAAGGCCAACAGCTATACGGCCGGCGTCATCTGCGCCAAGGTCGCCCGTTACGCCGATCGCGTCCATCATCCCGACCGCCTGCTGAAGCCGCTGGTCCGGGCCGGCGCCAAGGGCGACGGCGCCTGGAAGGAAGCGAGCTGGGAGGCGGCGCTCGATCTGGTCGCTGAAAAATTCATCGCGGCGGAGGCAAAATACGGCTCGGAGACGGTCTGGCCCTATTACTATGCCGGCACCATGGGGCTGGTGCAGCGCGACGGCATCGAGCGGCTCAGGCACGCCAAGAAATACTCCGGCTTCTTCGGTTCGATCTGCACCAATCTGGCCTGGACCGGCTGGATGATGGGCGCCGGCGCGCTGCGCGGCCCCGACCCGCGCGAAATGGCAAAGTCCGACTGCGTGGTGATCTGGGGCACCAACGCCGTGGTCACGCAGGTCAACGTCATGACCCACGCCATCAAGGCGCGCAAGGAACGCGGCGCCAAGATCGTCGTCATCGACGTCTACGAAAATGCAACGATGAAGCAGGCCGATCTCGGCCTGGTGCTGAAGCCCGGCACCGACGGCGCGCTGGCCTGCGCGGTGATGCACGTGCTGTTCCGTGACGGCATGGCCGACCGCGCCTATCTAGAAAAATACACCGACGATCCGCACGGTCTGGAAGCGCATCTCAAGACGCGGACGCCGCAATGGGCCGCTGACATCACCGGGCTTTCCGTCGACGAAATCGAGGCCTTCGCCCGCCTCGTCGGCACGACGAAGAAGACCTATTTCCGCCTCGGCTACGGTTTTTCGCGGCAGCGCAACGGTTCGGTCAACATGCATGCCGCAGCCTCGATCGCGGCGGTCACCGGCTGCTGGCAGTATGAGGGAGGCGGCGCCTTCCATACCAATTCGGGCATCTTCAAGCTCAACCAGGAACTGCTCGAAGGCACGCGGATGCGCGACCCCGCGATCCGTCATCTCGATCATTCGCGCATCGGCCCGGTGCTGACCGGGGCTGAGGATGCGCTCTATGGCGGCCCGCCGGTGACGGCGCTGCTGATCCAGAACACCAATCCGGTCAATGTCGCGCCGGAGCAGCGGCTGGTGAAGCAAGGTTTTCTGCGCGACGATCTGTTTTCCTGCGTGCACGAGCAGTTCATGACCGACACCGCCAAGCTCGCCGATGTGGTGCTGCCGGCGACGATGTTTCTCGAGCATGACGACGTCTACAAGGGCGGCGGCAACCAGCATATCACACTCGGGCCGAAGCTGATCGACCCGCCGGAAGGCCCGCGCACCAACCATTTCGTTGTCGAGGAGTTGGGCAAGCGCCTCGGCGTTGCCGACATGCCGGGCTTCGGCCTGACAGAACAGCAGCACATCGACATCATCCTGGGCAAGCGCGGGCTGGGCAGTTTCGACAGTCTGAAGGAAGACAAATGGGTCGACCTGCAGCCGGATTTCGAGGCCGCGCATTTCATCACTGGCTTCGGCCATGCCGACAAGAAGTTCCATTTCCGCGCCAACTGGACCGGGCAGGCAGCGCCCAACCGGCCGCCGAAAAGCATGGGCCTCTTCGGGCCTGTGCAGCGGCTGCCGGAATTTCCCGATCACGTCGACCTGATCGAGGTGGCGGACGCGGCGCACCCGTTCCGGCTGACCACCTCGCCGGCGCGCAATTTCCTCAATTCGACCTTTGCCGAAACGCCGGTGTCGCAGGCAAAAGAGCGCCGGCCGGAGCTGCTCGTGCATCCCGATGATGCGGCGGCACTCGGCGTCGCCGACGGTGGCCGCATCGAGGTCGGCAACCAGCGTGGCGAAGTGGTGCTGCACGCAAAACTGTTCGACGGCATCAAGCGCGGCGTCGTAGTCGCCGAAGGCATCTGGCCCAACAGCGCCCATGAGCGCGGCGAGGGCATCAACGTGCTGACCGGCGCCGATGCGCCGGCGCCCTATGGCGGCGCCGCCTTCCACGACAACAAGGTCTGGCTGCGCCCGGCGGATTGAGCGTCGGAACGATATCTCCATCCGGCCGTTTTCGCGTGGCGGGTGGAGGCATTGTCATGGCAGAAGTGTTGCCGGCGCCGGATCCCATCGGAAGGACACTGTCGTCCGGCGAACTCGTAACCACGATGTCCCACTTTCATCGCGCCGAGATTGCGCGCATGGCTGGGTGGCGCGACCGCCTGGACCGGACGAGCAACTGGGCGATAACCGTTGTCGCAGCCATGCTGTCCGTTTCGCTTTCGACAGCCAGCGCTCACCATGGCGTGCTGCTGTTTGCCATGCTGCTTGTTCTGCTGCTGCTGTGGATAGAGGCCCGCCGATATCGCTTCTTCGACTTCTATCGGGCTCGCGTGCGCCAGTTCGAACGGCACTATTTCGCGCAGATATTCTCGCCGCAGCCGGACTTCGCGTCCGATTGGCTGTTGATCGTCGGCGAGAGCCTGCGCGCGCCGAAATTCCTGATTTCGCAACGCGTGGCTTTGGCGCGCCGCCTGCGTCGCAATTACATTTACATGCTGCTGATTCTGCTGCTGGCCTGGATCCTCAAACTGTCGACCCCCAGTCTTCTGGCCGAAGGCGTCCGCATCGGCTTCGTCGGGTCGATGCGTGAGGCCGTCACCAGTGCTGCCCTGGGTCCCGTTCCTGGTGGCGCCATCGTCGTGCTGGTCGCCGTCCTCTATGCAGGCCTGCTGGTGACAGCCTTTCTGACAGAGAGCGACGACGGCGAACTCTCCTTCGGTGACGTCCACGTCTAGCAACGCAACGCCCTGTCGCGCGTTGTTGGACACGTGCATTGGGCGATGGGGGTTTCATGGCTTGGCAGGCTCCGACACGTTCCAGCCTGACACTGCTGGTTTGCGCTTTCGTCCCCGCGGGCGCGGCCTGGGCAGCGGAGACGCTCGTTGCCGGTACCCGGGCCTCCGGCATGGGTGGTTCGGGCGAAGGCGCTTTCGTCGCCGAGATCGTGCTTCTGCTGCTTGTTGGGCGCGGCCTGGGCGAAGTGCTGCAGCGTTATGGCCAGCCGGCAATCATGGGCCAACTGATCGGCGGCATCCTGCTCGGTCCTTCGCTGTTCGGCTGGCTGTGGCCGTCGGCCCAGCACCTGATCTTTCCCAGTGATCCTGCGCAAAAGGGCATGATCGACGCCGTCTCGCAGCTCGGCATCCTGATGCTGCTTTTGCTGACCGGCATGGAGACCGACCTGCGGCTGGTGCGCCGGGTTGGCGCGGCCTGTTTTTCCATTTCGGCGACCGGCGTCGTGGTGCCCTTCATCTTCGGTTTCGCGCTGGCGCAATTCCTGCCGGACGCATTGCTGGCTGACCCGACGCAGCGCACCGTCGCCGGGCTGTTCCTGGGCACCGCGCTGTCGATCTCGTCGGTCAAGGTCGTCGCCATGGTGGTGCGCGAGATGAACTTCATGCGCCGCAACCTCGGACAGGTGATTATTTCCTCGGCGATTATCGAGGACACGATCGGCTGGCTTATCATCGCCGTAACCTTCGGCATCGCCACCAATGGCAGGCTGCAGTTCGCGCCGCTGGTGACCACCATCGCCGCAGTGGCACTGTTCATGGTGTTCTCCTTCACCATCGGCCGCCGTCTTGTCTTCACCTTGATCCGCTGGACCAACGATCAATTCCGCAGCGAGTTTGCGGTGATCACCATGATCCTCATCATCATGGGCGTGATGGCGCTGATCACCAACATGATAGGCGTCCATACCGTGCTGGGGGCGTTCGTCGCCGGTATCCTTGTCGGGGAATCGCCCATCCTCTCTAGCCATATCGAAGGCCAACTTCGCGGCGTCATCACCGCGCTGTTCATGCCGATCTTCTTCGGCATGGCGGGGCTTTCCGCCGATCTCACCGTGCTTGCCGATCCGACGCTTGCCATGCTGACGGGCGCTCTCGTGGTCATCGCCAGCATCGGCAAGTTTGGCGGCGCCTTCATCGGCGCCAGGCTCGCCGCCATGTCGTTCAAGGAAGCAATCGCCGTCGGCAGTGCCATGAACGCGCGCGGCTCGACCGAGGTCATCGTCGCCAGCATCGGCCTGTCGATGAACATCCTGTCGCACAATCTCTTCACCATGATCGTTACCATGGCCGTGATCACCACGCTGGCCATGCCGCCGATGCTGCGCTGGGCGCTCGGCCGGCTGCCGGTTGGGCACGACGAGCAGCAGCGTGTCGAGCGCGAGGCGTTGGACGAATACGGCTTCATTTCCAGGCTGGAGAGGCTGCTGGTGCTGGTCGACGACAGCAGGATCGGCAAGTTCACTGCATATCTCGCCGGACTGGTCGGCGGAGGCAGCGGCATGCCCACCACCTTGCTTCAGCCGAAGGACGGCCGAATTGACAGGCCAACCGACAGCAAAGGACAGGAGCGCGCCCTGCAGGAAATCAAGAAGGGCGCAAAAAAGAGCGCTCAGGCGGTGAAACGGATCGAAGATACGCTTGTCGACAAAGTCCATCTGACGGCCCGCACCGAATTGGAAGCCACGGGTGAGACGATCGCCGAAGAGGCCCGCAAGGGATACGGCCTGTTGCTGGTCGGCCTTGACGATGTGCTGACCGCCGATGGCGCCTTCGCGCCGGCCCTCAACGACATTGCCGCGGGATTTGACGGCCCGCTTTGCCTGGTCCTGAACGGCGGCAATGCTGGCGAAAAGATGCCGACGCTGAAGGCCGGCACCAGCATTCTCGTCCCCGTCAACGGTACCCAGGTGGCGCGTCGCGCCGCCGACTTGGCGCTGGCGCTGGCCCGTCCAAACCGGGCGCGGATCAAGGTTCTCTACGTCTCGCAAAAGGCGGCCAAGGGCCGCAGGTCGACATCGGTGTCACATAGCCGCGAAGAGGCCGTGCTGAAAGACATCGCCGATCTGGCGGGCCGCTACGGCCTGCATATCGACACCGCGTTCCATACCCGCGTCACACCCGACAAGGCGATCACCCGGGAGGCGGCCAAAGGCGCGGCGATCGTCGTGATGGGCGTCACTCAACGTCCGGGCGAGGACCTGTTCTTCGGCGAAACCGCCGGCGCTGTTTTAGCCGCCTGCAATTGCCCCGTGGTGCTTCTGGCCAGCGCGCGGCCCAAGCATGACGCCGCTGGCGCTGAACTGGCAGCGTGAATTTCACGGCGCATTGATCCGTCGGCAGGAATGTCGATCGAGCCTCTGAAAGCGCTGATCAGCCAAACGTAAAAGAGCTCGAACCGAACGGTTCGGTTCTGTTGACAGAGAGTACAGGAAAGGGCGAACGCCGGCTCAAAGAATGTTCGCGCGGCAAATCACCACTGACCGCATAACTAGTTGAAAAGAAAGAAGAACATTGTGGCACAAGGAGCTGCATGTCGAATTTCAAGCGGCCAATTTGGCGCACCCGTACAAAATTTTCGTGATTGGAAACGACAGGCTTGCCGACCCATCTCGGGGTGGTCCGAGCGACGCGAATTCCTCCCGAGGCACGCCACTTGACGGACAGACTAAAGAACTACCGGAGTACCCGAAATGACCAAGCTCGCTCTTACCGCCGCCGCCATCCTCGTTGCCACCGGCACTGCTTTTGCCGGCAGCGACCATTATGGCTCGGACAACGTCAACCAGCCGGCCGCTGCTGCTGCTGCCAACGTCGACAACACCTTCACCGGTTCGATCCGCAAGCCAGTTACTTCCGAGCGTACCGGTGCCAAGATAACCTCCGAGTCGGTGGCGCCTGAATCCGGCCAAGGCATCTGGGGCCGCTGATTATCACGGCCCGCAACACAAAGAGCGGCGGGCTTGGCCCGCTACTCTTGCTTTCGCGTATCAACGGGCGTGTGCGCCGAATAGCATCCTGCGCCAATCGAATACGTTGATCTGCAGGTTTCATCTGTAGCCACAATCTCGGTTGCTGAAATCGTCCAGCAACGTGCACATCGGAAAAAGCCGGGTGCGTATTCGTCGGCGCGGACAGCGCTCTCATCTCGAATGCGTCGAAAGCAACGACAACTCACGAATGACCAGTACACTGGAGTACCTGAAATGACCAAGATTGCTCTTACCGTCGCCACCATCGTCCTCGTCGCCACGGGCAGCGCCTTTGCAGGCAGTGATCACTATGGTTCGGACGGCGTCAACCAGCCGGCCGCGCCTGTTGGCAACGCGCCTGTCGGCACCATCGACAGCGGGTTTACCGGTTCCATCCGCAAGCCGCTGACGGCCGAGCACAACGCCGTCGACACCGAGGCGACGACCCGGTTCGGCACTGATCAACCCGTAGTGCCCCAATCTGGCCGGGGCAACTGGGGCCGATAGTTCCTCAAACCCCGGAGCACGAAGAGCGGGGGGGTGGGCCCGCCGCTTTTGTTTGTGCGAAGCCGGGTTTGGCCGAAAGGTCGGCGATCCCCCGGCCTGTCAGGCAGTCCCTAGCGAAGATCCTTCGGCCAAATGCAGTGCGTCAGCCGGGCGCTGCCGAAGGTGAGACCGGCCCAATCGCCATCGACGTCGAACCGAGCCAGGGCCGCGGTCGGGAATTTTTCCGCCAGTTTTTTCAGCGCCGCTTCATCAGATCCAGCCCCGGCAAGACCGCGCGCGAACTCCTCCAACCCGGGATTGTGGCCAAGCACCAGCAGCGTTCCGGTCCCCGCCTTCACTTGCCGCACCTTGGCGAGGATGTCCGCCGCTGCTGCCTCGTAAAGCGCCTGGGCAGATTTGGCCTGCACCTTCGCCGGCAATTCCGCCGAGACCAGCCGCCATGTGTCGCGGGTGCGCAGTGCCGGCGACACCAGCGCCAACTCCGGCAGCCAGCCGCGCCGGGCCAGTTCGCGCCCGACCAGTGGTGCTGCCTTCAGCCCGCGCGCGGACAGCGGCCGGTCGAAGTCGATGAGGTCGGGATCGTCCCAACTCGACTTGGCGTGACGCAGGAGCAGCAGTTGCTTCATGGATTCAATTCAAGTCCAAGAGATGTCCGGCTGAAAGTCTTTCCCATAGCCGCCGCCATGTTTTGTGCCCATGGCGGTATCAAAACTCGCCCAAAGCGCACCAAAGATGAACAGGCCTACATGCCGTTCATCTTTATCCCATCTGACCAAAATGTCTGCTTCAGTGATGGCCCAATCGCCCGATCGAAGGTGAATTGCACCGACGACGGGACCTACTCGTCCGTCCTCGATCCGACAGAGATAAAAATATGCCGTGGCACTTTTCGGATCGTCCGCCTCGTCGTACTCGAAGACGCCGGCGAGATCACGCTTTGTCCGGATCGCGCTGTCGAAAACGTCCATTGATCTATTCTGTCATTCCCCGGCGATTTATTGGCCGTTTCTGCGGACCCTCACGGCGTGATCCGCGCCAGGTGCTCGAGATCGGTCTCTTCGCGCAGCGGGTCGGGCGCGATCACCACCGACGTGGCGTTGTCGGCATCGTCGGCGAAGCGCGAAAACACCGTGCGGCCGCCTTCCATCCGCGCCTTGCCTTCGGCGACTAGGCCCAGCGCCAGCGGATAGAGCTGGTGCTCGGCCTTGAGCACGCGCGCGGCCAGCGTATCCTCATTGTCGCCGACCATCACCGGCACGGCGGCCTGGGCGATGATCGGCCCGTCATCCATGTCGAGCGTGACGAAATGCACCGTGCAGCCATGGATGCGCATGCCTGCGCGCAGCGCCCGCGCATGCGTATCCAGCCCCTTGAAGGCAGGCAGCAGGGCAGGGTGGATATTGATCATGCGGCCCTGCCACTTCTCTACGAAGCGCGCGCCGAGGATGCGCATATAGCCGGCCAGCGCGACGATCTCGGCGCCGAACGACAAGAGGGCCGCATCGATCGCCTCGTCATGCGCTTGCTTGCTGGCATAGTCGGAGCGCGAAATCACTCTGGTGGCGATGCCGCGCGCCGCGGCGATGCCAAGGCCGGCGGCATTGGCGCGGTCGGAGATGACGCCGACGATCTCGGCCGGATAGGCCGGGTTGCTCGCCGCCGCAACCAGCGCCGTCATGTTGGAGCCGCGCCCCGAGATCAGTACGACCGTCCGTTTCCTGGTCATAGGCCAATCGAGCCCCGATAGATGACGCCGGCATCGCGGCGCGGCACGATCTGGCCGATCGGCGTCACCGTCTCGCCGGCCTCCTGCAGAACGGCAGCGACCTGCGCCGCCTGGCCGGAGGCGACGACCAGGATCATGCCGATGCCGCAATTGAAGGTCCGCATCATCTCTTCCGGCGCGACGCCGCCGGTCTTGGCCAGCCACGAAAACACCGGCGGCACCTCGATGGCGCCGAGATCGAGCTCGGCCGAAAAATCCTTGGGCAGAACGCGCGGGATATTTTCGGGAAAGCCGCCGCCGGTGATATGGGCTAGCGCCTTGATGCCATGCGTGTTGCGGATCGCCTTGAGGATCGACTTGACGTAGATGCGCGTCGGCTCGAGCAGCGCCTCGGCCAGCGTCGCCTCGTCATTGAACGGCGCCGGATCGCCCCAGCCAAGGCCGCTTACGGCGACGATGCGGCGGACCAGCGAAAAGCCGTTCGAATGCAGGCCCGACGAGGCGAGGCCGAGCAGCACGTCGCCTTCGACGATGTCGTCGGTCGGCAGCAGCTGGCCGCGTTCGGCGGCACCGACGGCAAAGCCGGCAAGGTCGTAATCCTTGTCGTGATACATGCCGGGCATTTCCGCCGTCTCGCCGCCGATCAGCGCGCAGCCGGCCTGCCGGCAGCCGGCAGCGATACCGCCGACGATCGAAGCACCCTGGTCGGGATCGAGCTTGCCGGTGGCGAAATAGTCGAGGAAGAACAGCGGCTCGGCGCCTTGCACGACGATGTCGTTGACGCACATGGCGACGAGGTCGATGCCGATCGTATCGTGCTTGCCGGCATCGATGGCGATCTTCAGCTTGGTGCCGACGCCGTCATTGGCGGCCACCAGCACCGGATCGGTGAAGCCGGCGGCCTTGAGGTCGAACAGGCCGCCGAAGCCGCCGATCTCGCCATCGGCGCCCGGCCGGCGGGTGGCGCGCACCAGCGGCTTGATCTTCTCGACCATGAGGTTGCCGGCATCGATGTCGACGCCCGCTTCGGCATAGGTGAGCCCGTTCTTGCGCTTGCTCATTTCCGGCGCCTGCTCATCTGTTGCGCTTGCCTGTCGCTGGTTTCATTCGCTTGCGGGCTCTTCGCATGAACGGTTTTGCCCCGCAAGGCAAGCGCGTGATGATGGTGTTTCAGTTGGATAACGGCGGAACCGGGCGTGATACACTCCAACAGTAAAAAGAAATCCCTGCCAGAATTGCGGCGAGGCCTCCGACGGTGGCAAGAGACCTGATCTCACCGTCGAAGGGCAGGGTCCCATACGAGAAGCCGGCGGCGATCAAAGCCGTCGCGGCAGTCCACAGACCTGGCTTTGCAGCGACTGACCTTGAGAAAACGAACGCGACGACAGCGGCGGTCAGCCAGAGGGGCCAAGAGACGACCACGCCTACGGCCAGATAAAGAGCGAAGGTCGAAAGAAGATCCTGCGCTGCCACGTTGCGGTGCGAGGCTCCGAAAAATGCGAAGACCAAAAGACTTTCCGTCAGTCCGGCCAGATAACAAAGCGTTACTCGCCAAGCGATTGTGATTCTCTGCGCCATCGTCATTCAGCAGTGGGGAAATAGGCTGTCGCTTCACGGGCTCTTCGCATGAACGGCCGCACCTCGCAAGGATGACGGCGGGATCAGACGGTCTTGGCTCGACAAAGGAGTGGACAGTCGCCCAAGCTGCCCCCCTTATGGACGCCCCTCTCGTTCCGCCAGAACCATGTCGACGCGGTCGAGTTGTGCCTTGGCGTAGCCGCTCAGCGCTATTCCGCCATTGTTCGTTCGAATCCAGTGCACAGCCTGCTTAACCCGCTCGTAGTGCCCAAGTTCGATTTCGCAGGCAATCAGCGCGAGGATTCGAACTGCGAAGGGCTGTGTGAATTCGTAAGGTTTGTCGAGCAACTCGCTATGTCCGGCGACGTAACTGGCGAGGTCCGGGTTCTGAGCCCTGATCCGTCGCGCCAGCTCGACATATTTCCCCAGCAACCTATCTATGCTCGTCTGGTCAAGGTGCTCAAAGTAACGAGCATAAGCTTTCAGCTCATTGTTAAATATCGTTTCAGGATGAAACTGCGACAGTCCGGGCCAGATCCATTTTTTGCCGTACAGCCTTTCAAGCAACGGCCTGACGGTAAGAAAGTCCAGGTAAACGAGCATGTTCAAATGAACATCGCCATGGCTTGCAGTAAAGGCCTCTTCGAGAATCAGGCTGATATCGTCGCTCCGGTCGACTTCGAAGACGCCTTTCCGGATGCGGCGAAAGCCATGTCCCGTCATGAACGTATCGAGATACTTACGCACTTCGCCAACGGCCAAAGACAAGGTTCCACTCCCTCTCTGTTGCGCATCGTGCCTTGCTAGCGGCCTATTAGTCCATCCAAAGCGCGCCTTGTTTCCTAACGGCCAAAGGATAGCGCGCTTCGGGCTCGCTTCCATTTGGTTAGTTCAACGCTGGCTATTCTTCACGCCCCTCTGCGTTGATTGCAAATTGCGCGGCGAAAGCCCGGATATAAGCCGGCCGAGCTTCCCCGCGCGCTACATAGGCAGCCAAGTTTTGATATTCGTCCAAAATGCCTGACATTCTTAGTCGCAGCAGCACCGATACCATCAATAAATCGCCTGCGCTGAACGTATCATCGAGCCAGTCGGCGACGCCCAAGTGGGCCGAGAGTTTGTCCAGCCGAGCGCGAACACGGTCCTTTACTAACGGCAAGCGCTCCTCGCTCCAAGGCTTGTCACGTTCGAATATTCTTGCCGTCGTTAATTCGAGGATCGTCGGCTCGACGGTGTTAAGTGCGGCAAACATCCACGTGATCGCACGCGCGCGGGCATTGGGATCCTTCGGCAGCAATCCCGCATGCTGCTCAGCAAGGTGAAAGACGATCGAGCCGGTTTCGAACAGCGAGAGAGAACCTTCCTCATAGGTGGGGATCTGGCCGAAGGGATGGATGGCCAGATGGCCAGGCGCCTTCATTTCTGCGAAGGAAACAAGACGAACCTCATACGGCTGCCCCACTTCTTCGAGCGCCCAGCGAACGCGCGTATCGCGCGCCAGTCCCTTGCCGCCATCGGGCGATCGTTCAAATGCTGTGATAGTGATTGTCATCGCGTCCGTTTCCTTGCTGGGCAAATTTCCTCGGCTTCCTATCGTGAGACGAATGAGCCTCCCCGAAATCGACATCGGTCTTGACCTATTTCATTGCTGGCGCCCTCGTGGGGAGATTGGCAGCTTCTGTGTCGCTTCTCACTTGCCGTAACCCTCCATCTCCATCATGTATCGACAAACAAGAGCGACGGGATATGCGTTTGACCATCCCCAACATGATCACGATCATGCGCTTCGTGCTGGTGCCGGCCGTGGTGCTGGCCATGCTGCAGGAACGCTGGGACTGGGCCTTTGCCGGCTTCCTCATTGCCGGCATTTCCGACGGCGTCGACGGCTTCATCGCCCGTCATTTCAACCAGTTTTCCAGGCTCGGCGCCTATCTCGATCCGATGGCCGACAAGCTGCTGCTGGTCTCGGTTTTCGTGGTCCTGGGCTTCAGCGGCGAACTGCCGCTGTGGCTGGTCGTTACCATGGTGTCGCGCGACGCACTGATCGTCTGCGCCGTGCTTTTATCCACCGTCATGGCGCATCCGGTCGAGATGAAGCCGCTCCTGGTGTCGAAGGCCAACACCGCGATCCAGATCGTGCTGGCGGCAGTGGTGTTGGGCGAGCTCGCCTTCGACATCCGTCTCGATCCGCTGAGGCCGGCCCTCATATTGCTGTCCGGGGTCTTGACCGTGGCTTCGGCCGCGGCCTATCTCGTGGCTTGGCTGAGGCATATGAGCGGCTATGGCGAAGGCTCCACACCCGGCACCTGAACACGGGGCACCTGACCACCGGGCACCTGACGAACGGTCCATCGACGCCGAGGCCGAAGCCGCGGCAGCGGAGGCTGCGGCATCGGCGTCGTTTCGCCGCCAGATCCGCTTCTGGCTGGTCAGCGCCATCATCCTCGCCGTCTTCCTTTATGTCTTCAGCGGCATCCTTCTGCCCTTCGTTGCCGGCATGGTGCTCGCCTATTTCCTCGATCCTGTGGCCGACCGGCTGGAGCGCCTCGGCCTGTCCAGGCTGATGGCGACGGTGGTCATCCTCATCGCCTTTATCGTCGTCCTGGTGCTGGCCGTCGTCATCCTGGTTCCGGTGCTCGCCTCGCAGATGGCTGATTTCGCCAGCAAGCTGCCGGACTATCTGACCCGGCTGCAGGGCCTGATCACCAGCTTCGACCCGAAATGGCTGGAAGAAAAATTCGGCGTCGACGCCAACGGTCTGCGTGAAGGCTTGAACTCGCTGCTGACCTCCGGCTTCGGCCTCCTGACCACCGTCTTCACCTCGATCTGGAGCTCCGGCGTGGCGCTGGTCTCGGTGGTCAGCCTGTTCGTGGTGACGCCGGTCGTCGCCTTCTACATGCTGCTCGACTGGGACCGCATGGTGGCAATCGTCGACAGCTGGGTGCCGCGCGACTATGTCAAGACCGTCAGGGCGATCGCCAGGGACATCAATACGGCAACCGCCGGCTTCGTGCGCGGACAGGGCACGCTGTGCCTGGTGCTGGGCGCCATGTATGCCACCGGCCTGACGTTGACGGGCCTGAATTTCGGCATCCTCATCGGCCTGTTTGCCGGGCTGATCTCGTTCATCCCCTATGTCGGCTCGCTGACCGGCCTGGTGCTGGCCGTCGGCGTCGCCTTCGTCCAGTTCTGGCCGGACTGGACCATGATCGCGGCGGTGGCCGGCGTGTTCTTCGTCGGGCAGTTCATCGAGGGCAATATCCTGCAGCCGCGGTTGGTCGGCAAAAGCGTCGGTCTGCATCCGGTGTGGCTGATGTTTGCGCTGTTTGCCTTCGGCGCGCTGTTCGGCTTCGTCGGCCTGCTGATTGCCGTGCCGGCTTCCGCCGCCGTTGCCGTTCTGGTGCGTTTCGCCATCGCCCGCTATCTCGAATCGCCGCTCTACAAGGGCCATGCCGACGAGCCGGTGCCGCCGCTGCAGGTGCGGCGCCGCGGGGGCGCGCGCGGTTGAGCCAGATGCCGGACAAGATCGATCCGCCGCGTCAATTGCCGCTCGATCTAGGCCACGGCACCGGCTATTCGCGCGACGAGCTCGTCGTCTCCAGCACCAACAGCCAGGCGGCGGCGCTTGTCGACCGCTGGCCGGACTGGCCGTCGCCGGTCGTTGTGCTGGCCGGGCCGGCCGGCTCGGGGAAAACCCATCTGGCCTCGATTTGGCGGACCCGCGCCGACGCCGTGAAAGTGGAGGCCGGCCGCATCGGCGAGTGCATCGAAAACCTCGGCCCGCATCCGGCCCTGATCGACGATATCGATGCGGAACCGATCGATGAGCACGGCCTCTTCCACCTGATCAACGCGGTGCGCGGCGCCGGCTCGACCTTGCTGTTGACGGCGCGGCGCTTCCCGTCCGCCTGGGGCGTCAGGCTGCCCGACCTGGCGTCGCGGCTGAAGGCGGCGGCGACCGTCGAGATCCACGAACCCGACGATCTTCTGCTGGCCGGCGTCATCACAAAGCTGTTCGCCGACCGCCAGGTCGAGGTCGAGCCGCATGTCGTGCAATATCTGGTGCGCCGCATCGAGCGCTCGCTGGCCACTGCCATGCGCGTGGTCGAACGGCTCGACCGCACCGCGCTCGAGCGCAAGACGCCGATCACCCGCGCGCTCGCCGCCGAGACCGTCAGCGCCATGGACGAAGGGCAGGGCGAGTTCGAGATTTAGAGGATACAAAATGACGTCTGAATTCAGTGCATACGACATCATTGATCCGTTTCTGATGTCGTGGGCAAATCGGCACGGAATACGGGTCGCCACTAAATATCGCGACGACGATGTCCGTTCTATCTGGGTTTACGACAAGAATGGCAATCGTCGTGCTCAGTTGTGGCTCAATTTGCCTGACGTCAACGGCAACGTAACCATTGTGGCGTCGGTGCTGGATCCTAAAAGCGCTACACAAATGGGGTGGCAGAGAGGAACGCCACGCGTCTCCCGAAATGCTGCAAGCCGCCCTTGAAGAACTACGGCCAATGGTTTTTGGCTGGGCCGGGGAAGGTGCATATACCTAGTTCTTACCTCGGCCGGTGTCTCATTTCGGGAAACAAACCTGGCATCTGTCTTGCACCTGACAGCTTGCCGGCTAATCCCGGTCCTGATTGCGTATCAAATCAGGTAGTAGGCTCGCCGGGAGATGGGTGGTTGGGGTTCTCTTCCCGGCGAGCTTGCCATATGCGGCGATCCGACCAGTCGCCTTGAAGTGTGATTTTCTCGCCAGCTGATAGCGATATTCTCAACGCTGTCGGTCTTGCCTGGAAATGATATCGGCGACGTATTTTGATCGAGAGCCGTCCCACCCGCAGGCCGTGCATCGGCCGCTTTCGAAATTATGTTCGCAGTTTGGATATCCATAGAGCAGAGATGCGCATTCGGCACATAGACTGGCCATTGCGCTGCTGTCGGAAAAATATGTGCTGCCGCACTCATCGCAGGTCGCGATTGGTCGGTCCGTCATTGCTCTAGCCTCGCTACCGTTTCAGACCGATCGTCTCCCCCAAGCGCCGCTCGTTCCACGCCAAACCGCCGGCGATAGTCGCCGGGCACCAATCCGGTTATCCTGGCGAATACTTTGCGGAACGAGCCGGGATCGTCATAGCCGACCTCCCAGGCGATCTGGTCGATCGCTCGTATCGTGGTTTCCAGCATCTCGCGCGCCTTGCCGACGCGCAGGTGCTGGCAATATTCGGTCGGCTTGAGGCCGGTGGCGTTGCGGAACCTGCGCAGAAAAGTCCGCTCCTCCAGCCCGGCGTGATCGGCCATGGCGCCAAGCGTCACATCGCGCGCGCCGTTCGCCTGCAGCCAGTGCTGCACCTTGAGAATCGCTTCGTCGCCGTGGGTCAGCCGCGGCGCAAACGGACTGTAAAAACGTTGCTCGCGGCCCGGCGGGTCGATCAGCATGAAACGCGCCGTGTCCATCATCACGGCTGACCCGAGCACCCGGTCCACCAGCTTCAGGCCGAGGTCGGTCCAGGCCATGTAGCCGCCCGCGGTGATGATGTCGCTATCGTCAATGACCAGCCTGTCGGCGTCGAGCAGGATGTCGGGAAAGCGTAGCGCCAGCGCGTCGCGATAGGCCCAGTGCGTCGTCGCCGCGCGACCGGACAACAGGCCGGTCTCGGCAAGCACGAAGGCGCCGGCGCAGACCGAGCCGAGGGTCGCGCCTGCCGCATGACGGTCCCTGAGCCAGCCGGCATAGGGCGCGGCTGCTTCCCGAGCGATCGGATCTCCCAAGGTCGGCGGGAGGATAACCATGGCTGGTTCATTGTCGGCGCCGGGGTCGCTGTCGAAGGTGCGGACTACGGTGTGGCCCGCGTCCTCCAATTGCCAATGACTGACGCGAAGCCTCAACGCGTCCGGCGACCGCTCGACAGCCAGCCGGTTTGCCAGCATGAAAAGATCGGTCAGGCCGAGCACGGCTGCTTCCTGCACGCCGGGATACAAGACAAGGCCGATTTCGATCAGATCACGCGCAGCCGTCATTTGTCAGTTTTGCCACGTTGAATGTCCGTTTTGCCAATGCTCACCCTGGCCGCACTGTTATAATTTGTCCAGCTGAAGGGGGCTAAAAGCTTCCCTGTTACCCCCAACTTTTCCATCAAGGAGTAGGACGATGAGCACATTCACCACCCATGACGGCACCGAGATTTTCTACAAGGATTGGGGCAAGGGCCAGCCGATCGTGTTCCATCACGGCTGGCCGCTGAGCTCAGACGACTGGGACAACCAGATGCTGTTCTTCCTCGAAAAGGGCTACCGCGTCATCGCACATGACCGCCGCGGCCACGGCCGCTCGTCGCAGACCGCGACCGGCAATGAGATGGACACCTACGCCGCCGACGTTGCGGCGCTGGCGGCGCATCTCGATCTCAGGGATGCGATCCACATCGGCCATTCGACCGGTGGCGGCGAGGTGGCCCGTTACGTCGCGCTTTATGGCGGTGGCGGCCGCGTTGCCAAGGCGGTACTGATCGGCGCCGTGCCGCCGATCATGGTCAAGACCGACAGCAATCCGGGTGGCCTGCCGATCGAGGTCTTCGACGGCTTTCGCGCCGCTTTGGTCGCCAACCGCGCCCAGTTCTACAGGGATGTGCCGGCCGGCCCGTTTTACGGTTTCAATCGCGAGGGCGCCAAGGTCTCGCCAGGGGCTATCGACAATTGGTGGCGCCAGGGCATGATGGGCGGCGCCAAGGCCCATTACGACTGCATCGAGGCCTTTTCCGAGACCGACTTCACCGACGATCTCAAGAAGATTGACGTGCCCGTCCTGATCATGCATGGCGACGACGACCAGATCGTGCCGATCGCCGATTCTGCGCTGCTTGCGGCCAAGCTGGTGAAGCACGGCACGCTCAAGGTCTACAAGGGCCTGCCGCACGGCATGTGCACCACGCATCCGGAGATCATCAATCCGGATCTGCTGGCCTTCATCCAGGGCTGACGGCTTGCATATCGGACGGGCAGCGCGGGCTCGTGCTGTCCGTCCGTCGCTTAAACATGACCGGCGACGGGAGACACACTCGAGCGTGATCCGCTTGCCCTGCCGACGAGATTTGCTTGATGAATGGTCGGAGTGGAGAGATTCGAACTCCCGACCCTCTGGTCCCAAACCAGATGCGCTACCAGGCTGCGCTACACTCCGAACGGTCTGTTGCCTAGTGATTTCGGCCCGCCAAAGCAAGCGTAAAAAGCCATCGGCCTTGCTGCCGACGGCATTGCGCAGTAATGACGGGCTAGTGCATGGCCAGAGAACAGTAATGTGGTCTCGGGGTCGTGTGCTTGCAACCAGCAATGAGGTGGTCATGTCAGCCCGCATTTTCAGCCCAGCCAAAACCGCGATGCAGTCCGGCAAGGCCAAGACCGGCTATTGGGTGCTGGAATTCGATCCGGAGCAGCGCAAGAAGATCGATCCGCTGATGGGCTACACCACGTCCGGCGACATGCGAAGCCAGATCAGGCTGACCTTCGACACCAGGGAAGAGGCGGTGGCCTATGCCGAGAAGGAAGGGCTCGCTTTTCGCGTCGAGGAGCCGAAGGAAATCAAGCGCCGCCAGATTTCCTATGCGGAGAATTTCCGCTATGACCGCAGGACGCCCTGGACGCATTGATCCCATACCGGCCCTCCCGGCACAATTCGCCGGTCATCCGGCCGGCCAGCGGTCCCGTAGCTCAGCTGGATAGAGCACCGGCCTTCTAAGCCGATGGTCACAGGTTCGAATCCTGTCGGGATCGCCAATATTTTCAGTGTCCATTCCGGACAGGTTCACTCGCCAGTCGCACAGGATTTCCAAGACATGACAGCGATGGGCGCGGCGGCACTGCTGATCCTTGTCCTGACCTATGCCGGCGTCGCAATCGGCAGGATACCCGGGCTGCGCCTTGACCGGGCAGGGATCGCGCTGCTCGGCGGTGCGGCGATGATCGCCATCGGCGCGCTCGACATGGAGGACGCCTACCGCGCCATCAGCTTCGACACCATCACGCTTCTGCTCGGCATGATGATCGTCGTGGCGCATCTGAAAGTGTCGGGTGCCTTTCGCGCGCTCGGCGGGTTCGCCATCGAGCATGCCCATGCGCCGTTCATGCTGCTGGTGATGGTGACGCTGTTGACCGGCGTCCTGTCGGCGTTCCTGGTCAACGACGCCATCTGCCTGGTCATGGCGCCGATCGTCGTCCATGTCACCCGCGTCATCAACCGCAACCCGGTTCCCTATCTGATCGCCACCGCCACGGCCTCGAATTGCGGCAGCGTCGCCACCATCACCGGCAATCCGCAGAACATGGTCATCGGCGCGCTGTCGGGGATTTCCTATCCGGCCTTCTCGGCGGCGCTGGCGCCGGTCGCGGCGTTCGGCCTCGTCGCCGTCATCGTCATCATCCGCATCGTCTACCGCGCCGAATTTTCGCGCAAGGCCGAGCTCAGCCCCGAAGTCTATCGCGGCCGCATGCTGCCGGGGCAGGTGGTGAAGGCGGTGGTCGTCTGTGTCGGTTTGGCGATCGCCTTCTTCGCCGGCGTTCCCGTTGCCAAGGCAGCGCTGATCGGCGGCGCCATTCTTCTTTTGACCCGCGCCATCAAACCTGAGCGCATCTATCGCGAGATCGATGGGCCGCTGCTGTTCATGTTCGCCGGGCTGTTCATCGTCGTCGCCGGGGCGGAGAAGACGCTGCTGACGCCCGACATCGTCGCCTCGGCAAAGGACCTCGGGCTGAATGACGTCTGGCGGCTGTCCGGCTTCACCGCAGTGCTGTCCAACATCATGAGCAATGTCCCGGCCGTGCTGGCGCTGAAGCCGTTCGTGCCCGGACTGGAAAACCCCGAGCGGGCCTGGCTGGTCGTCGCCATGAGCTCGACGCTGGCCGGCAATTTCACGCTGCTCGGCTCGGTCGCCAATCTGATCGTTGCCGAGCACGCGCGGGTCTCCGGCAAACCGCTGGGCTTCATCGCCTTCTTCAAGGTCGGCCTGCCGTTGACGCTGGTCACGCTTCTTGTGGGGACGGCATGGCTGGCGGCCTAAAGCGCGTCGCATTCGACCGGCCTCATGCGGCGCGCTTTAGGCTCTTTTTTATGCATGTCGTTATCGCAAAACCGCTGCACACTTTTGCGCGGCATGCATCAGCCAGTCAGGGCGATGTCACCGTCAGATGGCCCCTCATGTTGGGATGGAAGCGGCAGAAATAATCGACCGATTCCGCCTTCTTCACCGTCAGGCTCGCCGCCTTCTTCGGCGGGATCATCACTTCCCAACCGCCGTTGACGGTTGCCGTGTGGGCGAACACGTCCTTGTTCACCCACCTGATCGTGTCGCCGACCTTCGCCTCGATCTTTGCCGGCGAAAACACAAGCTTCTCGATCGTCACCTCGATGGTTTCGGCCTTGGCCGGCGCGGCACCCATGGCCAATGCCAGCGCAACCCACAGATGCCGCCTCGACATCATCGGCCCAATCCTCACTTCAGCATGCCGGCGACGTGTTCGGCGTGCTGTTCGTGGCCCTGGAATATTTTCAGGCCGGTTTCCAGCAGGCTCTTCAACTCGGCATTGCTGGCCGACGGAATCAGCAGTGTTTCGAGCGCGCCATTGACCTGCTTGTGGTAGGCCACTTCGCTGGCGACATAGGCCTTGTCGAACGCCGCGCCCTTGAGCTTGGCAAGCTTGGCACGTTCCTCGGCCGCCGCCTTGGTCAGCGCCTTGCTGGTCGGATTGTCCTCAGGCGTGACCTTGAGCTTCTTGACCAGGTCGAGAGCCTGTTTGTTGACCGCCTCGTGATCTCGCACCATGTCCTTGGCGAAATCCACGACCTCCTTGTTCTTCGATTTCTTCAGCGCCTGCTTGGCCGCCTCGACGTCAAGCACGCCCGCTGTGTAGGCGATATGTGCGATCTGCGGATCGGTCGGTTTGTCGGCAGCTTGCGACAAGGGCGCTGCGCTAAGCAGGAAAACTGCGGCCAGTGCCGTGGTCGATCGAATAAACATGATGCTCTCCTTCGCCCCGACGCGGAACTGCATCGGGCTTCGTTTTCAGTGATGCTCATTGGATGCAGGTCGCCGCCAAACGTTCCCGCGAAAATCGGCGCGGCCTATCCGCAAAGACCAAGCCGCTGCATCACGGCATTGGTCAGACGTTCGCAGCGCCGGCCCGCGAAGGGAAAGGCGTCGAGCAGCACCGGGCCGATCTGGTCGTCCAGCGCCTTGCGCACCAGCGCGCGGGCGCGGTGCAGCCGGGTCTTGATGGTTTCTGGTCGCACGCCAAGCAGTTCGGCGGTTTCCTCGATGCTCAATCCCTCGATGACACGCGCCACGAACACCATCCGGTAGACATCGGGAAGACTGTCGGTTGCCCGTTCGACAAGCTCAAGGATCTGCCGTTGCGCCATCGTCCGCTCCGGATCGTCGCTCGGGTTAAGGGGAAACCGGATGATTTCGGCTTGCGGGTTTTCAGGCATCGCTACCATTCGCCGCCTTTTGCGCAAGCGGCCGAGCGCTTCGTTGATGACGATACGCGATAGCCACGTGGCGAGCGAGGCATCGCCGCGAAAGGCCTCGAGATGGGCAAAGGCGCTGACATAGGCCTCCTGGACGATGTCCTCGGCCTCGCTGTCGTTACGCACGACGCCTCGGGCGATGCGGTAGAGCCTTTGGTTGTGCGTCTTGATGATGCTGCGGAATGCATCGCCATCACGTGCCAGCGCGCGGCCGACAAGCTGCATGTCGCCGGAAGCGGCGGGCGTTGCCGTCAACGCAGCAGGCATGGCCGATCTCCTGATAGGCTTCTCATCGCGACATTGGATGCATCGGCCGACAAAAGGTTCCCGACCGATCCCGCCGGCCAGCCTCAATCCGTGGCAAGGACTGGCAGAGGCTATTCTACCGCCTTCACCACACCGCCGCCTCTATTTTGTAGAGCCGTATCATCGGCCGATCGGTCGCCATGATATCGCTCAGGATCGCAATTTTTCCAGGCTGTTACGCCGATTTTCTGACTCAGTGTGAAAAGGTGCTGGCTCAGGCCTCAGCGGCCGCCGCCAGCCCGCGCGCCAGGTCGGCCTTCATATCCCCTACATCCTCGAGCCCGATCTGCAGGCGCACCAGCGGCCCGTCATACGGGCCCTTGGCGATGGTGCGGTCGCCAAGGAATACCGGCACGGCAAGGCTCTCATAGCCGCCCCAGGAATAGCCGAGGCCGAAAAACTTCAACGCGTCGAGGAAGGCGTGCTGCTGCTTCTGTCCGCCGCCCGCGAGAACGATCGAGAAGATGCCGCTCGATCCGCAAAAATCGCGCTTCCACATGGCGTGGTCGGGATGACTGGGCAGCCCCGGATGCAGCACCTGCGCTACGCCCGGCTGACCCTCCAGCCAGCCGGCGAGGGAAAGCGCGCTCTTTTGATGATGCTCCAGCCGCACGCCCATAGTGCGCAGGCCGCGCAGCACCTGGTAGACGTCGTCAGGCCCGGCGCAGCAGCCCATCGTGTTGAACGTCTCGAAAAGCTGCTTCCAGCAGTCCGCATTGGCCGACACCGTGCCGAGCAGCACGTCGGAATGGCCGGCCGGGTATTTCGTCGCCGCGTGGATCGAGATGTCGACGCCATGGTCGAGGGGGCGAAAGTAGAGCGGCGTCGCCCAGGTGTTGTCCATCATGACAATGGCGCCGGCGGCATGCGCTGCCTTGGCGATGGCCGGTATGTCCTGCACCTCGAAAGTGTTGGAGGCCGGCGATTCGGTGAACACCACCTTGGTGTTGGGCTTGATCAGCGCCGCGATGCCGGCGCCGATGCGCGGTTCGTAATACTCGACCTCGATGCCCAGCCGCTTCAGCATCGTGTCGGCGAAGTTGCGGGTCGGATGATAAACGGAATCGACGATCAGCAGATGATCGCCGGCCGACAGGAAGGCGAGCAGCGGCAGCGTCACCGCCGCCAGGCCGGACGGTACCGCGACCGTGCCTGCCGAACCTTCCAGCGCATCGATCGCGCTGTTCAGCGCATCGGTGGTCGGCGTGCCGCGCGTGCCGTAGGTGTATCTCTGGCTGCGTGAAGCCATCGCCGCCGCATTGGGATAGAGCACGGTCGAGGCATGCACCACCGGCGGATTGACGAAGCCGAAATAGTCATGCGGGTTGTTGCCGGAATGGGCGAGCCGCGTGTTGATGCCCATCTCGCTGCCGTCTTTTGCCATTGCTTTTTATCCCATGAGTAGGTCGTTAGCCATAGTGCGGCGGCATTGGCCGCGCAACCGCACCGCACGCGCCAGGCCAAGGTCTTGAATATGCCAATTCAGCAACGAGCCGTGGATCCGCGGGAAGGCTGCCAAGTGCGCTTGGCAACTCACGGTCGGACTTTGCCGGCTTTATTGGCGCGCTGACCAATTTGCGAGCGCGTTTGTCTGCAATTTCAGGCATTTCAGGCGGTTGGTTTTCAAAGTCTTTCGGATTTGGTCATTTCCCTTGACCTCACAGGAATAATCGCCTTCGATGTTGTTCGTGAATGGGAGGCAGCGCGTCGGTGACGATGCGGGATTCCGGTAACGGGCCGGGATACTTAGCTGCGTTCACACGGGAAAAAGTCAGGTTCGCCTGGAAAAAACAGAAAAGGGTCTGTGGGTCATGAAACACATTGCAATCGGCCTTTTGGGCGCCGCCGCGTTTGGCTTCGCGGCTTCGGCCGCATCGGCGAGCACGCTCGACGATGTCAAGGCGAAAGGCTTCATCCAGTGCGGCACCAATACGGGTCTTGCTGGCTTCGCGGCGCCTGACGACAAGGGTGAATGGAAAGGCATCGATGTGGATTTCTGCCGCGCCGTGGCGGCCGCCGTCTTCGGCGATGGCACCAAAGTCAAGTTCACGCCGCTCAGCGCCAAGGAGCGGTTCACCGCGCTGCAGTCGGGCGAGGTCGACATCCTGTCGCGCAACACCACCTGGACCATCAACCGCGATACGGCGCTTGGCCTGAACTTCGTCGGCGTCACCTATTATGACGGTCAGGGCTTCATGATCAACGCCAAGAAGCTTCCGGGCGTGAATTCGGCACTGCAGCTTTCGGGCGCGGCGGTGTGTGTGCAGAGCGGCACCACGACCGAGCTCAACCTTGCCGACTATTTCAAGTCGAACAAGATGGAGTACAACCCCGTCGTTTTCGAAAAGCTGGATGAGGTCAACGCCGCATATGACGCCGGCCGCTGCGACGTCTACACCACCGACCAGTCGGGTCTCTACGGCATTCGCCTGACGCTCAGCTCGCCGGCCGACCACGTCGTGTTGCCCGAGATCATCTCCAAGGAGCCGCTTGGGCCGGCCGTGCGCCAGGGTGACGACCAGTGGTACCACATCGTCAAGTGGACCTATTTCGCGCTGCTCAACGCCGAGGAACTGGGCATCACCCAGGCCAATGTCGACGAGATGAAGAACTCGGACAATCCCGAGATCAAGCGCGTGCTCGGCCAGGAAGCCGACACCAAGATCGGCACCGATCTAGGCGTCTCCAACGACTGGGTCGTCAACATCGTCAAGGCCGTCGGCAATTACGGCGAGATGTTCGAACGCAATGTCGGCTCCGGCAGCCCGCTGAAGATCGCCCGCGGCATCAACGCGCTGTGGACCAAGGGTGGCCTGCAGTACGCTCCGCCGATCCGCTGATCGAAAATGGATCCGGAAGGCAGATCGTCTGCCTTCCGGTCTCTCTTTCCAGGGGACTGTCGAATGGCATCGCAGGAAGTTCTTCGCGAGGAGCCAAGCCGCGGTTCCTTCATCAATGATCCGCGCGTCCGCGGCATATTCTTTCAAGCACTGGTCCTCGTCCTGCTGGTAGCTGGTGTCTGGTGGGTTACCCACAACGTCATCGCCAATTTGACGCGGCTGCACATCGCTTCCGGCTTCGGCTTTCTTAAGGGCCGCGCCGGCTTCGACATCAGCGAAAGCGCCATCGCTTATTCATCGGATTCGACCTATTTCCGTGCCATCCTGGTTGGCTTTATCAACACCGTGATCGTTGCCGTCGTCGGCATCATCACCGCCACCATCATCGGTTTCATCGTCGGCATCGGCCGGCTGTCGCATAACTGGCTGATCAGGAAGATCTGCACCGTTTATGTCGAAGTGTTCCGCAACATCCCGCCGCTGCTGGTCATCTTCTTCTGGTATTCCGGCGTGCTCGCCGTGCTGCCGCCGCCGCGCGAGAGCATCAATCTGCCGTTCGGCTCCTTTCTCAACCAGCGCGGCTTCTATTTTCCCCGCGCTATATGGGGCGAGGGCTCCTGGCTGATCCTGGTCGCACTGCTCCTCGGCATCGCCATGGCCTGGTTCGTCGCCCGCAAGGCGCGGCAGCGGCAGATGGCGACGGGACAGCCATTCCCGGTGTTCTGGACATCCATGGCGTTGATCGTCGGCCTGCCGCTGCTGGCCTACGCGCTGAGCGGCTTTCCGCTGAGCTTTGAATTTCCAAAGCAGTCGACCTTCAATCTCGTCGGTGGCTTTCAGGTCAGGCCCGAGTTCCTGTCACTCTATCTGGCGTTGTCCTGCTATACGGCCGCCTTTATCGCCGAGATCGTGCGCGCCGGCATCAGGGGCGTCAGCGCAGGCCAGACCGAGGCGGCCGCGGCACTCGGGCTGCGCTCGGGATCGATCCTCAGGCTTGTCGTCGTGCCGCAGGCGATGCGCATCGTTATTCCGCCGCTGACCAGCCAGTATCTCAACCTGACCAAGAATTCCTCGCTCGCCATCGCCATCGGCTATCCGGACCTGACGGCGACGGCCGGCACGGTCTTGAATCAGACCGGGCAGGCAGTCGAAGGCGTGGTGATCATGATGGCGGTGTACCTGGCGCTCAGCCTGATCACGTCGGCGATCATGAACGTCGTCAATGCCAGGATGGCGCTGGTGGAGAGGTAGGGCCATGCAAGAGCACGATATGTCCTGGGTGCGGACGGAGATGGCGCTGGCGCAGCCGGCGCCGTCGAGCGAGCGCGGCCTCACCGCCTGGGTCCGCAAGAATCTGATCGCATCGACCGGCGACGCCATCCTGACCATCATCGGCATCGTGCTGGTTGCCATGATCCTGCCGCAGATCGTCAATTGGGCTTTCATCAACGCCCAGTGGACGGGACCGGACCGCACGGTCTGCGCCACCGTGGCGCAGGGCGGCATCCAGTCGGACGGCTGGACCGGCGCCTGCTGGGCTTTCGTCAACGCCAAGTTCGGCCAGTTCATGTTCGGCCGCTATCCCCTGGAAGAGCGTTGGCGCCCGATCCTGGTGGCCATCCTGTTCGTGGCGCTGCTGGTGCCGCTGCTCATTCCGCGCGTACCGCGCAAGGGGCTGAATGCCATTCTTCTCTTTTTTGCACTGCCGGTCGTCGCCTTCGTTCTGCTGATCGGCGGCATGTTCGGCCTGCCCTATGTCGAAACCCCGCTCTGGGGTGGACTGCTGGTGACACTCAGCCTGTCCTTTGTCGGCATAGCTGTGTCGCTGCCGGTCGGCATCGTGCTGGCGCTCGGCCGGCGCTCGAACATGCCGATCGTCAAGCTGCTGTGCGTGATCTTCATCGAGACGGTACGCGGCATCCCGCTGATTACGGTGCTGTTCTTTGCCAGCGTGATGCTGCCGCTGTTCCTGCCGGCCGGCGTCAGCTTCGACAAGTTCCTGCGCGCGCTGATCGGCGTGTCGCTGTTTGCCGCCGCCTACATGGCCGAAGTGGTGCGCGGCGGCCTGCAGGCGATCCCCAAAGGCCAGTATGAGGGCGCCGATTCGCTCGGCCTCAGCTACTGGCAGAAGATGGGTCTGGTCGTCATGCCGCAGGCGCTGAAGCTGGTCATTCCCGGCATCGTCAACACCTTCATCGGCATGTTCAAGGACACCAGCCTGGTCATCGTCATCTCGATGTTCGACCTCCTCGGCATCGTCAAGCAGAACTTCTCCGACGCCAATTGGGCGACGCCGCAGACGGCCAGATCCGGCCTGGTCTTCGCGGCCTTCATCTTCTGGCTGTTCTGCTTCGGCATGTCGCGCTATTCAATGTACACGGAACGCCGTCTCGACACCGGCCACAAACGCTAAAAAAGGGGACCTTGTCATGGCCATAGAAAACGCCGTCAGCGCGGAAGAGATCAAGGTCAATGCCGCCAAGATGCATATTTCCACCACCGATGTCGCCATCGACATCATCGCCATGCACAAATGGTACGGCGAATTCCATGTGCTGAAGGACATCAATCTAAAGGTGATGCGCGGCGAGCGCATCGTCATCTGCGGCCCGTCGGGCTCCGGCAAATCGACGATGATCCGCTGCATCAACCGACTGGAGGAACACCAGAAGGGCAAGATTATAGTCGACGGCAAGGAACTGACCAACGATCTGAAGAAGATCGACGAGGTGCGCCGCGAGGTCGGCATGGTGTTCCAGCACTTCAACCTGTTCCCGCATCTGACCATTCTGGAAAATTGCACGCTGGCGCCGATCTGGGTGCGCAAGATGCCGCGGAAACAGGCCGAGGAAATCGCCATGCATTTCCTCAAGCGCGTCAAGATCCCGGAACAGGCCAACAAATATCCCGGCCAGCTTTCCGGCGGCCAGCAACAGCGCGTGGCGATCGCCCGCTCGCTGTGCATGAACCCGCGTATCATGCTGTTCGATGAGCCGACCTCGGCTCTCGACCCGGAAATGATCAAGGAAGTGCTAGAGACGATGGTCGGGCTGGCCGAGGAAGGCATGACCATGCTCTGCGTCACCCACGAAATGGGCTTTGCGCGCAAAGTCGCCAACCGGGTGATCTTTATGGATCAGGGTCAGATCGTCGAGCAGAACACGCCGGCCGAGTTCTTCGACCACCCGCGCCATGAGCGCACGAAGCTGTTCCTGTCGCAGATCCTGCACTGATCCTGTACGCCGGTTCGGGACAAGACCGGCGGACCGGGCTCTCTGTCTTGCTGGCTTCGCGCGTATTCGACGAGCGCTGACCGTGCGCCCGGCGTCGCCTAGGCTCGTTCCAGCCGGTGCACCGGCCAGGACGCCATGCAATGGCTGGGGCCAAATTTTCTCTCAAGCTGAGGTGATCTGCCAGACAGCGACGCCGGCAAGGGCGAGACCGGCGGCGCCCTCGATGGCCCGGGAGATGGTTTCGAACAGCCGTGGCTGGCGCGCGAAAAACTGTACAAGCCGTTCCCGAAACACGATCGACAACACGGCGACGCAGGACAGCGTCAGCGCCACGCCGACCATCATGGTGATGGCAAACAGGACGCCCGCTGCCGGAACACCCCTGGACATCGCGAAAGTCATCGCGAAAAGCGTAAGCGGACATGGGATCAGGCCTGCCATGACGCCGACAGCCTCGCCCTCGTGCCTGTGGTGATGGCTGTGGCTCAAAGCGCGCCAGAGCATCCAGACGCCAATGAGGCCGAGCAGCCCGCGACTGATGTGCTCCAGAAGCGGAGCGCGGCCGACGCTGCCCAATGCTATTGAGACCAGTGGCAGCGAGAGAGCCGCAATCAGAACGGCAATCGTCACATGCGTGAACGATAGCGTGATAGATACGAGCAGACCACGCGAGACCTTCGCATCCGAACCGGCAAGATAAGTCGCCAGGACGGCCTTGCTGTGCCCCGGCGTCAGCGCATGGGCAGCCCCGAACACGACGCCCATCGGCAGGAAGGCCACGAACGCCAGCCAATTGCCTCCGGCCGCAAGCAGCTTGATCTGTTCGCCGAGCGTCAGATAGATCGTGCGCTGAAATTCGACGAGCGTCTGGAACATCGGACGAGACTAGCAGAAAATCGGCGAGCGTCAGTGCATGTGGCCGTGGTCATGCGTGTGCTCGTGAGGATGGTCGTTCTCTCCACGTTCCGTTGAAAACCGCACATTCGCCTCAGCCAGGGCCGGCATATGCTGGGATAGTTCGTCCTTCAGCGCTGCGGCGATCTTGTTCGCCGCCGACAGCGGCAGGGTTCCGTCCGCGGCAATTGCGATGTCGGCGTGCAATCTATGACCGATCCAGCGCGCCTTGGCATCGACAATGCGCGCGCCCGGAACATGCTCGGCGGCATGTCGGATTTCGTCCATCACACCGGGTTCGATTCCATCCAGCATGCGGGTCAGCACCGAGCGGGCCGATTGCCAGACGATACCGAAGATCGCAATCGTGATCAGCAGACCGACGATCGGATCGGCCAAGGAAAAGCCGAACCAAACGCCGATGGCTCCGATGACCACGGCAAGGCTGGTAAGTCCATCTGTGCGGGCGTGGTAGCCGTCGGCAATCAGTGCCGCGCTGTTGATTTCGCGACCGACGCGGATACGGAACACGGCAACCGCCTCGTTGCCGAGGAAGCCGACAATACCCGCCGCAGTCAGCCAGCCCAGGTGTGTCACCACTTGTGGATTGATCAGCCTGTCGATGGCTTGGTAGGCAGCGACTACAGCGCTGAACAGGATGATGAGCACGATGATGATGCCGGCCAGATCCTCGACCCGGCCCAAGCCATAGGTGAAGATCCGCGACGGCTTGCGCCGCGCCAGCACGAACGCAATCCATAGCGGGATCGCCGTGGTCGCATCGCCGATGTTATGGATCGTATCGGCCAGCAATGCCACGCTCCCCGACAACGCAACCACGACCATCTGCAATGCCGCGGTGATGGCCAGGATCACGAACGACCATTTGATTGCCCAGATGCCCCGGTCGGTGGTGGCAATTGTCGCGTCGATGACGCCATGGCTGTGACCGTGCGGACCGTGACCGCCGTGATGATGTGCGGCGTGCGAGCCGAGCCCGAGCCATTCCAGAATGGGGGCTACGATGGAATTCATAGATATTTCGCCAGCTGCTTGAGTTCCGCCAGCGAGTTGCCGCCGGTTTCGACGCTGTCCGTCAGGCAATGCTCGATGTGATCGTTGATCAGCTCGCGCTTGGCGCTGCTGATGGCCCTTTCGACGGCATGAAGCTGCTGCGCCAGGTCAACGCAAGGGCGATGCGCCTCGATCATCGCCAGCACCGCCGCAAGGTGGCCTTGCGCGCGCTTCAGGCGCTTTATGATGGAAGGATGCGAGGCGTGGAGGTGATCTGACATGCTTGAGCGTATCCTCCCAGGGAGGATACGCGTCAAGCTCTAAGTCAGCTGTGCACCTTTCGGAGGGGCTTCACCTTGAGCATGGCTTGTTCTATGCCTTTCCCATGAAGAAGCTTGCCCGTTTTCTTGGCCTGCTGGTCGTTGCAGCAGTCCTTGCGGTGGCGCTGGGCACGCTGCTGCCGCGCCCGCTCTGGCCGGCGGCCGTTGCCGATCCGATCGGCACAAGCCACCGTATCCTGGTGCTGCAAAATCCGATCCACACCGACATCGCCATCCCGGTCGACGACGATGTGCGCCGGCGCTTCCATTTCCTGGTCGATGCCGGCATTCCAGCAGACGTGGCGGAGGTCCGCTACATCGTCTTCGGCTGGGGCGGCCGCGCCTTCTATCTGGAGACGCCGACCTGGTCGGAGCTGAAGGCGGTGCCGGTGATGAAGGCGCTGACGGTCGATGCCTCGGCAATGCATGTCGACATTTCCGTCGACATCGCCGAGCCGCATCGCGACGTCGCTGGCTTCGACATCGGCGAGGAGCGGTTTACGGCGCTGCTCGATTACATTGCGGCAAGCTTCCGGCAGGGGCCGAACGGGGCCATCCCGATCGAGAGTGCGGCCTATTCCCGCTTCGATCGGTTCTTCGAAGCCAATGGTCATTTCAACGCGCTGATCGGCTGCAACACCTGGACGGCGGCGGCACTGCGCACGGCCGGGCTGCGCACCGGCTGGTGGAATCCGCTGCCGGCCTCGCTCGGCCTGTCGATGCGGCTTTACAATTGAAGAGGGTTCCGGCTGATCAACGCCGCGATCCTTCGCGCCCCCCTCTGTCCTGCCGGACATCTCCCCACGAGGGGGGAGATTAGCGGCTTCGGCGCCTTGCTAGGTCATGCAACCTTGAAGATTGGCGAAAGCCAATGTGATGGCCAATCTCCCCCCAAGTGGGAGAGATGTCCGGCAGGACAGAGAGGGGTGCTGTCCAGGGCGCTGTCCCTCCAGCCTGTCGTGCGTATCATCGCGCGCCATCGTCCAACGCCCGCCAGCCATAGAGCCAGTCGAGATCGGCGGCGAGTTTTTCGGGCGAGCGCATCGCCAGGAACAGGTTGCGGGCCATCGCCACCGGCCCGGCCGCATGCCAGGCGAGGCGGTTGACGACGCCGCGGCGGGCGACCTGGGCGACGCGCGGCCGCCGCGCCTGTTCCCAGGCGACAAGCGCGCTGCTGAGATCGGCAGGCGAGGTGGCAACGAAACCGGCAAGGGTTACCGCGTCCTCGATCGCCATCGCCGCGCCCTGTGCGGCAAACGGCGTCATCGCATGCGCCGCATCGCCGATCAGCGCGATGCCTTCCGGCGTCGTCCACCGCCGCTGCTCGACGGTGTGGATCGGCCATGCCGTCCATGGCGCGGCCTCGCTCGCCAGACGGACCAGCGCCGGCGCGGTACCGCGCATGGCGCTGGCGAGAATGGCGGGGTCGGCATGCCCCGACCAGCCCTCGGCGATGCGCTCGCCCTTTGTGAAGGCAGCGAGGTTGAAGGCAGTGCCACGGCTGACCGGATAGGCGACCATATGGAAGCCGGAATAGAGGAATGCAGTAACACAATCGGGCGCACCGATCGCCGCAAAGGTTTGTCCAGCGGGGCTGTCGGCGGCCACCGTGGCGCGCCAGGCAAGCTCGCCCGAAAACCGGCTTCTCCGGAAATCGGCTGCGTTGCGGGCAATCGTTTCTCGCACCGACGACCAGACGCCATCGGCGCCGATCAAAAGACAGCCAGCCTCGACCGTGTCGCCATCAGCCGATGCAGTGACGGTAACACCTTTCGATCCGGCTGCGATGTCGGTCACCCGCGCGCCGGCGATCAGATCGATACCGGGCTGCTCCGAAACTCGCTGCATCAGCGCTGACTGCAGATCCGCGCGGTGGGCAACGAGATAGGGCGCTCCCCAGCGCGTTTCGGCCGCCTGGCCAAGCGGTACGCGCGCCAGCTTGCGCAGCGTGGCGGCATCCTTGAGCACGACCGCCTCCGGCCGCACCGCCGTAGCCAGCAGCCGATCGAGTACGCCGAGCTGCCGTAGGATGCGCGTCGCGTTGGGCGAAAGCTGGATACCGGCGCCGGCAGCCTCGAGGTGCTGCGCCTGTTCGAACAGTTTTATCCGATAGCCGCGCTCGGCGAAGGCCAGTGCCGCGGTCAGCCCGGCGACGCCCGCCCCGGCGATGACCACCTGCCGGGACTGCGTTTCCTGCATCAGGCTTGTCGCGAAAGAATCAGGCGGCCTGGTCGAGATAGAGGCAGCCCGGCGGCTGCGTTTCCAACGCCTTCAGCTTCGGCGAATAGCGATAGAGCGTCGAGCAATAGGGGCAGACTTTTTCATTGTCGTCGCCCATGTCGAGAAATACATGCGGGTGGTCGAAAGGCGGATTGGCGCCGGTGCACATGAATTCCTTGACGCCGATGTCGATTGCCGGATAGCCCGCATCGTTCTGGAAATGGGGAATGGAACCGCCTGCCATCGTCGTCTCCTGATCTTGTCGATTGCATCTGGATCATAACCCGTCTCTTTGCAAGATCGATGAAATGAAACTGTCGCAAAAGCCTGTCAGAGGATAAGTTAAGCCGGTTAAGGCTATGGTTGTCGAACGGTGTGGGAAGAGCGGAAACCATGAACGAACTGAAGCCGGTGCAGAACGAATTCATCACCGTCGAGGCGGCGAGCCGCGAAGGCGGCAATCCCGACCGCTTCGTCAACCGCGAGTTTTCCTGGCTGCAATTCAACCGGCGCGTGCTCGAAGAGTCGCTGAACGCCAATCATCCGCTGCTCGAGCGTGTTCGCTTCCTGTCGATATCGGCCGCCAACCTCGATGAGTTCTTCATGGTCCGCGTTGCGGGTCTTGCCGGCCAGGTGCGCGAGGGCATCGTGCTGAAGAGCCCGGATGGGCGCACGCCCGAGCAGCAGCTTGAACAATTGCTGCGCGAGGTCGAGCGCCTGCAGGAGGACCAGCAGAAAAGCCTTTCGGCGCTGATGCTGCTGCTCGACAAGGAAGGCATCGAGAGCATCACCCGCGATGCGCTGAGCAAGGACGAGAAGATCTGGCTCGAGGACCATTTCCAGGAGCAGGTATTTCCGGTGCTGACGCCGCTGTCGATCGACCCGGCGCATCCGTTCCCGTTCATTCCCAATCTCGGTTTCTCGATGGCGTTGCAATTGCGCCACCGTAAGAACGGCGAGGAAATGAGCGCGCTTTTGCGCCTGCCGGTGGCGCTGAGGCGCTTCATCCGCTTGCCGGATCGCAAGCGCCATGTCCGCTTCATCCCGCTCGAGGAGGCGGTCGGCCTTTATATCGGCAAGCTGTTCCCGGGCTACGAGGTCAAGGGTTCCGGCACGTTCCGTATCATCCGCGACAGCGATATCGAGGTCGAGGAAGAGTCCGAGGATCTGGTGCGCCTGTTCGAGACGGCGCTGAAGCGCCGCCGCCGCGGCTCGGTTATCCGGATCGAATTCGACCGGCTGATGCCGCCCGAACTGCGCGACTTCGTCGCCGGCGAGCTTGGCGTTTCGGCAAGCCGGATCAGCGTGCTCACCGGTCCGCTGGCGCTCAGCCAGATCTCGGAGATCGTCGCCGTCGCCCGCGACGATCTGAAGTTCACGCCCTACAATCCGCGCTTCCCCGAGCGCATCCGCGAGCATGGCGGCGATTGTTTTGCGGCGATCCGCGAGAAGGACATCATCGTCCACCACCCCTACGAATCCTTCGACGTCGTGGTGCAGTTCCTGCGTCAGGCGATGGCCGATCCAGAAGTGGTAGCGATCAAGCAGACGCTCTATCGCACCTCCAACGACAGCCCGATCGTACGCGCTTTGGTCGACGCCGCCGAGGCCGGCAAGTCGGTGACAGCGCTGGTCGAGCTCAAGGCGCGTTTCGACGAAGAAGCCAACATCCGCTGGGCCCGCGACCTCGAGCGAGCCGGCGTCCAGGTCGTCTTCGGCTTCCTCGAACTGAAGACCCATTCGAAAATGTCGCTGGTCGTGCGGCGCGAGGATGGCAGGCTGCGCAATTACGTGCATCTCGGCACCGGCAACTACCACCCGGTCACCGCGCGCATCTACACCGACCTGTCCTTCTTCACCACCGCCCCGACGATCGCGCGCGATGTCGCCCAGCTGTTCAACTTCATCACCGGCTATGCCGAACCGGCCGAGCAGATGCGGCTGGCCATATCGCCGTTCACGTTGCGCGACCGCATCCTCAAGCACATTTCGGACGAGATCAGCCACGCGCTGGAGGGCAGGCCCGCCCGCATCTGGATGAAGATGAACGCCTTGGTCGATCCGATCGTCATCGATGCCCTCTATGATGCCAGCCGCGCCGGCGTCGAGATCGATCTCGTCGTGCGCGGCATCTGCTGCCTGAGACCGCAGGTGCCCGGCCTATCGGAGAACATTAGGGTGAAGTCGATCGTCGGCCGTTTCCTTGAGCACAGCCGCATCTACTGCTTCGGCAACGGCCACGGCCTGCCATCGGACGGGGCGATCGTCTACATCTCCTCGGCCGATTTGATGCCGCGCAATCTCGACCGCCGTGTCGAGACCATGGTGCCGATCACCAATCCAACTGTGCACGAACAGGTGCTCGGCCAGATCATGCTCGGCAACATCATGGACAACCAGCAAAGTTTCGACGTATTGGCTGACGGAACCTCCCGGCGCGTTGTGCTGGAGGAGGGCGAGGAACCGTTCAACGCGCAGGAATATTTCATGACCAATCCGAGCCTGTCCGGACGGGGCGATGCGTTGAAGTCGCATGCGCCCAAGCGCATCGCGCAGTTCAAACGCCGCAAGAAACAGAACGCAGCGACGGGCTGATGATTTCAGCGTCCCAGGGCCGGCTTCAGGACCGCCGACCGCTGTCCATCATCGATATCGGATCGAACTCGATCCGTCTTGTCATCTATGAGGGGCTGGCGCGTT
Organism: Mesorhizobium sp. M0145; assembly: GCF_040322355.1. Taxonomy (NCBI): domain Bacteria; kingdom Pseudomonadati; phylum Pseudomonadota; class Alphaproteobacteria; order Hyphomicrobiales; family Phyllobacteriaceae; genus Mesorhizobium; species Mesorhizobium sp. M0145. Next base: position 58,768 of record NZ_JAMYTK010000011.1, read on the forward strand.
CGCCGACCTTGCTGTTCAACGAAAAGATGCTGGCCGGCCTCGGCCGCGGCATCGTTTCGACCGGAAAACTCGATCCCGAGGCGGTGACGCGCTCGATGGAAGAGTTCCGCCGCTTCCGCGCGCTCTCCGACCAGGCCGGCGCCGAGCGCATATATGTGCTGGCGACCGCCGCCGCTCGCGAGGCCGTCAACGGCCCCGACTTCATCCACCGCGCCGAGGATGTGCTCAAGACCGAGATCCAGGTGCTGAGCGGCTGCGAGGAAGCCCATTATTCGGCGCTCGGCGTCATCTCCGGTTTCCACCCGGCCAACGGCATTGCCGGCGACCTTGGCGGCGGCAGCCTCGAACTGATCGACATCGATGGTGAGACGATCGGTGACGGCATCACGCTGCCGTTGGGCGGCTTGCGCCTGCAGGACATGGCGAAGAACTCGCTGGCCCAGGCGGCAAGGATCACGCGCGAGCAACTGGCGCGGGCGAAATTGCTGAAGGGCGGGCAGGGCAGGGCGTTCTACACGGTCGGCGGCACCTGGCGAAACCTCGCCCGGCTGCACATGGAAATGACCAACTACCCGCTCGGCGTCATGCACCATTACGAGATCGGCATCGAAAGCGCCGCGAACTTCCTCCGGCAGGTCGCCAAGGCCGAGATCGATAAGATCAAAGGCATCGAGGGCATCTCCAAGAACCGCCGCTCGCTGCTGCCCTATGGCGCCATCGTGCTGCAGGAGATCATGGCGGCGATGCAGCCGTCGAAGATCATCGTGTCGGCGCTGGGCGTGCGCGAGGGCTTTCTCTATTCGCTGCTCGACAAGGCCGAGCAGAAAGCCGATCCGCTGATCTCGGCGGCGGAAGAGCTTGCCCGCCTGCGCTCGCGCTCGGTCGACCACGCGCATGAGCTTGTCGAGTGGACCGGCAAGGCGTTCGCCGCCTTCGGCATCGACGAGACCAGGGATGAGGCGCGCTACCGCCACGCCGCCTGCCTGCTCGCCGATATCGGCTGGCGTGCCCATCCCGAATATCGCGGCAAGCAATCGCTCAACATCATCGCTCACGCCTCGTTTATTGGTGTCGACCATCCCGGCCGTGCCTTCCTGGCGCTTGTCAGCCTGTTTCGCCATGAGGGCGTGTTCAATGAAGCCGCTCCGGAAATCCGCGGACTGGCGACACAGCGCTATCTCGAGCGCGCCCGAGTGCTGGCCGCGCTGCTGCGCGTCGTCTATTTGCTGAGCGCGGCAATGCCGGGCGTCATGCCGCGACTGAAATGGGAAAACCGCGGCAATGGCGTGCTGGCGCTGGTGCTGCCGGCAGCACTGGCCGATCTTTACGGCGAGCGCCCCGCCGGCCGGCTGGCACAACTGGCAAGGGTCACCAATCGCCGGCTGGTGCTGGCGGTCGAGGGCGGGCCAAGCGTTTCTGTGAAATAGGCGCCTGCGTCGTCGCACGTGACAGTTTAGGAAGGGGGAAGACCATGAGATCCAGGCAGGTTCTTCAGCTGTTGGTTGCAGCGATCTTCGTCGTCTTCGCGGGCACCGCCAGTGGCCAGACGCTTTACACTCTGTCCGTCGTGGCCAAGGGGACGTTCGATCTGGATCGACATTATCCCAAAGGGATGGGCGTCAGAATGCCGTTCAATTTTCATAGGATGTTGACAACACCCCAGAACGGGGAGCGCATAAATTACTTTGTATTCAAGCCAAGCACGGACGTTCTCAAATTTATGAAATCGCTGTCGAAGAGCGATTTGTTTTCAAGGCTCGAGCCATGTTCAGGAGGTATTGACCAAGCTCTTTCCGACAGGGCTCAGACCATTGGCGGATCGATCAAGCCCATTTTTGGTCGAGTCGATCTGTTGCCGTATCTCAAGAGAAAAGAACTGATTCAATCAGATGGTTATGTATATGTCGCCATAGACAGCAACCTTCGAAACTACGTTTGGGACCCAAACGACTTCGGATCGGAGTGGGTGGCTGCAGCGGTAGAAAAACAGCAGCTTTGTCTGTACATCGGCGTTGGGCGGATGGGCTACTACAGCGCCCTAGCGTCGGTGCCTGTCAATGTAAGCCGTCTCGCAAAATTTGTTTTTCTGGACACCAAATAAACCGGGTGACTTGCTCAGGCGCGGGTCCCAAACGCCCGGCCATCGAACGAATAGGCGCCGGCGCCGGCCATTGCCAGCGCCAGAAAACCGCCTGATATGGCGATGTCCTTCATCAGCATCTGTGAATGCATGAAGGTCAGCGTCGGATCGTCGCCACCCTGGCCATAGTGGCCGATGAAGCCCGCCGCGATGCAGAACGCGGCAAGCAGGAGCGCCACGATCGGCGTCTTGAGGCCGACGAGGATGAGCAGTCCGGCGATCAGCTCGAACAGGCCCGTCGCCCAGGCTACGAGCGTTGGCAGCGGCAGGCCGAGGCCGGCAAAATAGCCTGATGTGCCGGCAACGTCAGTAAGCGCGTGGAAGCCGGACGGAACGAAAAGTGCGGCGAGCAGCAATCGGGAAAGCAGAAGCAGCGCATTGCGGGGCATCTTCACCTCCGTTGTCGACGGCCGCTTGGCCTGGCGCCCGATCTTAGCAGGTTTTCCGTCAGCGGACCGAAGGGCACAAACCGACAACGAAAAAGGGGCGCGGAAAATTCCGCACCCCTTTTGTCCAAGCAATGCTGGACTGCTTCAGCCGCGCTTGGCGTCGATCGAATAGGCGCCTGGGCCCGAGGAGGCCAGCACGAGGAAGCCGCCGGCAATCGCGACGTTCTTCAGGAAATTGATCATCTGCATCTGATCGGCCCAGCCGGTGTGGGCGACCAATGCGGTGGCAACGGTGAAGATCGCCATCACCCAGCCGACGATCCGGGTCTGGAAGCCGACGAGGATGGCGAGGCCGCCAAGCAGTTCGATCAGGCCGACGACAATGGCGGTCACCATCGGCAGCGGCAGGCCGAGGCTGCCGAAATAGCCGGCCGTGCCGGCAATCGCCGTCAGCTTGCCGAAGCCGGAAAGCAGGAAGATGACCGAAAGCAGGATGCGGCCGAGCAGGATCGTGCCCGAGGCGCCGGAGGCGGTGCCGGAACCGGCAAACGAAGTGTTGGTGGACGTGTTGGTGGACATGCGTAACTCTCCAGAAGGGTTTGGCCAAACGACTTGGGATACCCGTCTAGTTAGCGCAGGCCGACTGTTCACCAAAGACGTCAGATTGGTTACGGATTGTTCACCAAAGTAACGTTTTCGCGATCAACATAGGTGTTGAGATCCAGGCATTTCAGCACCCTAGCCCGGATGCGTCATGTCCTCCGGCCGCACCAGCCGCTCATAATCGGCTTCACTGACCAGCCCGGTGGCCAGCGCTTCCTCGCGCAGCGTTGTGCCGTTCTTGTGCGCCGCCTTGGCGATCTTGGCGGCGTTGTCATAGCCGATCGTCGGCGCCAGCGCCGTCACCAGCATCAGCGAACGGTCGAGCGCTGCCTTGATGTTGTCTTCGCGGGCCTCGATGCCGACGACGCAATTGTCAGTGAACGACACGGAAGCGTCGGCCAGCAGCTGTACCGATTGCAGGAAACAATAGGCCATCAGCGGATTGTAGACGTTGAGTTCGAAATGGCCCTGGCTGCCGGCGAAGCTGATCGCCGCATTGTTACCGAACACCTGCACGCAAACCTGCGTCATGGCCTCGCATTGTGTCGGATTGACCTTGCCCGGCATGATCGACGAGCCCGGTTCGTTTTCCGGCAGCGACAATTCGCCGAGGCCCGAACGCGGGCCGGAGCCGAGCAGGCGGATGTCGTTGGCGATCTTGAACAGCGCCGCCGCGCAGGCATTGATGGCGCCGTGCGAGAAGACCATGGAATCATGGGCGGCGAGCGCCTCGAACTTGTTCGGCGCGGTGACGAAATCGATGCCGGTGATTGCGGCGATGCGCGACGCCACCTTTTCGGCAAAGCCGACCGGCGCGTTGAGGCCGGTGCCGACCGCGGTGCCGCCCTGTGCCAATTCCTGCAGGCCGGGCAGGGTCATCTCGATGCGCTTGATCGACGAGGCGACCTGAGCCGCATAGCCCGAGAATTCCTGGCCAAGCGTCAGCGGCGTCGCGTCCTGTGTATGGGTGCGGCCGATCTTCACAATATGGGCGAAAGCCTTGGTCTTGGCCTCGAGTGCCGCATGCAAATGTCTTAGCGCCGGCAGCAGGTCGTGGATGATGCGCTCGGCGCAGGCGATGTGCATTGCAGTCGGATAGGTGTCGTTCGACGACTGGCTCATATTGACGTGGTCGTTGGGATGCACCGGCTTCTTCGACCCCATGACGCCGCCCAAAAGCTGGATCGCCCGGTTGGAGATCACCTCATTGGCGTTCATGTTGGACTGCGTGCCCGAACCGGTCTGCCAGACGACCAGCGGGAAATGCTCGTTGAGCTTGCCGTCGATGACCTCCTGGGAGGCCTCGATAATGGCCTTGCCGATCGCCGGATCGAGCCGCTTCAGCTCCATATTGGCCTCCGCTGCCGCCCGCTTGACGATGCCCAGCGCCCGCACGATCGAGGCCGGCTGCTTTTCCCAGCCGATCTTGAAATTGGCCAGCGAACGCTGCGCCTGCGCGCCCCAGTAACGGTCGGCGGCGACCTCGATGGGACCGAACGTGTCGGTTTCGGTTCTGGTCTCTGGCGCGCTCACGAAGTCTCTCCGGTTTGCAATTTGCAAACGGCGTATCGCGTTGCACAAATGCCTTCAAGCGGAGATTGCGGGTGACGGGAATGCAAATCGGTTGAAGCAGCGCCTTTTCCTTCTCCCCTTGTGGGAGAAGGTGGATCGGCGCGTAGCGCCGAGCCGGATGAGGGGTGTTGGAAGAAACGAGGCGTCGGCGATCCGTCCAGCACCCCTCATCCGACCGAGCTTCGCTCGGCCACCTTCTCCCGCAAGGGGAGAAGGAAGAGCGCGCGCTCCTCACCCCGCCGTGTATCCTCCATCCACGGCGAAGATTCCGCCGCTGGTCCATGCCGCTTCGTCGCTGGCGAGATAGACGGCGATGCCGGCAAGGTCGCCGGTTCGGCCGATGCGGCCGAGCGGGTAGCTGCGCTCGACATAGGCCTTGAGCTCGGCTTGCGCGGTCTCAGGCAGGTTTTCGATCGACCTGCGCCGCATCGCTGTGTCGACCGTGCCGGGCGCGATGGCGTTGACTCTTATGCCGCGCGGCCCGAGCTCGAAGGCGAGCGACTTGGTCAGCGAATTGAGCGCGCCCTTCGACAGCGAATAGAGGCTGGACGGCCGCTTCGGGATCATCTTATGCGCGAAATAGGACGAGATGTTGATCACCGAGGCCGCGCCCGGCGCGAGATGCGGCAACAGCCGCTGGGTGAGGAAGAATACCGCCGTGACGTTGAGTGCGAAGGACTGCTGGAACTGATCCTCGCTGACGGTTTCGAACGGCACAAGGAACGCCACGCCGGCATTGTTGACGAGGATATCGACAGGTGGGCCGCGCCTGGCATGCTCGACCACGGCATCGATGCCGGCGCTGGCCGACAGGTCGGCCGAAAGCGCTTCGACATTATCCCCGAGCTGCTTGCGGGCGGCGTCGAGTTTTTTGCCGTCGCGGCCGACGATCAGCACGTCCGCGCCTTCGCGCAAAAACGCCTCGGCGATTGCCAGCCCGATCCCGTCCGAGCCGCCGGTGACCAGTGCCCGTTTGCCGCCTAGTCTCATCCAACACTCCCGCGCATTGCCGCCTTCCGCCGGCGGCATGACCCCAGAGCAGCGCTGCCTGCACTCCGGGTCAAGTCGCCTGCCTATCCCAGCGTATGAAACTTCGCCTCGTCTCACCGCCCAAGCAGCGATTGTGAGGTTGGCGACAGCCGCAAAGTCTCAGTCGGCTTGGCCATACGTGACTGGACGCTCTGCTCGAACACTTGCCACTCCGGGGAGGCAGCCAAGGCTGCCTCGTGGCGGGCATGTGCATCGGCGCTGGCGAAACCGGTGATGCTGATGAAGACGTTTTCGCTGGCCCGCACCGGCAGCCGCGGAAAGCTGTTTTCGGCATGTTCGGTAACGAAGGCGGCGAGCGGCGACGCGCCAAATGCGGCGAGCACCGGAAGGGCCGCGGTCTGGAAGTCGTTGGCGAAACGGGCTTCCAGGCCCGGTTGCAAATGATGAATCCTGATGACAATAATTGCCTGCAAATCGCTGCCTGCGCACGGTTTTTCGAGGTCCGCCTGGGGTACTCGTTTCGATCCCGAGAGGTCTAGGCTCGCGCCCGGCCAGGCCGGCTTCAGCAGCAGCACGTCGTCGGATGAGATCATCGTGGCGTTGGCGGCGTCGCGCCAGGCAGCCCAGACCGGCCCGTCATAGAAGGCGGTCAGAGCGTTTTTCCGCGCTTCCATACCGTCAAAGCCGCGCAGCCAGACGAACATATCCGGCCGGTCGAGATCGCGGAACTGGCCGATGATGGTCATCCCCGCGGTTTCCTGGCCCTCGATCAGCTGATTGTCGAAGATGCCGATCAGTGTCTCGCGCCGGCCGGGTTTCAGCGTGTATTGCCTGAGTTCGACGACGGGCGAGGCGAGCAGATCGGGATTAGGTATGGCGTTCAAAGGCAGGTTCATCGCGCGAGCTCCAAAACAGGACAGTCATCCTGTTTTACAAAACAGACCGATTGTCCTGTTTTGTCAATCTGCTATCGTGTGAAGATGTCAGCAGAGATATCCGCTCGCCCAAGGTCGCGGGCTCAAAAACGCACCAACGACCCCGAAGGCATGCGCAAAAAGGTGCTCGATGTCGCCGAGGAGGCGTTTCAGGCACGCGGCTATCATGCATCCAGCATGAGCGACCTGATGGCGACGGCGGGCGTCACCGGCGGCGCGCTGCACCACCATTTCCCAACCAAGAAGGCGCTGGCGCTCGCAGTGATCGAGGAGCGGGTCGCCGCCGCCGTAGAAGAGACATGGATCGCGCCGGTACGGATGGCTCCCTCAGCGCGCGAGGGCGTGCGCTCCGTGTTCGCGGCCGTCGCGGCGGAGCTGGAGCGGCAGGGTTTCGTGCGCGGCTGCCCGCTCAACAACCTGGCGCATGAACTGTCGCTTGCCGATCCGGATTTCCGCATTGCCCTTGCCGGCATTTTTTCTACCTGGCGTCAGGCGATCGCCGACAAGATCAGCGCCGACCAGCAGGCGGGCCGGGAGCTAGGTACCGATCCGCAGCGCTTCGCAGCGCTCGCCGTCGCCAGCTATTCCGGCGCCATGTCGATGGCCAAGACAGCACAGGACGCAGGCGTGCTGCGTGACTGCCTGATGGCGTTGGAACAGGGAGTTATGTCGTCCAAAACAGGAACGAGGCGACGTAGCAGGATACTGCACAGAGCGCTTTAACGCTGGCAGGACAGAGGCCGCAGTCGCTGATATCGCGACCGAGGCGGGGAGGCCGAGCTCTCCTAATTCGGCAGCGGCTTGATCAGCTCGTAGCCGACCACGCTTTCGGCACTGGTGCCCTCGTCATAGCGCCTGGCCACAACTGCCTGCAGGTCGGGTGCGTAAAGCGCGATGAATTCGTCCCGCGTCTCGCCGGCCTCGCTCCTGATCGTCTGCTTGACCGCGAGCACGGAGTATTTGCAATCACCCAGGCTGAACGTCTCCTTGCCCTTGACGTTGATCTCCAGCGTCTCGGTGCCCTTCGGCGGCTTGTTCGGTGCAAGACGGGCAAACGCGATCTTGCTCTTGGCCCCCGCCTTCAGCGGGAACACCTTCCTGAGATCGGAAAACGGGATCATCGCCAGCTGCCCTGTGCTGCTGTCGCGAAACACTTCGATCAGCCCGCCGAACAGGTACTGCGACTGCGGCGATTGCGACTGGTATTTGTTGGCAACCGCCACCATTCCGCCCGCCGCCGGACGAAATTCGCTGTGGATGCCGGGCCTTTCGAGAATGAAGCCGGCCTTGGCCGATTTGGCGTCGATGCACCCGGCGCCATGCGCTGCGCTCGTCACCGCCAGAATGGCCATTGTCATGCCGATGGATGTAGCTTTCATGGCGTCCTCCTCTGCCCGCGCAAGTTGAATGCCGAAAGCAATGCCAGACCTGGGAGAACGTGTCGACACACTTTGCGAGCAACTGGACTGCCGGTCCGCGTCGTGCTGAATTTTAGCGCATGATGCATCGTATTTCCGCCCGGCCGGTTTCCCGGCGCAGGTTCCTGATGAAGGCAGCGGCCGTTGCCGCGGCCGGCGCCGTTTCGCGCCCGGCCTTCGGCCAGACCGGGCAGCGCATCCCGCCGATCGACGCCACTTTTCTGTTCATCGCCGATGTCCATGCCTGCCGCATGGCAAACGGATTGAGCCCGCATTGCGAGCAGGAGGGCAAGACAGACGCTGCCTTGCTGCGCAATGTCGCCGCACTCAACGGCGTCGGCGACAGGCAATGGCCGGCTGAAATCGATGGCGTTGCCACCGCCCTGCGCTCGACGGGCAACATCGGCACGCCGCTCGGCCTCGTCGTTGGCGGCGACATCACCGATGATGGCGGCGGCCAGATCACCCAGCCCAGCGAGGGCACGCAGCTGCTTCAGTTCAGCCAGCGCTATCAGCAAGGTGTCGGCCCCGACCATGTGCACATGCCGGTCTATGTCGGCCTCGGCAACCACGACCTCGACCAGAACGGCCCGCGCTCGCATGTCGACTGGTACCGCCGCGAAATGCGCGACTACGTCGAGGTCAACCACCGCCCCGGCGTGTTCTTCAAGCCGCCCGCGCCGGCGACCGACTACGACGTCGGGACCGACTGCTATTCATGGGATTGGGGCGGTCTGCATCTTGTCCAGACGCACCGTTTTGCCGGCGATACCGGCCATGGCGCCGCCAGCAGCCTGCCATGGCTGAAGCAGGACCTGGCGACTTATGCCGGCGACGGCCGCCCGGTCATCCTGTTCCAGCATTATGGCTGGGATACTTTTTCGATCGAAAGATGGGACGCAGCCGAGAAGACCTTCGACGAAGGCGGCAAGGGTCCGCCGCACTGGTGGAGCGAAGCTGACAGGCAGGCGCTGCTGGCTGTGCTGAAGGGTTACAACGTCGTCGGCATCTTCCATGGTCACCAGCACGCGACGCCGATGATCTACCACCGTGACGGGCTCGATTTGTTCAAGCCGAAGGCCGCCTTCATGGGCGGCTTTGCGTTGGCGCGGGTGACGGGAAACAGCATGGATGTGGTGCTGGGCGAAGCCGCAGGAGATCATGGCGAGGTCACCTTCACCAATGCATACAGCAAAAGCCTGACTTTCTGACGGGCAGGAGAGGACGCAAAAAAGGCGGCCGAGCCGCCTTTTCCTGGTTTGCGAAGGGCCACCCTCAAAGCGCCTTCTTCACCTTGTCCTTCACGTCGCCGTAAGCCTTCTGGATCTTGCCGGTCGCCTTGTCGACGTCGCCTTCGGCCTCGGTGCGCCTGTTGCCGGTGGCCTTGCCGGCGGTCTGCTTGACCGAGCCCTTGGCTTGCTTGGCAACGCCGGCCACCTGATCCTTGTTCACCATCTCGCATCTCCTGAACCGTTCGCCTGGAGAAACGGTCGCGGATCGCTTAGGTTCCGGGTTCTGCCCGTCGATTGGGATAGCTTCCGGCCGCGAAGCCGACAGGATAGGGTGCGCGAGAAGCCCGAACAGACAGGGCCGGAGGGACAATGGCTGAATTCACGCTCTTCATCGGCAACAAGTGTTTTTCGTCGTGGTCACTGAGGCCATGGCTGGCGATGAAGCATCTGGAGATCCCGTTCGAGGAAGGTCTTGTGCGCCTGCGCACGCCCGAGACCGCGGCCAATCTGGCCAGGATATCGCCGACCGGCCAGGTGCCGGTGCTGAACCATCGGCTGCCGACTGGCGAGGTCCGGATCGTCTGGGAAACCCTTGCCATCCTTGAATATCTTGCTGAGCTGTTTCCCGAGAAAAAGCTGTGGCCGGCCGACATCGGCGCTCGTGCGCTGGCCCGCTCGGCGGCGACAGAGATGCATTCGGGCTTTCGCGAGGTCCGCTATGGCTGGCCGATGAATTTGCGCCGGCCGAAAGGCCACAGGCCGCTCGACGCCGAAGGTGAGGCGCAACGGGCGCGCATCGAGGATTTGTGGCGGCAATGCCGCGAAAAACACGGCAAAGGCGGCCCGTTCCTGTTTGGCCATTTCACCGCGGCCGACGCCATGTACGCGCCGGTCGTCACCCGCTTCGACACCTATGGTGGCACGCTGGCAACCGATACCCGCGCCTATGTCGACGCCGTGCTTTCGATGCCGGCGATGCGCCACTGGTATGCCGAGGCGGCGAAAGAGCCTTGGCCGGAGCCCGGCCCAGACGAGTAGAACCAAGCAAAGCCGGTCTTCCACTTCGCGGCCCGCGGCCTATCTGAAGATCGGGCAGGGGCCTTGGAGATTTCACAATGACAGCTGTTTCTTCCGCACTGGCCGGCAAGGTCGCGCTTGTCACCGGCGCCTCCTCGGGCATCGGCGAGGCAACGGCTGTGGCGCTGGCCGCCGCCGGGGCCAAGGTGGCGATTGCCGCACGCCGCGCTGATCGTCTCGAAGCGCTGGCCGCACGTATCGAAAAGGCCGGCGGCACGGCGCTCCGCATCGAGGCCGACGTCACCAGCAACGACGATGTCAGCGCCATGGTCGACAAGGTTGTCGCCGAATGGAGCCGCCTCGACATCCTCGTCAACAATGCCGGGGTGATGCTTCTGTCGCCCGCCGCCCAGGCGGTGCTCGACGACTGGCGCCGCATGGTCGAGCTCAACCTGCTGGCGCTGATGGGCGTCACCAAGGCGGCGCTGCCGCATCTGAGGGCCGCCAAGGGTCACATCGTCAACGTCTCGTCGGTCGCCGGCCGTGTCGCCAATCCGGGGGCCAGCGGCTATGCAGCAACCAAGTTCGGCGTCGTCGGCTTTTCCGAATCGCTGCGCCGCGAAGTCTACGCCGATAAGGTTCGCGTTACCGTCATCGAGCCCGGCCTGGTGCGCACCGAACTCGGCGACCATGTCACCAACCCGGCGGCGAAGGCCGGGCTCGACCAGCGGCTCGCCGCCATGGAGGCGCTGACCGCCGAGGACATCGCCGCGGCCATTCTCTACGCCGTGAGCCAGCCGGCACATGTCAACGTCAACGAGATCGTCATCCGCCCGACCGACCAGGAGCGGTGAATGACGTCGGATCGTTTCGTTAGACTTCGAAACCCGCCCGCAGGAAATCGCCACACTCCTCGACCAGCCGGGACGGGTCCCTCGCAAGATAGACGCCGAAATCCGCCATCGGCGCCGGCGGCAGGTTGAAGCGTCCGTTGAGGCTTTGGCAGTCGGGCGGCAGTCCTTCCTGCAGCAGAAGCCCGATGCCAAGCCCGGCCCTCAGCGCCGAGATCAGTGTCGCGAAGGTCGACACGCGGCAGCCGATCTTCCAGCCGATCCCGGCCTCGGCGAGCGAGGCCAGCATCCTGTCCTGCCAGGAGCAGGCGCCTTCGAAGATGATCAGCGGAAGCTCAACCTCGTCATCGATCTCGATCATGCGGCTTGCCGCCCAGACCAGCTGTCGTGACAGATGGCCTCGCGGCGCCTTTGTGAAGCGCGCCGGATCGGCCATGACGATGTCGCATCTTCCTTCGCCCAGCGACTTGCTGAGATCGCTGCTGCTGGCCGACGTCAGCTCGATCTCCACGGAAGGATGCCGGCGGCGGAATTCGGCGATGATCAACGGCAGCCGCGTTACCGCCAAATCCTCGACGATGCCGAGCCGGACACGGCCGACCAGCCTGCGGCCTTCTATCTCGCGCCTGGCATCGTCGCCGATCGCGATGGCCTTGCGGGCGAAGGCGAGCAGGATCTCGCCGGCCTCGGTCAGCGTCACGCCGCGCGGCGAACGGCGCAGCAGCTCGGCTCCGACTTCGCCCTCGAGGCGCTGAAGCTGCATGCTCACCGCCGCCTGCGTGCGGGCAAGCCGATCGGCCGCCCGGCTCACCGTTCCCGTATCGGCCACGGTGACGAAGGCGCGCAGCAGCCGGACGTCGATATCTCCAGTCATAAGAATTCCTGATAGCTGTGTCAGCACTATCAGGCTATCCGAAAGCCCGACCTGAATTCAAGGTCCGCTCGCGCCAACGAAAACAGGAGCAGCCACCTTGTCCTACAGAAGAAGATTTGAAGAGCTCGGTGTCGCCTGGCCGTCGCTCGATCGGCCTGCTTTGCCGTTCTCGCCGACGGTTCGGGTCGCAGACATCGTCTATGTCTCCGGTCAGATCCCCGAGATCGGGCAGGAGATCGCTGCGATCGGCCAGGTTGGCGCAGAGATCGATCTGGCCGCGGCGCGGAACGCCGCCCGGCTCTGCGCGGCCAACATCGTCTATTGGCTGGACAAGGAACTGGACGGCAATCTCGACCGCGTCGTGAAATTCGCCAAGCTGACCGTCTATGTGAACGCGGCGGCCGGCTTTGCGGCCTATTCGGAGGTCGGCAACGGAGCATCCGAATTTCTGCTCCATGTTTTCGGCGAGCGTGGCGAGCATGCCCGCTGCTCGCTCGGTATGGCCGGCTTGCCGGCCAATGTTCCGGTCGAGGCCGACGCCATTGTGCACGTCCGCTGATGCACGCCCAAAACATGCACTCGGGCCTGATCCGAGAGTGCGCAGCGAAACCAGGGGAGGCTTGGCTTGATAAGTGCAAATCTTGAGAGGCGGAAGGCGCTTGTTCTCGGCGGAGGCAAGGGCCTGGGTTTCGGCGTCGCCGAAGCGCTCGCGGCGAAAGGCGCCGAGATCATCCTGGTCGGACGAGGGGAGGAGATCCTGGATGCGGCGCGGCGCGCGATCGAGTCCGCCGGCCACATCTGCTCGACCTTCAGCGCCGATCTTTCCGATAACGACAGCGTCTCCCGGCTGATCCGTGCCATCGAGGACGAGCATCAGCGGATCGACATCGTCCTGCTCAATGGCGGCGGCCCGCCCCCCTTCGCGGCCAGCGTCTTCGATGCGAGCGTCTGGGAGAAGCAGTTCACCAGCATGGTGCTGAGCCAGATGCGCATCGCCATTTCTTTCCTGCCAGGCATGCGGGCGCGGCGCTGGGGACGCATCATCGCCGTTTCCTCCACGTCCGTCCGCGAGCCGATCCCCGGCCTCACCGCTTCGAATGCGTTGCGCGCGTCGCTTGCCGGCTGGGCCAAGACCCTGGCCGGCGAAGTGGCGGCGGACGGCGTCACCGTCAACCTGTTGCTGCCTGGCCGTTTTGCGACGGACCGGACGAAACAGTTCGACGCGATGGACGCCGCCGACAGGGGTGTGGACGCTGCTGTGATCGCCGCCGAGAGTCAGGCCGAAATCCCGGCAAAGCGCTACGGGACCCCCGCCGAATTCGGCGCGGTTGCCGCATTCCTGGCCAGCGACGACGCCGCCTATATCACCGGCGTGGCTTTGCCGGTGGATGGCGGGCTCAGCCGGGCCATGCTGTGAGGGGCAGGGTGCAGCGGCGCGAATGGTCGCATCACAGGAACGCCCCTCGTGCCTTTTATCTGCGCGGGGGCGTCCTGTTTGTCGTCCGCCTCTCTCAAGATCGCTCTTTCAAGAACGGCTTTCGACACCGAAAGAATGCCCCGGCGCCAAAATGGTTCCCGGCTGATTGGTATTTTCGGCGGGCAATAGCCCGGCTTTCGCCGTCCGATGTGCTGGCGCGGGCCGCCGCCGCGCGTCTCCGCGAGTGTGGAAAATCAAAAAAATTGACACAACGCGCAAAGAAGTCTATAAGAATTTTGTCGATATTTGTTTGACCGACTTTTGTTATCCGCGTGCTTAGGCGCGCCTTTGGCGAACTTCCCCCATCAAAATCGGGACAAACGTTGTTGTGCATCCGCATGACGGCGAACGAATATTTGCCATGGAAAGGGTTCGTTATGAGCACAGGCACAGTTAAATGGTTCAACGCCACCAAGGGTTTTGGTTTTATTCAGCCTGACGACGGTTCTGCCGACGTTTTCGTCCACATCTCAGCCGTCGAGCGCGCCGGAATGCGCGACATCGTCGAGGGCCAGAAGCTTGGCTACGAGATGGTCCGCGACAACAAGTCGGGCAAGATGTCCGCCGACCAGTTGAAGGCGGCCTAAAACGGAATTAAGCCTCACCGGTGACCACGGATGTACTGGCACCGGTGAATGGCAAATTCCAGCGCATGATCGCGGGGATGTTAAGTCCCCGCTCATGCGCATGAGAAGAACGTTTCCTTGCGCGTCTCTCGGGATGCGCGGGCGCTCTCATGGAAGGTCAGGCGGTGCCTGGCCTTTTTCATTTTTGCGCTTCGATCGCCGAAAGAGCGCTGCTCGACGGCCCGGACGTGCTAAGGACGTTCCAGCAATTTGAAACTGGCTGCCGTATTGCTTTGTGCGGGATCCTGGCCGAAAGACCAGTCTCGCCACTTTTCGGCGGCGTGCTCCGAACCGGGAGAAAGACCTTGACCGCAACTTCAAAAAAACCCCGCGACCAGGCCGAATCCATTTTCAGCAAGACGCGGACCCAGTCGATGTCGCTCGACCGCATCAATTCCGAACGGGATGCCGTCAGCCAGGCCCGCGAAGCCAAGACCGCGCGGCTGCGCGAATTGCGCCTGGAGAAGGAAGCCGACGACATGGCGGCGGCGGTTGCGCTCGCGGCCTCGCCGAAACGCGCAGGCAAACGCTGATGGCCACCAAACGCGTGCCTCAAAAGGCGATCGCCGCAGATTCGACCATCGCCGATGTCGTGGGCGAACTAGACAAGCCGGTCGAATATGTCCGGCGCGTGCTCGAAAAGCTCGAGCGCTGCAGGCGTGTCCACGGCGATGCCCAGGTTCGGCTCGGCGTGCGCGGTCGTGCCGAATGCCCCAATTATCTGATCGAATACGTCCGGGAAAACGCCAAGACCCGCGAGCGCGTGACCTTTCAGGATGCCGCCTACAGCGGCAGCACGCATCGCGAGCTGGCGCCCCGGCACATCGAGGAAGCCAGGAACTGGTCGCCCGAAGAAATGAATATCACGGCCGTTTCGGCGCTCATCGGCCGCCTTCGCAATCCGAATGCGCCATCATCGCGTTTCTCTGACGAGGATTGATATGGCAATCAAGTTTTCCGCCAAGGGCCAGCCGGCAGCGCCTGCTGCCGCCGTGAAGCCGGCCAAGCCGGCCGCCGCGCCAAAAACCGGCGAAGCCGCCGAAGCGGGCACCGATCTGTTCAGGTCGCCGGCGGAAGCACCGCCGCGCAAGCCCAAGAAGAAATAGCGCCCTTGCAGCAAAATGCCGACCGGAAATCTGCGCCAAGGCTGCTTGCCTTGGCGGTCGCAGAGGAGTTTTCGTCGCCACAAGAGGGCGCCGGTCCGATTGCCTTCGATTGCCAGACCTGTGGCGCCTGCTGCGCCTACTCGTCCAGATGGCCGCGCTTCTCCACCGAGGATGACGCGCAGCTCGACCTTATCCCGCAAAAATACGTGGCTGCCGACGAAGCCGGTATGCGCTGCGACGGCGCGCGCTGTTCGGCACTGTGCGGCGAGGTCGGCAAGTCAACGGCCTGCGGCATCTACGACATCCGCCCCGACGTCTGCCGCGCCTGCATGCCGGGCGATGACGACTGCCTGATCG
This sequence comes from Mesorhizobium sp. M0145, assembly GCF_040322355.1. Lineage (NCBI taxonomy): Bacteria > Pseudomonadati > Pseudomonadota > Alphaproteobacteria > Hyphomicrobiales > Phyllobacteriaceae > Mesorhizobium > Mesorhizobium sp. M0145. The sequence continues at coordinate 74,355 of NZ_JAMYTK010000011.1, forward strand.
CGCGTCGGGCTCAAGGTCTGCCGACGCTGTAATGACGGCCCTCGGGCTGGCGTCTCAGTTTGAATTTCGTCAATCAGATGGGCGAAAGTCGCTGCGGTAGAGGCCGGGCGATCGTCCGGTCAATCGTTTGAATGCCTGCGAGAACGACGGCACCGATTCATATCCGACGGCGCGCCCGATCTCGCCAATGTTCTGGTTCGTTTCCCGCAGAGCCTTGGCGGCAAGGTTCATCCGCCACCGGGTCACATAGGACAGCGGCGGCTGTCCTACCAGTTGAGCGAAGCGACGCGCGAAGGTGGCCCGGGACTGTGCTGCGCCGCTGGCAAGGGAAGCGATGGTCCAGGGATTGCCCGGCCGCTCGTGGATCAGGCGCAAAGCCTGCGCAATGCCTTTGTCGCGCAAGGCGCCAAACCATCCCCCTGTTCCGAGTGGCTGATGTTCGATCCAGGCGCGCAACAAGAAGATCAACGTGCTGTCGAGAAGGCGTGGGGCGACAATGTCGTGGCCGCCGAGATCGCCTTTCGCTTCGACCTGCAGAAGTTCCAGGGCAAGCCGCAGCGGCTCGCTGGTGTCGATCTGATTCCGGGTCAAATGAATCAGCGGAGGAAGCAGCGAAACCATCGGATATGGCCCGACGCCGTCGAGTGAATATCTCGCACAAAGAAGAGTTGTCGCGCCGCTCTCGCTTTTCGGTTCCAGTCCGCTCCGATTTGCGGAAAGGACGGCGGATATCGATGCCGTCGGTGCATCCGCCGGATTGCAAAGGGCATGCCCGATACCGCTCGCGACAAGGATGACATCTCCCTCGCCTAAGCGGATCGGCTCTTTTTGACCAGTCAGCCGCAACCAGCATTCGCCGTTCTGTATGACGTGGATGGCGGCATTCCTTGTCGGATCGACTGAAATACCCCATGGCCGATGCAGGGTCGCGCTGCCGATCATGGCGCTGCCAAATCGCAGCGAAGCAAGAAGTTCGGACAAGGCGTCCATGAGAACCATCCTCCGACAATGAACCAGACGATATTAGACGATTGGATAAGAATCCAGGCGAATAGCATATCGACCGTCTCACAAGCGTGGCTGATCATATTGGCAATGTCGGCGTGCGGACGCTCCTGTCCACACCGGGCAGAAGCAGGCACGGGAAGGAGCAAAACATGCGTGACGAACCATCAAATCCAGTTCCAGCCGAGAGTCGCAATTCGCTCGAGACCAACAAGACGATCGTCCTGGACTTCATCGACAAAGCAGTAAACCAAGGCAACATCGAAGCTGCTTCGATGCATTTTGGCGAACACTACATCCAGCACAATCCGAACATTGCCGATGGTGCGGACGGCTTCAAAGCCTATCTGCAGCAGCTCAAACAGTCATTTCCCCTCGTGAGAGGAGAGGTGAAGCGGATTTTTGCCGAAGGGGATTTCGTCATCGTGCACATGCACGCAAAACGCGAACCCGAAGAGGACGGCTTGGCCATCGTCGACATTTTCAGGCTGAAGGACAGCAAGCTCGTCGAACACTGGGAAGTTCGGCAGCCCATTGCGGATAGCAAGCTGCACGCCAATAGCATGATCTGAATGCGGATAGGCTCTCAGGCTGGCTTGTGCCCGCACGTTTCGCTGATTACGCTGGCGGCGGCAGGGCCAGCACCGGGAGACCATCTGTGAGCATCGAATTCCTGTTGACGTCGCTGATTGTCGTGGCTTCGCCCGGCACCGGCGTTCTCTATACGCTGAGCGCCGGGCTTTCGCGTGGTGCGCGCGCCAGCATCATTGCCGCGTTCGGCTGCACGCTCGGCATCATTCCGCACATGGCGGCCGCCATCACCGGCCTCGCGGCACTGCTGCATACCAGTGCCGTCGCCTTCGAAACGCTGAAATATCTCGGCGTCGCCTACCTGCTCTACATGGCCTGGAACACGCTGAAGGAGAAGGGCGGCCTGAGCGTCGACGAAAATGTCGCGCCGCGCTCGGCCGGCAAAGTGATCACTTCGGGCATCCTCATCAACATCCTCAATCCGAAGCTGTCGATCTTCTTCTTTGCCTTCCTGCCGCAATTCGTCAGCACCACCGAACCGCATGCGCTGTCGAAGATGCTGGAGCTGAGCAGCGTCTTCATGCTGCTTACCTTCGTGGTCTTTGTCGGCTACGGCATCTTTGCCGCGTCAATCCGCAGCCATGTCGTGTCGCGGCCAAAGGTGCTGACCTGGATGCGCCGCACCTTCGCCGGTGCCTTTGTCATGCTCGGCGCCAAACTGGCGCTGGCGGACCGGTAGACAGGAAGATCGCGGACCTAACCCTTCACGTAGCCCATGGTCTCGACGATCTGCCCGTCCGCCACGCGCATCAGGTTGACGCCGCGCAGCGATCTGCCGTCGGCCATCCAGTAGCGCCAGCGGATCGTCGCCCGGTCGCCGGCGACGAAAGTTTCTTCGATGTCGAAGCGCGTGCCGGGTCCGGTCGCGATCGCCGACCACAGTTCGACGCAGGCGCCCTTGCCGATGCGGCGGGCGCCGTCCGGGGCCGGCGTGGTGTTCTCGATCACGCAATCTTCCGCCACCAGATCGTCGAGCGCCGACGGGTCGTGGCGCTGGAAGACGTCGTTGTAGCGCCGCATGATCTCGGCCGTTTCGGCGGAGCGTTTGGCTGCGGCGATGTCGATGATGAGTTCCTGTGTCATTGGATATTCCTTCCCTTCAGTGATCGGTAGCGGTTTCGATGAGGCGGGCCTTGAGCGTGATCACTGCGACGCCGGCCAGCGCCCGCGACACGAGGCAGCTCTCCTTGGCCGTCTGCGCCAGCCGCTCGAACTCCGCCGCCGCCAGCCCGGCGACGCTTGCCTCGGTCTCCAGCTCGATACGGGTCAGCGTCGGTCCAGCCGCGGTGGCGCCGAGATGCGCTTTCGCGATCGTGTGGATGCGTGCGGGAGTGTAACCTTCGCGGCCGAGGACGGCACTCAGCGCCATCGAGAAGCAGCCGGCATGCGCCGCCGCAATCAATTCCTCTGGGTTGGTGCCGGCACCGTTCTCGAAACGCGACGGGAACGAGTAGGCACCTTCGAAGACGCCGCTACCGAGCCTCAGCCGGCCCGAACCATCCTTCAACGATCCCTGCCATTGGGCCTCTGCTTCACGAATGGTCATTGTGTCTCTCCTTTGATTTGAGGTCGATCAGATTTTGGGGCGGACCAGTCAGGCGCCGTCGACGACCACTTTCCCGAAGACGTCGCCTTGCTGGAAATAGCGGTAGGCGTCTTTGGCCTCGTCGAAGGCGAACACCTTGTCGATGACAGGCCTGAGGCGATGCACCGAGATGGCGCGCAGCATGGCTTCGAGGTTGGTGCGATTGCCGACGAACAGGCGGCTGATGGTGGCGAGGCTGCGCTGGTAGACCGGGCCGGGGATCTGCACCGTCCCGCCTTTCGCATCCTGTATGGTGAGAAGCACGATGCGCCCGTAAAGCGCGCAGGCGATCATCGATTGCGCGAAGGTCGGCGGGCCGCCGGTCTCGACGACGAGGTCGATGCCGCCGGTCTGCTCGCGCACCGCAGCACCCCATTCCGGCATGTCGGCGGTCGAGACGACGAGGTCGGCGCCCAGCGCCTGCAGCCGGTCCAGCTTCTCGTTGCGCGAGCTGACTGCCACGACACGGCAGCCGAGCAGCTTGGCGAATTGCAGCGCAAATAGCGCGACGCCACCTGAACCGATGACAAGAACCCATTGGCCGGGCTTCGGCATTTCGGCCGCCGTCACGGCATTCCAGGCGGTCAGGCCGGCGCAGGTCAGCGTCGCCGCTTGATGCCAGTCGAGATGATCGGGAAGCCGCACCGCCCATTGCTCGTCGAGCACGGCGTATTCGGCCAGCATCCCGTCCAGCGTGCAGCCAAGCTGGTCGATCAGACCGGCATTGATGCGGCCATCGATCCAGCGCGCAAAATAACTGCCGGTGACGCGGTCGCCGACGGCAAAGCGTGTGACGGCCTCGCCGACGGCAACGACTTCGCCGGCACCGTCGCTCAGCGGGATAACGCCTTGGCGCGGCGCCAGGGGGTAGGTGCCGTTGAGGATCATCGTATCGCGGCGGTTGAGCGCGGTGGCGCGGGCACGCACGACGATCTCGTGCGGCTTCGGCGTCGGCTGCGCCTCGTCGCGCATCACCAGGCACTTGGTACCGCAGGTTCCTTCAAGACGATAACAGCGCATTTGCCTCTCGAATATGTAGACTGATCTACATATTATGTAGACCGATTGTCATATTCGAGGCAAGGCCTATAATGCTCACTCCTGACAGAGGTTGACATGGCGAACGACACCCGCACCCGCATACTCGAGACGACGGGGCTGCTGCTGAGGCAGCGCGGCTACCACGGCACGTCGCTCAACGATATTTTGAGCGCCTCAGGCGCACCGAGAGGTTCGCTCTACTTTCACTTTCCGGGCGGCAAGGATCAGCTGGTCATCGAGGTGACGCGCGACAGCGTCGCCGACGTGACGCAGAGGCTGGACGCCGCGCTCGCTGCCGAAAAGGACCCGGCGGTGGCTGTCCACCACATCTACCAGTCGGTCGCGCGCATGCTGGAAGACAATCGGTTCACGCTCGGTTGCCCGATCGCGCCCGTGGTGTTGGACTCGCCGATCGACATGCCGGAACTGGCCGAGTTGTGCCGGTCCGCCTTCGAGCAATGGATAGGCTTGCTCAGGGCGGCGTTCGTCAGGGCCGGGGTGCCCGAGCGACGCGCGCACGCGCTGGCACTGCTGGTCGAATCATCGCTTGAAGGACTGATGGTGATCGCACGCGCCACCCACGACCGCGCCCCGGTGCTGGCGGTAGCCGATGAGGTCGCGGCGCTGATTGAGGGGGCATTGCCGGCCAAGAGTGCCGCTGCCGCGGTGCATTGATATCGCCGCTTGAGCCGGGGCAGCCCGCTGTGAAGCAAACAAAAAGGGCGGCATCGCTGCCGCCCTTTCCGTAAGCTTGCGAGATTGGCTGGATTAGAAATCCATGCCACCCATGCCGCCCATGCCGCCGCCGCCCATGCCGCCAGGCATGCCGCCGCCAGCCGACTCCTTCTTCGGAGCCTCCGCGATCATGGCTTCGGTGGTGACCAGCAGGCCGGCGACCGAGGCCGCGTCCTGCAGAGCCGTGCGCACAACCTTGACCGGATCGACGATACCCATGGCGATCATGTCGCCATATTCGCCGGTCTGGGCGTTGTAGCCGAAGGTTGCCCCCTTGTTCTCAAGGATCTTGCCGGCAACGATCGATGCTTCCGCACCGGCGTTGGCCGCGATCTGGCGGGCCGGAGCCTGCAGCGCGCGGCGCACGATGTTGATGCCAGCGGCCTGGTCGGAGTTGGCGCCGGTTGCCTTGATGCTCAGCGAAGCGCGCAGCAGTGCGACGCCGCCGCCGGGAACGATGCCTTCTTCGACGGCCGCGCGGGTCGCGTTGAGGGCGTCATCGACGCGGTCCTTCTTTTCCTTGACTTCCACTTCGGTCGCACCGCCGACGCGGATGACGGCAACGCCGCCCGCCAGCTTGGCGAGACGTTCCTGCAGCTTCTCCTTGTCGTAGTCCGAGGTGGTCTCCTCGATCTGCTGCTTGATCTGGGCGACGCGGCCCTGGATTTCGGCCTTCTTGCCGGCGCCGTCGACGATGGTGGTGTTCTCCTTGGAGATCGACACCTTCTTGGCGCGGCCGAGCATGTTGAGGCCGACATTCTCGAGCTTGATGCCGAGGTCTTCGGAAATGACCTGGCCACCGGTGAGGATGGCGATGTCTTCCAGCATGGCCTTGCGGCGATCACCGAAGCCCGGCGCCTTGACGGCAGCGATCTTCAGGCCGCCACGCAGCTTGTTGACGACCAGCGTGGCCAGGGCCTCGCCTTCGACATCTTCCGAGATGATGACCAGCGGCTTCGAGGTCTGCACGACGGCCTCGAGGATCGGCAGCATGGCCTGCAGGTTGGAGAGCTTCTTCTCGTGGAGAAGAATGTAGGCGTCTTCCAGATCCGCAACCATCTTCTCGGCGTTGGTGACGAAGTAGGGCGAGAGATAGCCGCGGTCGAACTGCATGCCTTCAACGACTTCAAGCTCGGTCTCGGCGGTCTTTGCTTCCTCGACGGTGATGACGCCCTCATTGCCGACCTTCTGCATCGCTTCCGCGATCATCGAGCCGACCGACACGTCGCCATTGCCGGCGATGGTGCCGACCTGGGCAACCTCTTCCGAGGTCTTGATCTTCTTGGCGTTCTTGATCAGCGTCGCGACGACGTCGGCGACGGCGAGGTCGATGCCGCGCTTGAGGTCCATCGGGTTCATGCCGGCGGCAACCGACTTGTGGCCTTCCTGGACGATCGACTGTGCCAGAACGGTCGCGGTGGTGGTGCCGTCGCCGGCGATGTCGTTGGTCTTCGAAGCAACTTCGCGGACCATCTGCGCGCCCATGTTTTCGAACTTGTCCTCAAGCTCGATTTCCTTGGCGACGGTGACGCCGTCCTTGGTGATGCGCGGTGCGCCGAACGACTTGTCGATGACGACGTTGCGGCCCTTGGGGCCGAGCGTGACCTTCACCGCGTCGGCGAGGATGTTGACGCCGCGCAGCATGCGCTCACGAGCGTCGCGGGAGAATTTTACGTCTTTGGCAGCCATTTTTAGCTCCTGGCAGGGGCTTGGATTGAGCCCGAAGATTTAAACGAGGGTGAGGCCGATATTCAGCCGATGATGCCCATAATGTCGGATTCCTTCATGATCAGAAGGTCTTCGCCATTGAGCTTGACTTCGGTGCCCGACCACTTGCCGAACAGGATGCGGTCGCCGGCCTTGACGTCCAGCGGGACGAGCTTGCCGGCTTCGTCGCGGGCGCCGGAACCGACGGCGATGATCTCGCCTTCCTGCGGCTTTTCCTTAGCCGTATCGGGGATGATGATCCCGCCCGCGGTCTTGGATTCGGATTCGACCCGACGAACGACCACGCGGTCATGAAGCGGGCGGAACTTCGACTTTGCCATTTTTTATTCCTCGATGAGAATGGTGAGAACAGTTCCTCCGTCCGGCGGCGCCGGACATGTGGTTAGCACTCATCTTGGGGGAGTGCTAACGTGGCGCTGAAATAGGCTGGCAGCTCGTGCGAGTCAAGGCGCCCGCTGGGCATAATCAGGACAATTGCTTCAAACGGATACTTGACCAAGTCAACTAAATCGCTGATCTTGCCGGGAGGAGGATGCCATGACCATTCATCATCACCCAGGCAAGGAGCGGATCGACGCGGTGCGAGCCTTCAACCGCTTCTACACCCGCCAGATCGGGCTGCTCGACGAAGGGCTGCTGAAAAGCACCTTCTCGCTGACCGAGGCGCGGGTGCTCTATGAGCTGGCGCATCGCGATGGCCTGACCGCCACCGACCTTGCGCGCGATCTCGGCCTCGATGCCGGTTATCTCAGCCGGCTGCTGAAGAAGTTCGAGGAGCGTGATCTGGTCGAGCGCGCCACGATCGAGGCGGATGCGCGGCGCTCGTCGATCGCGCTGACCAAGGCCGGGCGGCAGGCCTTCGCGCCGCTGAACCAGGGTTCGCACGACCAGGTCGGGGCTTTGCTCGAACGGCTTTCGGTTGCCGAACAGGACAGGCTGGTCAAGGCCATGCAGACGGTGCAGCGTTTGCTGGGCGGAAGCGCCGAGCCCAAAATTCCCTATATGCTGCGGCCTCTGCAAGTCGGCGACATCGGCTGGATCATTCATCGCCAGGGCCTGCTCTACGCGCAGGAATATGGCTGGGACGAAACCTATGAAGCGCTGGTCGCCGAAATCCTCGGTGCCTTCGTCAAATCCTTCGATCCGAAATGGGAACGCAGCTGGATCGCCGAGCGGGAAGGCGAGGTCGTCGGCTCCGTCTTCGTCGTGCGCCAGTCGGACGCGGTGGCGAAGTTGCGCCTGCTCTATGTCGAGCCTTCGGCGCGCGGCCTCGGGATCGGCAAGCGGCTGGTCGAGGAATGTGTCGGCTTTTGCCGCGCCAGGGGTTACAGGACACTGACGCTGTGGACCAACGGCGTGCTCGCCGCCGCTCGCCACATCTATGAGGCTGCGGGCTTTAAATTGACCAACGAGGAGCGCCACCATTCCTTTGGCAAGGATCTGGTCGGCCAGAACTGGAATTTGGAGCTGTAGCAGCGCCGCAGAATTTCGAGCATCGGCCTGGGGCGGTCGCTCAGGCCGCAGGCTTAATGTTTTGGTTCAAGCGAAAGAAATTGGTGGGATCATACTTGTTCTTTAGTGCGGCCAACCTCGGATAATTCTCGCCGTAAGCCGCCAGAACCCGATCAGTGCCCTCTTCGCCGAGATTATTCGCATAGACGCCGCCGGTCGAGAACGGTCTCATTGCATCCCACAGGTCGCGCGCCCATCGGATGTGCGTTTCGTCGTCAGACGGATTGTCCCAAATCGATATCGGGAAGCAATCGTAAAGTGCATCTCTGTTGGCGTAGGGCGTTCCGTCCATCGGTACTCGCGAGATGGCGCCGCCAACCTGCTGCAGGACTAGAAGCGATTCGCTGGGTGCAGTCATGTAAGCCGCAAGCATGGTATCGATCGCCTGATCTGTGATTTCGCGCATGAACTGCGCCTTCCAGTAGTAGCGCCGCCCGCGCGGAAAGAGGCTGTCCCCGGCCGATTGGATTTGAAGATAGGGGACAGGAGCAACCCGGCGCTCAACTGGCGTGCCATACTCTCTCAGAGGTTGAATGATTTGCTGGCCTTCGTCGAGTGGGCCGATGTAGCACGCCGATATGCTGAAGAAGCGTTCGCCCGAGGGCGCCGTCACAAGTGCTGCATCCAGGCTCAGCTCATCCGTGGCGCCGCTCGAGAACGCACGATAGAACCGCATCGCTTCGCGTGCCTCTTCGTAGCGGTATAACATCGATCCCGCGATGAGAAGCGGACCCACTGGATGGAGCTTGTATTCGAAGGTGGTGACTATTCCGAAATTGCCGCCGCCGCCCCGAATGCCCCAGAACAAATCTGCATTTTCGGCCGCGTTTGCCGTGAGCAACCGGCCGTCCGCCGTCACGATTTCGACAGCGACAAGGTTGTCGCAGCTCAGTCCATGTTTGCGGCCAAGCTTGCCGAACCCGCCGCCGAGTGTCAGTCCGGCTATGCCGGTATCCGCGTTGACACCCATGGTCGTCGCAAGACCATGGACCTGTGTGGCTGCGTCGAACTCGCCCAGGTTCAGGCCGGCCTCTGCGCGCGCAACACGGCGGATCGGGTCGACTTCGATCCGCTTCATGCGTGACACATCGATCACCAAGCCGCCGTCGCATACCGAACTGCCAGCGACGTTATGACCACCGCCGCGGACGGCGACGAGGAAGCCTTGCGATCGGGCGAAGTTGACGGCCGTGACGACATCGCTGGATTCGGCGCAATAGAAAACAGCCGCCGGCCTCTTATCGACCATGCCATTCCAAACTCTGCGCGCCTGGTCATAGCCAGGGTCGTCCGGAAGGATCAGATCGCCGCTAATCGCCTGCCTGAGCCGGGCGATATCTGGCGCCTGCAACGTCGGCTCGGAACCGTCTATAAGCTTGAACATGCTCATCGAGGGATACCCTTCGTGATTCAGCACGGTTGGACAGGCCGCTGTCGTTCACCGGATCACAATGATCTCATGCGGCGCCATTCGCTGCAAAATCGAATATCTCAGTCGCTGGATGAGCTAAATTCATCTAAACTGCCTGGATGAGAAAACTTCCGCCGCTCGGGTCGCTTCGCGCCTTCGAAGCCGCTGCCAGGCTGATGAGCTTCAGGAAGGCCGCGACGGAACTCGGCGTGACGCCAACGGCCATCAGCCACCAGATTCGATTGCTGGAGGAGGTCTGTGGGCAACTGCTGTTCCGGCGGCGCCCACGACCGCTCGTGCTCACAGGCGTGGGCGAACGGCTATTCCCGGTAATTTGCAGCGGCTTCGACGCTTTCGCTGCGGCAATAGCATCAGCCTCGGCCGGAGTTGGCCAACGCCCGTTGCGCGTGACGAGCCCAAATGCATTTGCCAGCCGATGGCTGGTTCCGCGCCTGTCGAAGTGGCGCGAACAGCATCCGAACATTCCACTGGAGATCATCGGGACAGACGCCGTTCTGGACCTGCGAGCCGGTGACGCCGACGTCGCGATCCGCTATGCGCGCAGGATGCCGCGGGATGTTCCCGCGCAGGAAATTTTTCGGGACGCATTCTTTCCGGTATGCAGCCCGGAGTTGTTCGCAGGAGGCGACCGACAGATCGAGCGCGCCGCCGATCTGCTGCAATACCCGCTCATCCATTTCAATTGGACGAACCGCGACCCGGAAGCGCCGACTTGGCAACGATGGCTGGCGATCGCACGCTCGATCGATCCCAGCATCCCCAATGCCAACCAGGCATGGGACCTAAGCTTCCGCGAAGAGCTGCACGCGATTGACGCGGTAGCGGCAGGCCAAGGTATCGCTATCTGCAGCGATGTGGTCGTCAGTGGCGAACTCGAGGCTGGCAGGCTAGTCAAGGCACATGATCTCTGTCTGCCAGGCTATGGCTTTTACCTTGCCTGCGTAGCCAATCACCCCCGACAAGCGCATATCGAAGCGTTTTCCGCCTGGATGAGATCGATAGTCTGAGCATCTGAACGCCGATCTTCTGCATGCTCGTCACAAGCGGTAGCAGCGCTTCCTGCGCTTCGGGGTCGCCTGCCGCGCCTCACACTTTGACCGGTATCCAAATTTCCAGCCTTGCCGCTACAGGGATCGAATTCCGGCGCATCGGCGACCTCGCGCCCAGATGCCGGCAGCCATTTGTCCCAAATCGTGTTGGGGGTTGACAGAAGCAGACAACGTCCTCTAGGTACGTAATGTTATTACATTACGAGGTATGCATGACTCCTTCTGACAAGACCCTTGCTCCAGCGGCTGTCCGAACTCCGAAAATTTATTGCGCTGTGAGTGGCGGAAAATTAGGGTGGCTGAGTGATGGTCCCCGAGTCGAAAGGCAAGGGGTGAAAAGGGAACACGGTGAGGTCTTCGGATCGAGGCCGTGGCTGCCCCCGCAACTGTAAGCGGTTAGCAAGATCCGAAGTGCCACTGGCCGGCAAGGCTGGGAAGGCAGGATGGCGCAAAGACCCGCGAGCCAGGAGACCTGCCATCAGCATGAGTTGACCGGACGGGGTGTGCCGGGAGGAGACGTGGACATCGGTCTTGTCGGCCGGTCCGTCCAGCTTCCTTCCGTCGCCATTGAGAAAGTGACGGTAAGTTGGACGCCTCCCAGCCTCTTCTTGAAGCGCGCGAACTGAGTGCGACGGCAAATGGCCAGCGCCTGGTCAGTGCGGTGAGCCTTTCGCTAGCGGCGGGCGACCGCCTCGCCATCATCGGCCCTAACGGCGCCGGCAAGACGACGCTGCTGCGCATGCTCTGCGGTACGCTGCGGCCAAGCGCAGGAGACGTGAGATTCTCCGGACGCCGGCTGGAGAGATTTTCGGCCGCCGAGCGGGCGCTGCACATGGCGGTCGTCGGCCAGACCGATCAGCCCGACCCGCGGCTTGCCGTGATCGACTATGTCGAGCTTGGGCGCGTCCCCCATGCGGGCTTGCGACGAAGGAGCGAGCAACGCGACATCGTCATCGAAGCGCTTCGCAGAACCGGCCTGATGCCGCTGCTCGGCCGCACAATCGGCTCGCTATCCGGTGGCGAGCGGCAACGCGCCCAGCTGGCGCGCGCCATCGCCCAGGAGCCCAAAATCCTGTTCCTCGATGAACCGACCAATCATCTCGATCCGCGCGCCCGCAGCGACCTTCTCGAACTCGTATCGCAGTTTGGCATGACCGTGGTGGCGGTGCTTCATGATCTGTCGCTGGTCACGCCATTTGCCACCAGGGTCGCGGTGATGAACGAGGCCCGCCTGCAGGCACTCGCCGGTCCGCACGAGGCGCTGACCAAGCAATTGATCCGCGAGACTTTCGGCGTCGACATGCTTCGGCTGCGCCATCCCACCGAGGACCGCGAACTTACGATCTTCGACGTTCCTAACCGTGCCTCTTCCCATCCTGATCTGACCAAGGAGCAACATTCGTGAAACGCCTCGTATTGTCTTTTGCCCCCCTACTGCTTGCCCAGGCCGCCTTCGCTTTTCCCGTGACCGTTGACAGCTGCGGCACGCCGCTGACGTTCGAAGCCGCGCCGAAGCGCGCCGTTATCCAAGATCTGAACATGGCGGAGATGGCCTTCGCGCTGGGGCTGCAACCGTCGATCGTCGGCCTGACGGGCATCACCGGATGGTACAAGGTCGGTCCGGAATTCAAGGCTGAGCAGGGCGCGATCCCGGAACTCGCGCCGAAATACCCGACGCTCGAAAACCTCGTCGCCGTCGAGCCCGATTTCTTCTTCGCCGGCTGGTATTACGGCATGAAACCAGGTGGCGAGGTGACGCCCGATACGCTGGCGCCGTACGGCATCAAGACGCTTGTGCTGACGGAAAGCTGCGTCCATCTCGACAAGAACCGCCCCGCGGCCTCGATGGACCTGCTCTATGGTGATGTCGAAAAGCTGGGCAAGATTTTTGGCAAGGAGGCCCAGGCGGGAAAGCTTGTGTCGGACTGGAAGGCACAACTTGCCGATATCACGGCAAAGATCGGCGACCGCAAGGGAACGCGCGTGTTTCTTTACGACTCCGGCGAAGACAAACCTTTCACATCAGGCAAGTTCGCGATCCCCAGCGCCATGATCGCTGCTGCCGGCGGCGACAACATCATGGCCGACATGGCGACGAGTTGGGGCAATACGGATTGGGAGACGGTGGCGGCCCGCAATCCGCAATTCCTTATCCTGCTCGACTACCAGGACGGCGGCGGCTACAGGAAACTGCTCGATTTCCTCAAAGCCCATCCGGCGATGAAGGAGACTGATGCGGTCAAAAATGAACGCTTCGTCGCGCTGCGCTATGCCGAACTGACACCTGGGCCTGCCAACATCGAGGCGATCGGCAAGATCGCCAGGGCGATGCACCCGGAAGCTTTCTGAGCTTGCGCCAGAGAGCGTTCGAATTGGCCATGACAGCAGGAGCAGCAGCAATTGCCGCTCTTGCTTTGTTGTCGATTGCCTATGGATCGACGGTCATCGCGCTGAGCGACGTGATTGCTGCGCTCGGACATGCGGCCGGGCTGGACGGAGATATCGTGTCCGGTCCGGCCGGCAAGATCCCGATTGCCAAGATCGTTGTCGATCTCAGGCTGCCGCGCACGATTATGGCCATCTGTGTCGGCGCCGGGCTGGGCGTCATCGGCGCGCTGCTGCAGACGGTAACGCGCAACGACCTCGCCGATCCGTTCCTGTTCGGCCTGTCGTCCGGAGCGGCGGCCGGCGCGGTTTCCGTCATCACCATTTTTGGCGACCATTTCGGCATCTGGACGTTGCCGGTCGCGGCCTTCACGGGCGGCGTATTAGCCGCCGGCATCGTGCTGTTGCTGGTTTCGCGGGTGAGGGGGCAAGGCCCCGAACGGCTGATCCTCGCCGGGCTTGCTGTCTCCTTCATGTTCACCGCCTTGACCAACTATCTCGTCTTTGCCGGAGACCAGCGCGCCGCTCACTCGGTGTTGTTCTGGACGATGGGCGGGCTCGGGCTCGCGCGTTGGGACAATGTCGGGCTGGCTGCTCTGGGCGCAGGCACCATCCTTGTCTATGGACTTTGGAACCATCGTCGGCTCGACGCTTTCCTGGCCGGCGAGAATGCCGCCGAAAGCCTGGGTGTGCCGGTTGCGCGGATGCGCAGGATGACATTTCTCGTCGCCGCTTTCTCGACAGCAATCCTTGTCTCGGTAGCAGGCGTCATAGGTTTCGTTGGCCTGATGATCCCGCATTTGTCCAGGACCCTTGCCGGCCCGCTACACCTTCGCCTGATCGCAACCTGCGCTATCTTCGGAGCGGTGCTGTTGCTGGCAAGCGATCTTCTCGCGCGCACGCTGCTGCCGCCGCAGGAACTGCCGATCGGCATCATCACCAGTTCGTTCGGTGCTTTCTTCGTGGTCACGATGCTCATTCGCAATCGCTCATGATGTGACTGCCATGCACACTTGCCGGCTTCTGGCACAATCCGGCTCCTTGAATTATGAGCACGCTTATTATATATGTCGCTCATGGTTTCCGACGGCATCGACAGATTGGGCTTTTTGATCCACGACGTGCAGCGCCTGATGCGCAAGCGCTTCGAGGCGCGCGCCAGTGGTTTCGGCCTTTCTTCGGCGCAATGGCGGCTTCTGGTACGTGTCGCCAAGGAGGCGGGTGTCGCGCAGGCGCGGCTTGCCGAGCTTCTCGAAATCGAGCCGATCAGCGTCTCGCGTCTTGTCGATCGCATGGAGGAGGGCGGCTGGATCGAGCGCCGTCCCGACGCAACCGACAGGCGAGTGCGCATGATTTTCCCGACCGCCAAGGCCAACGCGGCCTACACCCACGTCAAGAGCCTTGCCGGCGAGGTTTATGAGGAATCGCTCGTTGGCGTTTCGCCGGAAGATCGCCACGTCCTGGTCAGGGCGCTGGAGACAATGGTGCAGAATCTTGCAGATGGTGAGACGCCGCCCTCGGAAAAAGTGAAGAATACGGAAGGCGCAGCAGCATGAACGCGGTAGCCAAACTAGATGAGAATGCGGCCAAGCTGGAGATGGAAGCTCCCGCGAAGCCGGCGGCAGCTCCGGTAACGGTCGCTCCGCAGATAGCTCCGGCGCCGGTGGCGCCGAAGAAGAAGCGCCGTGCCGGCCGCTTCCTTTTGATGTTTGTGCTGCCCGCTGCGTTGATCGCCGGCGGCAGCTATGTCTGGGTGACCGGCGGCCGCTATCAGGAGACCGAGAACGCCAATCTGCAGCAGGCCAAGGTGTCGATAGCCGCCGATACGGCGGGCCGCATCGTTCAGGTCGACATTTTCGACAACCAGTCTGTCAAGCAGGGCGACGTGTTGTTCGCTATCGATCCCGAGCCCTACCGGATCGCATTGGCCCAGGCCGACGCGGCGGTGGCTGGCGCACGGCTCAATGTCGAGCAGCTGCGTGCGGCCTACAGCCAGGCGCTGGCGCAGGAGAAGTCCGACGAAAGCCAGGTCCAGTACGCGCAGTCGCAATATGACCGCGCCGCCGACCTTGCCCGCAAGGGCATCAACGCCAAGTCGTCTCTGGACGAAGCCAAGAACGACCTCGACAAGGCGAAGCAGCAGCTGGCCGTGGCCCAGCAAGGGATCGCCAGCGCCAAGGCGGCACTTGGCGGCAATCCCGACATCGAGACCGACAAGCATCCAACGGTAATGGCGGCGCTCGCCGCACGCGACAAGGCGGCCTACGATCTGGTCCAGACCACGGTCAAGGCACCTGCCGACGGCATCATCAGCCAGGCCGCTTCGTTCAAGGTCGGCCAGTATGTCGGTTCGGGCACGCCGCTGTTTTCGCTGGTCGAGACCGGCGACACCTGGGTCGACGCCAATTTCAAGGAAACCCAGCTCACCAACATGAAGCCGGGCCAGAAGGCCGAAATCGTGGTCGATACCTATCCGGGCAAGACGTTCGAAGCCACCGTCAAGGCGATCGGCGCCGGCACCGGGGCCGAGTTCTCGCTGCTGCCCGCGCAGAACGCCACCGGCAACTGGGTCAAGGTCACGCAGCGCATTCCGGTCCGCCTGGAATTGGCCGATGCCGACGCCAAGACGGCGCTGCGCACCGGCATGAGCGCGACGGTCACGGTGGACACCGGCGTTTCCCGCGGGCTGCCGAGCATTTTCGGCCGCGCCACGGCAGGCGAGGCCAGGTAAAGAGGCCTGGTAGCGGCCGCATAGCAAACAGCGAGATGGATGCAGGATTGGTCCGAGGGAGGCGCAGGAAAAGTTGAATGCGTGGACGGGCTGCGCTGTAGCCTGCCTGAGCAGACAACGCCGCGCAGGATCTTCGGTCCTCAGGTTTCCGGGCGGCAGGCGCCCGCTTGTCGAGACGCTCAGTCGATGTAACCCCCACATCGATGCTCGCGTCCCACCGCGATGAGGGTCTCTCTACAGCGAGGGCCTCGCCGTCCGGAAACCTAATGTACACGTTTTGTTACCTGCTGGAAGTTTTAGCTCATGAGCAGCCCAGAACCCTTTCGCGAAGTACCGCACCGCGGCCTGATCACAGTTGCGCTCATGCTTGCGACGATCATGCAGGCGCTCGACACGACGATCGCCAACGTTGCGCTGCCGACCATGACCGGCGATCTCGGCGCCTCGCCCGACAACATCAACTGGGTGCTGACCTCCTACATCGTTGCCGCGGCGATCATGACGCCGGTGACCGGCTGGCTTGCCGACCGCTTCGGCCGCAAGGAGCTGTTCCTGACGGCCGTGGTCGGTTTCACCGTCTTCTCAATGCTGTGCGGCATCGCCTGGAGCCTTGAGACCATCGTTTTGTTCCGGCTCATGCAAGGCGTGTTCGGCGCGGCCATCGTGCCGCTGTCGCAGACCTTCCTGCTCGACATCAACCCCAGGGAACGCCACGGCCAGGCCATGGCCATCTGGGGCGCCGGCATCATGCTGGGACCAATCCTTGGCCCGACGCTGGGTGGCTGGCTGACCGAGAATTTCAACTGGCGCTGGGTGTTCTTCATCAACCTGCCGGTCGGCATCATCGCCTTCCTTGGCATGGCCGCATATCTTCCCAGCGTCGCCCGTCGCGTGCGCAGCTTCGATTTCTTCGGCTTCACCATGCTCTCGCTCGGTGTCGGCGCGCTGCAGCTGATGCTCGATCGCGGCGGCGAGGTCGACTGGTTTTCCTCGATCGAGATATGGATCGAGCTTGGTCTTTCCATCACCGGTTTCTGGGTATTCACCATCCACACGTTGACGGCGGAGCACCCCTTTATCGACCCGAAGATCTTCCTCGATCGCAATTTCGTCACCGGGCTCGCGTTCATCTTTGTCATGGGCGTGCTCATCCTGGCGAGCATGTCGCTGCTGCCGCCAATGCTGTCGACCATCTTCGGTTATCCGACCCTCACCATAGGCATCGTCTTGGGCCCGCGCGGTGTCGGCACGATGATCGCGATGCTGTTCGTCGGGCGGATCATGCACAGGATCGATGCCAGGATCCTCGTCGTCATCGGCTTCCTGCTGACCGCGCAATCGCTCTACACGATGTCGAGCTTTTCGCCGCAGATGGACAACTGGCTTATCCTCAGCTCCGGCGTCATCCAGGGCCTTGGAATGGGAATGGTGTTCGTGCCGCTGTCCACCGTGGCTTTCGCCACGCTCGACGCACGCTTCCGCACCGATGCAACGGCGCTGTTCAGCCTGGTGCGCAATCTTGGCTCGTCGATCGGCGTATCGGTGGTGACGGTTCTGCTGGTACGCAACACGCAGATCAATCACGCCGAGCTCTCGGCCTATATCAATCCGTTCAATCCCAACCTCTGGGCGGCATCGCCGGCAGCGGCGGGCGGCGATCCGACGGCGCTGTCGCTGATGGATAGCATGGTCAATATCCAGGCGATGATGATCTCCTACGTCAATGACTTCAAGCTGCTGATGATGATGACACTGCTTGCTGTCCCCTTTGTTTTCCTGCTGCGCAAGCCAAAGGCTGCGCCGCCCGCCGGTGGGGCGCCTGCCGCGCATATGGACTAAGTCTCACGGCTCCGGCACCGCGACCGGCTCACGGCTTCCGTTGCCTGTGCCGGTAGCGTCGGCGTTGAGCCAGGTTCACCTGCCATTAGTATATCCGGACCAATATGCAGTCGCTTTTGGGTTGAAGGCGAGCCTCCTTAGCTTGCCTCAAGCATCAGCGGGAGGAATTGTGTTTGGCCACGAAGTCATCCAGGCAAACCGCCGACGCGCCCGAATCCGCAAATTTGACGACGCTGGCACAACTGGCGACTGCCTCATATGAGGCCCTCGAGCGCGAGCTGCGCGCCACGATTGCGGCACTTCAGGACCAGGCACTGCGGTTCCAGACCGCGATAGAGAACATCTCGCAAGGCATCTGTTTCTTTGATGCCGATGAACGGCTGATCCTGTGCAATCGACGCTATGCGGAAATCTATCGCCTTGCACCGGAGCAATTGCAGCCGGGTGCGGCGCTGCGCGAAATCGTCGAGCGGCGCGTCGCTGTCGGAACCTCGGCAATGAATGCGGACGCTTATCTGGCGTTGGCCCGGGCAGTCAATTCGGGCACGGCTTCGGGGAACTGGACAGCCGAGCTCGCCGATGGCCGGACAATTCAGGTCTGCCATCAGCCGATGCCTGACGGCGGCTGGGTGGCCACGCATGAGGACATCAGCGAGCTCAGCGCCAACCGCTTGGTCGTCGACGAGCGTATCTCCTTGCAGACGCTGATCGACCTGGTGCCTGACTACATGTGGGTGAAGGACACCGAAAGCCGCTTCGTCGTCGCCAACCGAGCCATCGCGTCCGACAGCGGTCGAGACAGCACGAGCGACATGATCGGTCTGAGTGACTTCGATCTTCACGCGCCGGATCTTGCGCAGAAATTTCGCCTCATCGAGCAGCAACTGATGCGCGACGGAAAACCGATGATCGACCAGGAGGAGTTCGTCGTCGATGCGTCAGGCACCGGCAAATGGTTCCTGTCTACGAAACTGCCGTTGCGCAACGTTCAGAACAACATTTTCGGCCTCGTCGGCATTGCCCGCGACATCACTGCGCGCAAGCAGGCCGAAATCCTTCGCGACGGGCAGGCGCATATCCTCGAGATGATCGCAAAGAGCGCTCCCCTCGAAGACGTGCTCGAGCGGCTCATGCGTCTGGTCGAGTCCCAACTGGCGGGGATATTCGGTTCGGTCTTGCTGCTCGACAAGGATGGCAGCCACTTGCGCCACGCCGCCGCGCCGAGCCTGGCGAGAGACTACACCGACGCCGTCGACGGCGCCGCGGTAGGCCCAAGGGCAGGGTCTTGCGGTACCGCAGTCTATCGGCGCGAGCCGGTGATTGTCGCTGACATCATGCAGGATCCGCTTTGGCAGGACTATCGCGAACTCGCGCGGCCACACGGTTTGCGTTCATGCTGGTCGACGCCGATCCTGTCGCATCAGGGCGCCGTGCTCGGCGTTTTTGCGATGTATTCTATGACGGTGCGCGAACCGACCGAGGCCGAGACTCGCCTCATCGATTTCACCACGCGCATCGCCGGAATCGCCATCGAACGCAAACAGGCCGAAGACCGGATCCACTTCATGGCCAATCATGACGTGCTGACCGGGCTTCCCAATCGCGCCTTGTTGGAGGACCGGCTTTCACAGGCGGTCTTGTACGCCCAGCGATACGATCGCTGGGTGACAGTGGTGTTCATCGATCTGGACAATTTCAAATTCGTCAACGACACGCTCGGCCACAATGCCGGCGACGAGCTCCTGAAGATCGTCGCAAGTCGCATGGTCGACTGCGTCCGGGCGACCGATACCGTCGTGCGACTTGGCGGCGACGAATTCGTCGTCGTGCTTTTCGACCAGCCGGCGAACGTCGATCTCGTTTCCGAGACCTTGCAAAAGCTCAGGGCTGCACTCGCCGAGCCGGTTCAGCTCGGAGCGCATCTTGTGCGGGCGACGGCCAGTATCGGCATTGCCAACTATCCCAAGGATGGAACGGATCCCGATACGCTGCTGGCAAATGCCGATGCGGCCATGTATCGCGCCAAGGAGTTCGGCCGCGATAATTTCCAGTTTTACGCTCCGGAGTTCAACACCAGGGCGCATGAAAAATTCGTGCTTCAGGAAGAGTTGCGAAACGCCTTGGCGCGTTCGGAATTCACGCTGCTCTACCAACCGCAGGTGGACCTTCGGTCAGGTCGGGTTTTTGCGGTCGAGGCGCTGATACGCTGGAACCACCCAACGCTTGGCACGGTAATGCCGACGATGTTCATCCCGACCGCCGAGGAGACAGGTCTGATCGTACCGATCGGCGACTGGGTTCTGCATGAGGCGTGCCGGCAGAACAAAGCCTGGCAAGACGCAGGACTGCCGCCCTTGACCGTTTGCGTGAATGTGTCGGCGCGGCAATTCAGGGAGCGCAACCTGATCGATCGCATCGTCAGCGCGCTGAAGGACAGCGGCCTGGAGGCCAGGTATCTCGAGCTGGAGGTGACCGAGAGCCTTATCATGCAGGATATCGAGCTGGCGGTCGCCACCATGAACG
This sequence comes from Mesorhizobium sp. M0145, assembly GCF_040322355.1. Classification (NCBI taxonomy): domain Bacteria; kingdom Pseudomonadati; phylum Pseudomonadota; class Alphaproteobacteria; order Hyphomicrobiales; family Phyllobacteriaceae; genus Mesorhizobium; species Mesorhizobium sp. M0145. Next base: position 94,511 of record NZ_JAMYTK010000011.1, read on the forward strand.
CCCTGCAAAGCCTGGGTGTCCAGATCTCGATCGATGATTTCGGCACCGGCTATTCCAGCCTCAGCGCACTCAAGACCTTTCCCGTGGCGCGGCTGAAGATCGACAAGTCCTTCATCAAGGATCTCGCCGCCGACGAGAACGATCAGGCTGTGGCCAGCGCGGTGATTTCATTGGGGCAAAATCTCAACCTGAGGGTCATCGCCGAGGGCGTTGAGACAGATGATCAGGTGGCTTTCCTGCGCAGGAACAATTGCGACGAAATGCAGGGCTATCATTTCAGCAGGCCGGTTTGTGCGCAGGACATCGAGGAATTGCTCGGCGGCGGCCGCAAAAACTGACGGATCGGTCGCCAGCAGGCTTCCGCCGACCAAATGGCGGAAATTATCTGCCGAGCACAAGGCACCAATAGCGAAGCGTGCTGTCGCGGCCGTCGCGCACATAGGCGAGGCCGAAGCGGGTGAAGCGCGGGTCGAGCATGTTGCGGCGGTGGCCTGGCGAATGCACCCAGATATCAAACAGCTTCTGCTGGTCGAAGCGGCCTTCGGCGATGTTTTCGGCGGCAGCGCCGGCAATGCCATTGTCTTTGACGCGCGAGGCAAAGTCCTTGCCCCAGCCGGTGGTGTGGTTCATTCGGCCGCCGCGCGCCATATAGCCGGCCTGCTGCAGCGCCGCCTGCTCGAGCGGCGCATCGGGGACAAGCGGCCCGAGACCCGCCGAAGCACGGATGCCGGCCAGCGTGCCGGCGGCGGAAGCAGAGACACCGGCGCTTTCGCCGGTAGGCAGCACGGCGGTTGCGCATCCGGTGAGCCCGGCAAGGGCGCCAAGGCCGGCAGCTCTGAGCAGCACGCGCCTGCTTAGGCTTGGTTGGGCCTCATAATTTTCGATTTTCGTAACGGTCATGCCGGCCTGACATAACCGCGATCATGGCTTTTGCCGGGCAGGGCGGTGAAAATGCGTGATGAATGGTTTCGACGCGATGGCACTGTGTCAGATTGATTTCACCGCTCAATCGAAACAGGCTTGCTCGGATGGCAGCATTCGCCCAGGCGGCTGTTCGGGCTCGACACTCCCAGGGACTCGATACCCAGTCAGGCATTCACGGACAGAGAGCTTCTTTTGCCCTACCTTTGCGGCTTCACGAGCGCTGGCGAGGTATCCTCGGTTGCAAATTTTCGCTGGGGGATATCGCTTGCAATGACGACCGGAGCGATTCGTACGCCTGAGCACCAAGCAGCCTTCGGTATTGGTCTTCGAGACGCTGATTGAAATCGTGGACGGTCCGGATCACCGCAAGCGCCTCGTCAGTTGCAACGATTAATTTGGCCCGTCGGTCGTTCGGATCATGTGAACGCCGAACATAACCGAGGCGCTCCAGTTCATCGATCAACTCACCCATCGATGCTTTGCCAATGCCCGCACGCTCTGCGAGGACGCTGGGTCGGGTTCCTTCCGCGTCGATGTTGGCGAATACAGCGCCGTGTTTGGGCTTGATTGCCGAATGGCCGCTCTCCCGGAGCACCTGGACCAAAGCGCTCGCCGACGATTGATAAGCATAGAGAAGCAGAGACTGCGTGTATGGCTGATTATCCATCTTTCCAAACTTATATGGTGCCCATATAGTATGGCAACCGAACTATATGACAGGAGATCAGCATGGCTACCGGCAACATCCGAACTGAAGGGGTGGAAAGTGTCGCGCACAGGCTGATCGAAGCTTGGAATCGTCACGATGCTCGCGCCTTTGCCGCCGTATTCGCGGCAGATGCCGAGTTTACAAACGTCTTCGGTATGCAGGCGACTGGACGTGACAAGATCGAGCAGTTCCATGCCCCAATTTTTGAGAAGATGTTCAAGCACAGCCATCTATCCGCCGAAAGCGTGCGGAACAGGCTTGTTCGCCCTGACGTTGCCACGCTCGACCTGCGGTGGTCCATGACTGGCGCGCTCGATCCGATGGGAAACGAATGGCCGCGTCGGCGCGGATTAATCAGCGTAGTGGCGACGCGGGATCATGATGAATGGTTGATTACAACGATGCACAATATGGAACTTGGGGACGATCAAATGGCAAAGTCTCAGGAGAAACTTCAAGAGGATAAGTAGGCTCTTCATTCACGTCAGAATCGAAAGCGACAGCCATCCAGCATAGTCAAGCCGATCTGATCGGGCAATGAGATCGAACGGCGGGTCAGGTGATCGGGATTGGCGAGCTATGCTACAGGAGTTGGTGCTGGATGGCCCGTGCCTTGTCCGGTTTGGCCGACCACAATGGCGCGCCTCATAGCCGGTCGCCTTGGTCTTGCGGGATCTAATGTATGAACGGCTTGGAGCGCTGGGCTCTCGCCGGCAGTTCTTGGCGGCGCGGTGATCGCCGGTCGGCTATTCCGCCGCCACGAGTTTGGTTTCCGGCGTCGATGTAGCCCGGCTGGCCCGATCGTCCTCGGTATCTTCCCACCAATCGCCCAGGGCGTCGATGAGCGGCACAAGCTTGAGACCGGGCTCCGTCAGGTCGTAATCCACGTGTAGCGGATAGCCGGCATGCGCTGTTCGCCGCACAATCCCGGCTTCCTCCAGCTTGCGTAGTTCGAGCGCCAGGATGCGGTGCGACACTGTCGGATTGTCACGCCTCAGGTCGCTGAAGCGCTTGGTACCGTCCTTGAGATAATAGAGCAGCAAGGTGGGCCAGCGACCGCTGAGCACACGCATGGTCTCCTCGATCGGGCAGCGTGAGACGACATCTTTCATGGCGGGACCTGGTTACAGAATAGTGCGTAATTTACATGGGGCGACCAGCGTTTAGGGTCAAGTTTCGCTGCGCAGCGTGACCCCTAAATCATGGAAGAGACAAAGAAATGGAACCTATTCTCCTTTACGGCTTCCCGCTGGGAAGTTCGATGGGGCTTGTCGCTGCTTTTGAACGCCTCGAACAACGCTACCGCCTGTGTCGTGTCGACATGCTCGCTGAGATGAAGAACGACGCCTATGCCAGTATCAACGGCCGCCAGGAAACGCCGGTGTTGATCACCGACGAAGGCAGGGTGCTCACCGAGACCATGGCGATTGCCGCCTGGCTCGAAGCTCGCGATACGCAACGTCGTATCAGCTTTGAGTCTCGCTCGCCGGAAGCCGACCGGATGCACCAGCTGATGGCTTTCGTGAACACCGGTTTCACCGCCGCTTTCACCCCGCTCTGGGCTGCTTATGAAATGGAGCCGGCCGAACCGGTGCTGCTGGCGACCTTGCGTGACTTTGGCCGCAAGGTCGTTACCAACCGCCATGACCAGCTCGAGGCGATGATCCTCGACACGGATTTCCTGGTCGGCGACCGGCTGACGCTTGCCGATACCACGCTGATCGGCGTGGCGCGCTGGGCGGAGTTCCACCAGGCGGTCGACGGCGCCGCTTATCCCAGGGTGGCGGCGCTACGTCGCCGCATCGAAGCCGATCCGGCCGTGCGATACGCGCTCGCTGTCGAGGCTGGCGAAAAGCCCGCCGGGTCAGGCGCTTGCCTCGGTCACGTGCCGCTGGCCGAGGTGATCGATCGCTTCGCGGCCTAATCCGTTCGTTCAGCCGCCCGGCGCCCCGGCGCCGGGCGGTGGCGACAAGCACGCCGAGATCCGCTATCTTACGGGCGTTCTTGAAGTGGCAGCTGCGGGCGGCCATCCTGGCGGTGACCGCCCCGACACACGGGAGAAAGGTTATGGCCGGCTTTCATGTCATGGCGGACGCACGTGGAATGCATGTACAGCCCACGGTGCGCCGCATCAGCACCGAGGATCTGATAGATGCGCTCCGTCTCGGCGTAGAGGATTTCTGGGCCAAGCCGTCGCATTATGTGTTCCTGTGCCTGATCTATCCGGTGGTCGGCCTGATCCTGACGCAGTGGACCTCGGGCTCGAACGCCATCCAACTCATCTATCCGCTGATGTCCGGCTTCGCATTGGTCGGTCCGTTCGCCGCTATCGGCCTTTACGAAATCAGCCGCCGGCGCGAGTTCGGCATGGATACATCCTGGTGGCATGCGCTCGACGTGCGCCACTCCCCGGCGCTGCCCGCGATTGCAGTCATCGGTATCACGCTGGTGGTACTGTTCCTGCTCTGGCTGTTCACCGCGCAATCGATCTACACCAGCCTGTACGGCAATCAGCCTCCGGCCTCTATCGTCGGCTTTATTCGCGAAGTGCTGACGACCAGCAAGGGCTGGACGCTGATCCTGCTCGGCAACCTGGCCGGGTTCGCCTTCGCCGCGATCGTGCTGGCGACGACTGTCGTCGCCTTTCCGCTGCTGCTCGACCGCGACGTCGGCGCGGTCTCGGCAGTCGAGACGTCGGCGCGCGCAGTTATGACAAACCCGCTGCAGATGGCGCTGTGGGGCCTGATGGTCGCCGTGCTCCTGGTCATCGGCTCGATCCCGCTATTTGCCGGGCTTGCCGTCGTCATGCCCATCCTTGGCCACGCGACCTGGCATCTCTACCGCAGGGTGGTCGAACCGGAGCGGGCAGAGCAGGTCAGGCGGCCGATGTAGGACCGATCAGCGTTGCGCGTCGGTTGCCATCTTGACGGCCAGCGCGGTCAGCACCGTGCCCATCATCCAGCGCTGGATCACCAGCCATAGCGGCCGCCCGGCGAGGAAGATGGCGATCGAGCCGGCCGTCACCGCGATGATGGCGTTGACGGTCAGGCTGATCGCGACCTGCGTGGCACCGAGCACCAGAAGCTGCGACAGCACGTGGCCCTTGCCGGGGCTGATGAATTGCGGCAGCAGCGACAGATAGAGCACTGCCACCTTCGGGTTGAGCAGGTTGGTCATCAGGCCCATGGCGAACAGCTTGCGCGGCCTGTCTTTCGGCAGTTCGCGGATCTGGAAGGGCGAGCGCCCGCCGGGCTTCACCGCTTGCCAGGCGAGCCACAGCAAATAAAGCGCGCCGGCAAGGCGCAGCACATCATAGGCAAAGGGCACGGCGAGCAGCAGCGCGGTGATGCCGAACGCCGCCGACAGCACATAGAACAAAAAACCGAGCGCCACACCGCCCAGCGAGATCAGCCCGGCCTTCGGCCCTTGCGACAGCGAGCGCGAGATCAGATAGATCATGTTCGGGCCGGGCGTCAGCACCATGCCGAGGCAGACCAGCGCGAAGGCAAGGTGGTTGGCGGGTTCAGGCAAGAGCGCATCTCCGGGTGGGGACACTCACCACATGCTTCCATCACCCGCAAGGGCATGACGGCAGGAGCCTTTGCGCCAGCGCGCCGGGCCCCCTGCCTTAGTTGCCAATCCCATCGCCTTCAGCCGACGATGCGCAGGTTCGACAATTCGTTGGCGATTTCCTTGAAATTGTCGGACAGCGTCGCGCCGGTTGCATTCCAGAACAGCTTGGCAGGCTTGCTCGGGTCGGCCGAATCCTTGCGGAAGCGCGAATCCGACGAACACGCCTTCAGCGCATCGATTGCCTTCTTGTCGCTGGCATCTGTGGGCGACAGGTCGAGCGCCACCGTCATCACCAGAACGTTCGAATTCTTTGCATTGGCGCAGAGCGTTTTCATCTGCTCGTCGAGTGCTGCCGTGTAGTTGGCACCGGTATAGGTGGTCTTGCCGATATCGGTGCTGGTATTCATGAACAGGCGGGTTACGCTTCCAGATCCCGGATAGGTCAGCCCAGTGTAGCCGTAGGCGGCGTAGGTCGACCTGTTGTTGGCGTAGCTGCCGTCGCTGACGGCACTATAAGTATTGGCTCCGTCGGTCAGCACCACGACCACCTTGTCGTTGCCCCTCTCGCTGTTCGGCCGACCATCGGTGAACGGTGGGTTGCTCGATACAGTTCGCCAGCCCCAGGCAAGGCCCTCCGGCACGTTGGTGTTGCCGTTCGGCGCCATGGCGTCGATGGCGTCCTTGATCTCCTGCTTCTCTGCGTCCTGGCTGACGTCCTTCAACGGCGTGATCGGGTTGGTGGTGCAGGAGGAATTCGGCCCATCGCCCGCGGCTGCGGATTGCGAACCGTATGGTTTTACCAGGAAATATTTGCGCATGTCAGACTGGCGCTGGGAAGCGGTAGGACCGGCGACATAGGGCCAATCGGCCCACCAGTTGTTGCCGTAATTGTAGGACGTGCTGATGACGTCGTTGATGCCGTCACGGTTGAAATCGAGCCACAGAGTGCCAGCCTCATCCGGGGCGAACATCGGCACGAAAAGCGTGGCCGGCGCGGCTGTATCGGGCGTGGTGTCGTCGACATTGTAGGGATATGGCCGTGCTTCGACGCAACCTTGCCAGCTCGCATAGCGGCTTGTGGTGTAGATATATTCCGGTGCGCTCCAGTGGCCGTACTGGCAGGTGCCGTTCTTCTTGTATGTGTCGCAGACATATTGCTTCGAATTGGGTACCTCTTCGCGGCCCGATTCGACCGTCATGTCGGCGTAGAGGCTGAAACGCGTCAGCGGCTGGTCCTTGGTCTCGCCCCAGCCGGTGCCGCGCTTGTACCAGACGCCGTTGAGCTTCTCGGCATATTTGTCCGGATTGTTGGCGGCACTCATCGTCGTCCAGTCGAAATCCTCGTGCTGGATCGGGGAGATGCCGTCCTGATCCATCCAGCTGTCCTGGTCGTGGGTAGGGCCGACATTGACCGAGGCCGCAAACGGCACGAGAGAAAACTGCACCGGTTTGGTGATCTGCTTCATCTGCTGCGCCTGAAGCGCCAGCGTATCGACAAGCTGCTTGGCGGCCGACTTCAGCAGGTCTATTCGCTTCTCGCCGGTGCCGGAGCCGAGATCGCTCATCGAGCCGGAATTATCCAGCACAAGCGCGACTTCGAGGGTGTTCTTGAGGCGGAGTTCCGAACATTCGGTGAAGGTCGTGTCGCTTGCCGTGCCGCCGATCAGCAGGCTGGCGGCCGGTAGAAAATAGGGGTGGAAGGTGAGGCCGGCGCAGAGCTTCAAGGTGCCGCCGCCGGCATTGTTGTTGGGCAGCGTGACGGTCAGCGCTGTGTTCGCCGGGTCGATACGTGCGAGATTGGTTTCGAAAAATGTCTTGGCGTAGGCCTTGACGTCGTCGTCGCTGGCGCCGGCAACGATCTGCTGGGCGGCGGCGAGGCCGGCCGCATCAAGTGCGTTCAGCGTTTCGTGCTTTTGGCGCAGCAACTCCCCGTAATCGACACTGAGCGCCAACCCGCCCATCAGCGGTACAATGGTGATTGCGGTCATTAAGGAGTAGTTGCCACGTCTGTCGCGTCGGAAATTTCCGATCATTGCCTTCAGCATTCCCGCCCGCCCTGTTTTTTTCCGGACGATGCCACGCATTTTTAAATTTCCGATTGCTAAAATACGTTCAAGGTCGGCACGGTTTTTCAATGCCCGTTAACCACACGTCCGCAATCGGCAATGCTGCTCCGCGGCAAAGCCCCATAAGGCTCTGAAAAAGAAGGCTTTCGCCATCACGTCCTCGCCGGCGTCCCCGGGCGGCAATCTTGCGGGCACAACGAAAGCTGGTGACAGAGCGAAGCGCTTCGGTTAATCCGGGCCGGCCGCTACGGACCGTCGGTCGCGGCGCTTGCAAGCATCATGGTACAGGGACAACGGCATGGCGGATTCGCCCGACATCATCGGTTCGCTCGCAGACCTGTCGGGAGCCTATTCAGCCATCCTGTGCGACGTCTGGGGCGTGGTGCACAATGGCGAATGGCATTTCCCGGCGGCGGCTGCCGCGCTGATCGCTGCTCGCGCGGCGAAAATACCTGTCGTGCTGATCACCAATTCGCCGCGTCGCAGCGCCGACGTGGTGGCACAGATGAACGCCATCGGCGTTCCGCCCGCCGCCTACGACCGTGTCGTGACGTCCGGCGACGTTACCCGCGACCTGATCGCCGAAGGGCCGCGAAAGATCTTCCACATAGGCGCCGATCGGGATTTCACGCTCTATGAGGGCCTCGACGTCGAACTCGTCGAGGAGTTCGAAGCATCCGGCGTGGTCTGCACCGGCCTGTTCGACGACGAGGTGGAGAAGCCGGAAGATTATGCCGATCTTCTGCAGAGGCTGCGTGCCAGGAACCTGCCCTTCATTTGCGCCAATCCCGACATCGTCGTCGAGCGCGGCGAACGCATGATCTGGTGCGCAGGCGCTTTGGCCCGCGAATACGCACAGCTTGGCGGACGCACGCTGATCGCCGGCAAACCCTACGCGCCGGTCTATGACGTCGCCATGAAGGAGATCGCCGTCATTCTCGGCCGCCGGGTCGAGCGTTCGCAAGTTCTGGCCATCGGCGACGGCATGATGACCGACATCAAGGGCGCGGCCGACAATGGCTTCGACGTGCTCTACGTATCGGGCGGCATCCATGCCCGCGATTACGGTGAGACGCTGCAGCCGGATCCGGCCAGGCTCGCGGCCTTCCTGGAAAAATATGGCTACAGGCCGGTCGCGGTGATTCCCAGGCTGCAATAGGTTCAAGCCATGACGGCCATGTTCGAACGCATTTCCGCAACCGCACCGCTGCCGGCCCATCTGCGCGGCGGCGTGGTGGCTATCGGCAATTTCGACGGCGTCCACCGCGGCCACCAGGCGGTGCTCGAACGCGCGCGCGCCGAAGCGGAGCGTCGCGGCGTACCCGCCCTGGTGCTGACCTTCGTACCGCATCCGCGAAAGGTGTTTAGGCCGGACATGCCGTTGTTCGTGCTGACGCCGCCGCCGATGAAGGCGCGGCTGTTGTCGCATCTGGGCTTTGCGGCGCTGGTCGAACAGCCGTTCACACGCGAGTTCGCCTCCTTGTCGGCGGAGGCCTTCGTCACCGGCGTGCTCGAGCGCAACCTCGGCATAAGCCACGCCGTTACCGGCTTCGATTTCCATTTCGGCAAGGACCGCCAGGGCGGTCCGGCCTATCTGATGGCTGCCGGCGAGCGCCACGGCTTCGGCGTCACGCTGGTGGATGCGTTTCGCGACGAAAGCGCCGAGGTGGTGTCGTCGAGCCGCATACGCACGCTGCTGTGCGAGGGCAATGTGGCCGAGGCCGCCGGCTTGCTCGGCTACCGTTTCACCGTCCAGGCGGAGGTGATCGGCGGCCAGCAGCTCGGCCGGACACTCGGCTTTCCGACCGCAAACATGAGGCTTTCGCCGGAAGCCACCCTCAAGGAAGGGATTTATGCCGTCCGCTTCCGCCGCGCCGACGGTTCGCTACATGATGGCGTCGCCAGCTTCGGCCGCCGGCCGACGGTCGACGACAGTGGCGCGCCGCTGCTGGAGACCTTCGTCTTTGACTTTTCCGGCGACCTCTATGGAGAGATTTGTGCCGTGTCCTTCTTCGGCTACCTGCGCTCGGAGGTGAAGTTCGATGGGCTTGACGCGCTGGTCGCCCAGATGAAGCGTGACGAGGCCGAGGCGAAGGCACTGCTCGCCGGCGTCAGGCCGCTTTCCGGGCTGGACGCGGCCATAGCTTTTTAGAGCATGGTCCCGAACTGAAGGTCAGCGAAGCAAAAACTGGGAACCGGTTTTCCGATTAAGATCATGCTCAACCAGAATTTATCTCTTCAGTGCCAAGCCAAGGGCGATGAAGGTCCAGCCCTGGAAGATCAGGTCGACGGCCAGGAACAGGCCGAGCACCCACACGCTGTTGACCGGCCAGCCCATGGCGATGACCAGTCCCGCCAGTGCGCTGATGATGCCGGCCGCGACCACCCAGCCCCAGCCCGGCTGCGGCCGGTGGCTGTAGCCTACCCAGGCCCTGAGCACGCCTGAAGCAAGCAGCGCGACCGCCAGGAGGAAGGTCAGCACCGTCGAGGCGAGGACCGGATTGTCGAAGGCGAAGAAGCCGGCGACGGCGTAGAGGAGGCCGCTGAGCAGCCAATAGAAGAAGCGGCCCCATGTCTTCACGCCGAAGGCATGGATAATCTCAACAATGCCGGCCATCAGCATCAGCCAGCCCACGACAAAGACGGAGGCGACGGTTGCGATGAACAGATTGCCGAAGGCGATGCCGCCGAAGACAAGCAGCAGCACCCCGAGCGCCACGAACCACCCCCATTTCGCCCGCGTCTGGCCAATGGCGTCTTTCATGGCATCGCTGTGCACGGTCATTGCCCTTCTCCCTCAAGGTTGCCTAGCTTCTTTGTTCCGGAAGGTAGCGCCGATCGCCTTGCCCGTCCAGCGAGCAGGCTGTGAGCGCCACACTCCCGAGCGATCCGCTAGACCTCCGTTTTTGACCCGAAGCGGCCAAATACCAGATGGAATAATTCGATCATGTGGGGGGTGAGCCAGTGCTAAAAGATAACAAGCGGGTTTACGGGCGACCCGTCGTCCCGTGTATTCGCCGCGGCGCAAGTGTAACGAAAATTCCCAGTGCTGGCATTGGCCCTTTATACGATGACGTGTGCTGCTGCTATATGCCGTTTTCTACGCTTGATGAGGCTAGGGAAGCAAAATGAGCGATGCGGACGAACACCTCGATCTGACGGAGATCAACGCCGTCCGCAGGTTGTTGACCTCAAAGCCTCGAACGGTCCGCTGGGACGAACGCCGGGCACGGCTCGACGAAGTCGGTTCGGTGTGGCCAGTCGCGGAGGACATCCGATGCGAGCATGTGGTTTTCGATGGCCTCGCGGGCGAGTGGTCCCTGGCGCCTGGGAGTGACAGGGATAAGGTTCTGCTCTTTTTCCACGGTGGTGGCTACTGCTCCGGCTCCCTTAAAAGTCATCGTCGAATGGTTACCGAGGCAGGTCGGGCAATGGGAATACGCACCCTCGCGATCGACTATCGCCGCGCACCGGAACATCCTTTCCCTGCGCAACATGAAGACGCACTCACCGCATGGCGCTTTCTGAGCCGGCAAGGCATCGCGTCGGATCGCATCGTGGTTGGCGGAGACAGTGCGGGCGGCAACCTCACTCTGTGCCTGGTCAGTATATTGCGCACGGCAGGCGAGCCGTTGCCGCGATGTCTTTGGCTGGTTTCGCCTTGGACGGACCTTTCGATGTCCGGCGCGACACTATCAACCAAGGACGCAATCGACCCTATCATCCACCGGGCGTATTTGGAGGAACTGGCAACGGCCTATGTTCCCAATGGCGTTGGTCGGCGCGATCCGCTGATCTCGCCTTTGTTCGCCGATCTGAGCGGATTTCCCCCAATGCTGATACAAGCCGGTTCGGCCGAGACGCTGTTGTCGGACGCAACTCGGCTCGCCGAAGCCGCTGGCGCGGCTGACGTTAAAGTAGGTCTCGAAATTTGGCCTCATATGATTCACGCTTGGCCGGTTTGGAATGCGGGGTTGAGCGCCGGTCGCCGCGCTCTTCACAGCGCAGGCATGTTTGTCCGCGAATGTTTGTAACCCCTGCCGAGGCAACTGCTATCGTATTCCAAACACTTGATCTGGAATCTTGGTGCGCCAAACAATCGACTGCAACGCGGAACAGGCCGGCCAACGCTGCCAATGTTGCGGATATTAAGTCAAATTTTACCGAACTGGCGCCATGGCTTCAGTCAAGGCTGGTTGTATCGGCCAATGCGTTCGACGTATGGAGTAACGATGCGGTCTGTCCCGACGATCTTGGCCGCATTCATGCTCGGCACCTGCGGCGTTGCCAAGGCCGGCGAGGGAACCTTCGGCTGGCTGTCCGGAGACTGGTACCTGACGGTCGGCGCCACCGGCATGGTTGCCCCGAATTTCGAGGGCGGCAAGAAGTACCTGCTCAGTGCCTCGCCGATCATCTCGCTCGGCAAGGCTGGTCCCGCGGCGCGCTTCACCTCGCGCAACGACAATATCTCATTGGCATTGATCGACGATGGCGGCGTCCGCGCCGGCCTGACAGGCAAGTTCCTGTTTTCCCGCGACGGTGGTGACGCCGACGAATTGAAGGGTCTCGACCCGGTGCACTGGGGCGGCGAGGCTGGCGGCTTCTTCGAATTCTATCCTTTGGATTGGCTGCGTGCCCGCGCCGAATTGCGGCACGGCATTCGCGCCCATAACGGCTTTGTCGCCGACATCGCCGCCGACGCCTTTTACGATGTGACGTCCGACGTTAGGATTTCGGCCGGACCGCGCGTTTCGTTCGCCTCATCGGACTATTTCGACGCCTATTACGGCGTTGATGCCAAGGAGTCCCTGGCCTCGGGACTTAGCGAATATCATCCCGGCGGCGGGGTGAAGTCGGCGGGCCTGGGCGGCGCGGTGACCTGGAAGGTGACCGAGCCGATGACGGCCAGTCTGTTCGGCGAATATTCCCGCCTGATGGGCCCGGCCGCCGATTCCAGCCTGGTCAAGGAGCGCGGCTCCAGGGATCAGTTCATGATCGGCGTGTCGACGACCTATCGCTTCGATTTTTCGATGTGATGTCTACCCCAGCAATCGGGTATCGATAGGATGCGTTGTGACCTCAACGATGTGGATGCCGTCGCGCGCCAGCAAATCTGGGTTGAAGAGATAGTTCCTTGTAAACGGGACGATCACACAGGGGACTTCCATAACGGCGTGCTTGGCTGTGGCGATAAAATCCGTGCCGAGCCGCTGCGTCGTGGCTGTATCGTGCTTCCAGTCATCAGATAATTCCAGAGATGCAACGGTAACGCCGTCCGGCACTTCGATTTCCAGAAGCTGATAGGTCTGGGGCAGGTCTTCCGCGTCCACATGCACCAGAATTTCGAGAAGCGCTGTAGCTGGATGATCGGCGCAGTAGACGATCGGTGTCCCCATGACATGCCAACGGCCGGCGCTGACCATGCCACCGGCGCCGGAGAGATCGGCGTAGCTGGAAATGCGCCACAGCCGCATATGTGTTAGGCGAGAATGCCGTAATCGATGCGATGGAGCTCTTCTTCCACCAGGACGGCACCCGTCTCGGACTGCAAGAGGTTGATCGGTATCTCGTTGAGCACTCTGCTGCGCTTGCGCAACCAACGCTGCGCCTTTTCATGACTGCCGAAAACCCGGTCCGCCATCGCTGAAACCCGCTCAAGTCGCTGGACGCGGTCGGATTCGGTGATCGTCAGAGTCTCGTTTCGCTCTTTACGACGCGCCAGGGTCCGTCGCGGGCCGACGATCTTGTAGATTTCATCACTACTGAAGCCCCGTTGACGGAGCCCTTCGACCCTGGTGACATGAACGAGAAACCGTTCCGTCGCGGTATCGGGAATTGCGGCGTCGGCGGGATCGGCTTCTGGGCGAACCTTGCTATGCAGACTAGACATGAGCTGGCTCCGCTGCCACTTGCCCCTAGACATAGGCGCAAGTGGCACATCATGCAAGGAAAACCACGACAACAAACTAACGACCATGATGCCCCGACAGGAAACCGCCGAGAGTTCGGGCTTTTCAACATCGCCTGTGTCGGTTAAAAGCCCAGCCATGACGAGCTTTTCGCGCCTTCTCGCGACTGCGATACGAATTACAGGCCCGGTGTTCCGGGCGGCCTGACCGCCGCCGGAGCCGCCGGGAATCTTGCGCGCGGCCTCTCGCGCTTTTTCCAGATCATGATAGTTCAACGCCCGGGCTCTTTTGCCGCCGGCAACGCATATGGCAGACGAATGACTGATACCGAGACCGCCGAGACGATCGATTATTCCAAAACGCTCTACCTGCCGCAGACGGATTTCCCGATGCGCGCCGGGTTGCCGGAAAAGGAACCGCTGCTGGTCAAGCGCTGGCAGGACATGGACCTTTACCGCAAGTTGCGCGAAGACGCAGTCGGCCGCGAAAAATACGTGCTGCACGACGGCCCGCCCTACGCCAATGGCAACATCCATATCGGCCACGCGCTGAACAAGATCCTCAAGGACGTCATCACCCGCTCGTTCCAGATGCGCGGCTATGACTCGAACTATGTACCCGGTTGGGATTGCCACGGCCTGCCGATCGAATGGAAGATCGAGGAGCAGTACCGCGCCAAGGGCAAGAACAAAGACGAGGTGCCGGTCAACGAGTTCCGGCAGGAATGCCGTGAGTTTGCGGCGCACTGGATCAACGTGCAGGGTTCCGAATTCCAGCGGCTCGGCGTCGTCGGCGACTTCGACAATCCCTATACGACGATGGCTTTCCATGCCGAGGCGCGCATCGCCGGCGAGCTGCTGAAATTCGCAATGTCCGGCCAGCTCTATCGCGGCTCCAAGCCGGTGATGTGGAGCGTGGTCGAGCGCACCGCGCTGGCCGAGGCGGAGGTCGAATACCAGGACTATGAGTCGGACACGATCTGGGCGAAGTTTCCGGTCGTCAGCCTCGCTCGCCAGGTCATCAACATCGAGGATGGGCAGCCAGCCCTGGACCCCAAGCTGACGCAGACGTCGCTCGATCTGCTTGATGCCAACGTCGTCATCTGGACGACGACGCCGTGGACAATCCCCGGCAACCGCGCCGTCAACTACTCGCCGCGCATCAACTATGGTCTCTACGAGGTTACGGCGGCCGAGAACGCCTTTGGTCCTCAGCCCGGCGAAAAGCTGATCTTTGCCGAGAAACTTGCGGACGACGCTGCCGCGAAGGCCAAGGTCACTCTGAATCGGCTTCGCAGCGTTGGCGCCGAAGAGATTGAAAACCTTACGCTTTCGCATCCCCTCAAAGCTCTGGGCGGCGGCTACGATTTTCCCGTGCCGATGCTCGCCGGCGATCACGTCACCGACGATGCCGGCACCGGTTTCGTCCACACCGCGCCGGGGCATGGCCGCGAAGACTTCGACGCCTGGATGGATGCTGCCTCTGATCTTCGCCAGCGTGGCATCGACACCGCGATCCCCTTCACCGTCGACGATGCCGGCTTCTTCACCAAGGACGCGCCGGGCTTCGGCCCGGACCGCGAGGGTGGAGCGGCGCGCGTCATCGACGACAATGGCAAGAAGGGCAACGCCAACCAGGCTGTCATCGACGAGCTGATCAAGCGCAACGCGCTGTTCGCGCGCGGCCGCCTGAAGCACTCCTATCCGCATTCCTGGCGCTCGAAGAAGCCGATCATCTTCCGCAACACGCCGCAATGGTTCGTCTATATGGACAAGGAGCTTGGCGACGGCACGACGCTGCGCAGCCGCGCCCTGAAAGCCATCGACGATACCCGCTTCGTGCCCGCCGCCGGCCAGAACCGCATCCGCGCCATGATCGAGGAGCGCCCCGACTGGGTGCTGTCGCGCCAGCGCGCCTGGGGCGTGCCGATCGCCGTCTTTGCCGATGCCGACGGCAATGTGCTGCGCGACGAGGCAGTCAACCAGCGCATCATGGACGCCTTCGAGAAAGAAGGCGCCGACGCCTGGTTCGCCGCCGGCGCCAAGGAGCGGTTCCTCGGCAATCACGATGCCTCGAAATGGCAGCAGGTCATGGACATCCTCGATGTCTGGTTCGATTCAGGCTCGACGCATGCCTTCACGCTTGAGGACCGGCCCGACCTGAAATGGCCGGCCGACGTCTATCTCGAAGGCTCCGATCAGCATCGCGGCTGGTTCCACTCCTCGCTGCTCGAAAGCTGCGGCACCAGGGGCAGGGCGCCCTACGACACCGTCGTCACCCATGGCTTCACCATGGATGAGGAGGGGCGGAAAATGTCGAAGTCGCTCGGCAACACCGTCGTGCCGCAGGACGTCATCAGGCAGTCCGGCGCCGACATCTTGCGGCTGTGGGTGGTGACGACCGATTATTGGGAAGACCAGCGGCTCGGCAAGAACGTGCTGCAGACCAATATCGACGCCTACCGCAAGCTGCGCAACACCATCCGCTGGATGCTGGGCACGCTCGCCCACGACGATGGCGAGGAGGTGCCGCTGGATAAGATGCCTGAACTGGAGCGGCTGATGCTGCACCGGCTCGCTGAGCTCGATGAGGTCGTACGCTCGGGCTACGACGCGTTCGAATTCAAGCGCATCACCCGCGCGCTGCTCGACTTCATGGTGGTAGAGCTGTCGGCCTTCTATTTCGACATCCGCAAGGATGCGCTTTACTGCGAAGCGCCTTCCAGCGTGAAGCGCAAGGCTTCCGTGCAGGTGGTGCGCCATCTCTTCGACTGCCTGGTGAAATGGCTGGCGCCGATGCTGCCCTTCACCATGGAAGAGGCTTGGCTCGACCGTCATCCGGATGCGGTCTCCCTGCATCTCGACCAGTTCCCGGAGATCCCGGCGGACTGGAAGAACGAGGCGCTGGCGGAGAAGTGGCGCAAGGTGCGGCAGGTTCGCCGTGTCGTCACCGGCGCGCTGGAAATCGCCCGCGCGCAGAAGGTCATCGGCTCTTCGCTGGAGGCGGTGCCGGTCGTCACCCTCGACGACGCCGCGCTCGAAGCGGCGATTGCCGATGTCGATATGGCCGAGATGGCGATCACCAGCGATCTGGTAATCGTGCACGGCAAGGCGTCGGCGGGCAGCTTTACCCTCGACGACGTCAAAGGCGTCGCCGTGGTCGTCGAGAAGGCGGAGGACCGTGGTCTGGTGAAGTGCGCGCGCTCCTGGCGCTACACCGCCGATGTCGGCTCAGATCCGGAATTCCCGGATGTTTCGGCCCGTGACGCCGCTGTTCTGCATGAGCTGAAGGCTTTGAGCCGTCTTTAAGGCGGTGCACAAATGCCACGGCGGGCGGCCGATCGGCCCCCGCGCGTTGCCCTTAACGAGTGGTTGAGGTAAACACGCGAAACTCCGGACGACAAATTGTCGCCGGAATTCCGTCGGAAGAGCATAGGCGATGGGGACCGGACCTTTCTTTGGCCGGCGGCAATCGAGAGGCTGTCTACAGTGGGACTTTTTGGCATGACCGAGAGAACTTACGCGCGCGTTGCGCTGCTGGCGCCGCTTGTCGTATCGGGCCTCGCTTTGTCCGGCTGCATGGGCTCGCCCACTTACGGGACCGACAAGACCGCGGGCGCGCAGCTTGCCGGCGACCTCACCGGGGCTTTTTCCTTCGCACCCAAGCGCAAGGATAGTATCGACTACAAGCCGCGTCCCACGCTGGTGAAGCCAGGTCCGGGGCAGAAGGAAGTCTTGCCGCCGCCGCAGGAAAGCATCGAGACGGCAAGCGCCGAATGGCCCGAATCGCCGGAGCAGCGCCGTGCCCGCCTGCGCGCCGATGCCACCCTGCATCAGGACGACCCGGCCTACCAGGCGCAGGTCATCGATGACGTGCAGACGGATCCGGCGTCGGTCAAGGCCGCGCTGAAGCAGTCGGGCTCGAGCCACCCGCCAGCCTGGACTCCGGCCGATTCGGACAAGAGCCGCGCCGCGGAAATCATGCGCCGCCGGGCTGAAGGCAAACAGGGCGACCCGACCACCCGCAGATATCTGAGCGAGCCGCCGGTGCAATACCGCGCTGCCGCCGCCACCGCGCCGCAGGGTGACCTCGGCGAGGACGAGTACAAGAAGGAACGCCGCCTCAAGAGGGAGGCGGCCGCCAAGAGTAAGAGCGGCGGCATGTTCGACTGGCTGCCCTGGTAGGCTGACGGCGCCAGAGACGTTCTTGCCCTGGATTGGCTGGCTGGATTGGCTGACTTGGATTTGGACCGTCTGCCGGACCAGAAAATCAGGGTCCGCGTCGCTCTCGAAAAAAGTCCTTCAGCAATGCTGCTGCTGCGTTCTCGGCCATGCCCGGATAGATGTCGGGCACATGGTGGCAGGTCGGTGACGTGAAGAAGCGAACGCCGTTGACCACTGCGCCGCCCTTCTCGTCGGCAGCGCCGAAATAAAGCCGGCGCAGCCTGGCGAAGGAGATGGCGCCGGCACACATGGCGCACGGCTCCAGCGTCACATAGAGATCGTGGCCGCTGAGCCGCTCGCTGCAAAGCTTGCGGCAGGCCTCGCGGATCGCCAGCATCTCGGCATGGGCGGTGGGATCGGCAAACTCGCGGGTGCGGTTGCCGGCACTCGCAACGACCGTATCGCCGCCGACGACGACCGCGCCAACCGGCACCTCGCCACGCTGGGCGGCGGCTTCGGCTTCTTTCAGCGCCAGGGCCATGAAATCCTGCCGCTTCACGCGGTTTCCATTCCGATTATCTCCTCGCCACTAGAGCGCGATCCTGTTACTACCCGCGCAAACGAGCAAAGGCCACATGGACGACAAAAACAAGAAATTCCCGCGCAAGGCCGGCCCGAAGCCGGCGGGGCCGCGTGGTCGCGATGGCGCTCCCGGCAAGGGCGGCAAGCCACCCTTCGGCGCCAAAAAACCTTACGCTCCGCGCGGCGACCGGCCGGCGGCGGCCGAAGGCGAACGGCCGAAGCGCGACTTCAAAGGCGGCGACAGGCCGTTCAGCAAAGGGCCGCGTCCGGAAGGCAAGCCTTATGAACAGCGCGAGGGTCCACGCAAGCCTTATGCGCCGCGCGGCGACCGGCCGGCAGCTGCCGAAGGCGAGCGGCCGAAGCGCGACTTCAAAGGCGGCGACAGGCCGTTCAGCAAAGGGCCGCGTCCGGAGGGCACGCCTTATGAAAAGCGCGAAGGTCCGCGCAAGCCTTACGCACCGCGCGGCGACCGGCCGGCAGCTGCCGAAGGCGAGCGCGGCGAGAGGCGCTTCGACCGTCCCAAGCGTGATTTTGGCGGCGATCGACCGCAAGGGGCACAAAGGGCACAGGCGGCATCGGAAGGCGGCTTCAAGCCGCGCCCGCGTCGCGTCGAGGCAACGGAAGAAGCCGGCGAACGCATTGCCAAGCGGCTGGCGCGTGCCGGCCTGGCCTCGCGCCGCGACGCCGAGGAACTGATTGCGGCCGGCCGCGTCAAGGTCAATGGCAAGGTGTTGTCCTCGCCGGCCTTCAACGTCATGCCCGGCGACATCATCCATCTCGACGGCATGGAGATCCCGCCGATCGAGCGCACCAGGCTGTTCCTGTTCCACAAGCCGGCCGGCGTGGTCACGACAAACCGCGATCCCGAAGGCCGCAAGACCGTCTTCGACGTGCTGCCGCCCGGGCTGCCGCGGCTGATGACCATCGGCCGGCTCGACATCAACACCGAAGGCCTGCTGCTGCTCACCAATGATGGCGGCCTGTCGCGCGTGCTCGAACTGCCGGCGACCGGCTGGTTGCGACGCTACCGCGTGCGCGTCCACGGCAAGGTCGAGGAAAGCGCGCTTGCCGGCCTGCGCGAAGGCATTGCCGTCGACGGCGTCTTTTACGGCGCCATCGAAGCGACGCTCGACCGCGAGCAGGGCTCGAACGCCTGGCTGACACTCGGCCTGCGCGAAGGCAAGAACCGCGAGGTCAGGAACATCCTGGGCGCGCTCGGTCTCGACGTGACGCGGCTGATCCGTATTTCCTACGGGCCGTTCCAGCTCGACGATTTACCGGAAGGCCATGTGCTGGAGATCAAGGGCCGCGTGCTGCGCGACCAGCTCGGCGAGCGCCTGGTCGAAGAGTCCGGCGCCAATTTCGATGCCGATATCGCCAAGCCGTTTTCCAACAAGCCGGTCAGGCGTGAGCGCGAGGAGGAGCCCGAGCGGCCGAAATTCACCCGCGACGGCGAACGCCGGCCGATCGGCGAGGGCGGCCTGATCAAGAACCGCAAGCGGCGCGAGGGCAGCCGCGACGAAGCGCTCGGCAAGCTGTCGACAAGCCCTGACAGGAGCTTTGGGCCAAAAAAGAGCTTTGGCGAGCGTGGCCCCAGACCTGAACGCAGCGACTTCGGGGACAAACCCCGTGGCGACAAGCCTCGTGGCGGCTTCGGTGGGAAAAAATCCGAACGCGAGCAGCGGCCGATCGAGCCGCCGGGCCAGCGCAAGGCCAATGTCTGGATGGCGCCGGGCGCACGGCCGATCGGCAAGGGCAGAGCGGAGGCAGACGCCGCCAAGGCGGCAGAAAACAAGGCGCGCAAGGCATCGTTCAAGCCGTCTTACGGCAAGCCCGGCGGCAAGCCGCAAGGCGGCGGTGCAAAGCCGTTCGGCAAACCGCGCGGCGAGCGCCCGGATGGCGGTGGCGACCGGCCGCGCGGCGGCCCGAAAGGAAGCAATGCGGATCGTCGGCGGTGAGTTTCGCGGGCGTCCGCTGGCGACGCCCCGCACCTTTGCCATCCGCCCGACCACCGACCGCACGCGTGAGGCGGTCTTCAACGTGCTGGCGCATCGCTTTCCCGAAAGACTGGACGGCGCGCGCGTGCTCGACCTGTTCGCCGGCACCGGCGCGCTCGGCCTCGAAGCGCTGTCGCGCGGCGCCTCCTACGCTGTCTTCATCGAGGAATCCGCCGAAGGGCGCGGCCTGATCCGCACCAATGTCGAGGCCTTCGGCCTCACCGGCCGCACCAAGATTTTCCGCCGCGACGCGACGGGCTTGGGCGAGGCGGGCACCATCGCCGCATTCGGCCTGGTCTTTGCCGATCCGCCCTATGGCAAAGGCCTTGGCGAACGCGCCTTGCGCTCGGCCAAAGCAGGCGGCTGGCTCGCCCCCGGCGCGCTATGCGTCGTCGAGGAAGCGGCGGCGGCGCCGTTCGAGGCAGGGCCGGGCTTTTCGGTTGTCGACGAGCGCAACTATGGCGAGACGGTCATCCGGTTCATCGAGGCCGCCTGAGTTCGGCTTCCACGATGGCGCCTTCAAAATGACGAACAATTCGCTTTGCCTCGACCAGCAACCCCGCCTATCGTCCCACTACAAACCGGAGCCATCTATGACATTTCAGGCTGAATGGCTGCGCGGAACGCTCTTGGGACTGGCTCTGGTGATGGCCGCGCCGGCTCTGGCGGATAACAATCCTGACGATGGCGTCGTGACCGATTTCCTGCTCGACAACGGCATGGAGGTCGTCGTCATCCCCGATCACCGCGCCCCCATCGTCACCCATATGGTCTGGTACAAGATCGGCAGCGCCGACGAGCCGCCGGGCAAGTCCGGCATTGCCCATTTCTTCGAGCATCTGATGTTCAAGGCGACCAGCAACCATGCGGCGGGCGAGCTCGACCGTGCCGTCGCCGCCATCGGCGGCTCGGACAACGCCTTCACCTCCTACGACTACACGGCCTTTCACGAGACGGTGGTGCCTCAGGCGCTCGGTGAGATGATGGGCTTCGAGGCCGACCGCATGCGCAATCTCATCCTCAACGACGACGTCATCAAAACCGAGCGCGACGTCATCCTCGAGGAGCGCCGCTCGCGCATCGATAGCAATCCGCAGGCGGTGCTCGACGAGGAGATCGACGCCACGCTGTGGCAGAACCAGCCGTACCGCATTCCGGTCATCGGCTGGATGCAGGAGATGGAGAAGCTGAACCGCACCGACGCGATGGCCTTCTACAACAAATATTATACACCCAATAACGCCGTGCTGGTGGTGGCCGGCGATGTCGAGCCGGAAACGGTCAAGGCGCTGGCCGAAAAGACCTATAGCAAGGTCGCGCGCGGCCCGGATCTGCCTCCGCGCATCCGCCCGGTCGAGCCGGAGCAGAACACCAGGCGCACGGTGACGCTGACCGACGGGCGCGTCAGCGTGCCGAGCTTTACCACGCAATGGGTGGTTCCGTCCTATCACACGGCAAAGCCCGGCGAAGCCGAAGCGCTCGACGTGCTGTCCGAAATCCTCGGCGGCGGCAACCGCAGCCGGCTCTACCAGGAGCTTGTCGTCAGGCAAGGCATCGCCGCCGAGGCCGGCGCCTTCTTCCAGGGCACCATGCTCGACGACACCAATTTCACCGTCTACGGCGCGCCGCGCGGCGATGCCAAGCTTGCCGACATCGAGGCCGCGGTCGACGCCGAGATCGCCCGCATCGCGAAAGACGGCGTCACCAGCGACGAGCTGGAAAAATCCAAGGACCGTTTCGTACGCTCGATGATCTTTGCCCGCGACAAGCAGGAGGACATGGCCAACATCTACGGCTCGACGCTCGCCACAGGCGGTAACGTCCAGAACGTCCAGCAATGGCCGGACCGCATCCGCAAGGTCACTGCCGACCAGGTCAAGGCGGTCGCTGCCCGCTATCTCAATCTCGACCACGCAACGACCGGCTATCTTCTGCCGCAAACCCAAGCTGGGAATTGATTTGATGATGAGCCAGCATGGTCCTGCTCTGCCTTCTCCCCTCGTGGGCTCCTCCCCTTCTTCCCTTGTGGGAGAACGGAAGCGCCCGCACGCCGGCTCTCTTCTAGCAACCCTGTTCCTCTCCCTTCTCTTTGTCATCCTGCCGGCGCTTTCCGCTCGCGCCGCCATGAACATCCAGGAGGTGACCTCGTCGAAGGGCATTGCCGCCTGGCTGGTGGAGGATTATTCGGTGCCGATCGTCGCCATCCGCTTCGTCTTCGATGGCGGCGCGACGCAGGATCCGCCCGGCAAGGAAGGGCTTGCCAATCTGATGAGCGGCCTGTTCGACGAAGGTGCCGGCAACCTCGACAGCGAGGCCTTCCAGATCAAGCTTGACGATGTCGGCGCCGAGATGAGCTTCGATGCGCAGCGCGACGGCATCTACGGCTTGATGCGCATGCTGGCCGAGCAGCGCGACGGCGCCTTCGACCTGTTGCGGGTGGCGGTCAACCAGCCGCGCTTCGACCAGGTGCCGATCGACCGCATCCGCGCGCAAATCCTGTCCGGCATCATCGCCAACGAGCGCGATCCCGATACGCTCGCCCAACGCAAATGGCTGGACGCGATCTACGGCAGGCATCCCTATGCGCGGCCCGACCAGGGCACCAGGCAAAGCATCGCGACGATCACGCCGGCCGATCTCAGCGCCTTCCACAAGGCAAGTTTCGCCCGTGACGGCCTGCATGTCGCGGTGGTCGGCGCCATCGACGCCGAGACGCTGAAGCAGAAGCTCGACCTGGTGTTCGGCAGCCTGCCGGAAAAGCAGGCGCTTACGCCCGTTCCCGACATCGACCTGAAGCTCGGCCAGCAGCTCGAGGTCGTTTACGACCAGCCGCAGGCCTCGCTGCAACTCGCCTATCCCGGCGTGAAGCGGAATGCGCCGGATTTCTTCGCCGCGGTGCTGATGAACGAGATCCTCGGCGGCGGCACCTTCACCTCGCGGCTGTTCGACGAGGTGCGCGAGAAGCGCGGCTTGGCCTACAGCGTCAGCTCCGACCTCGTCGACCACCAGCATTCCGAGGCGCTGTCCATCACCACCTCGACCCGCGCCGATAGGGCGGCCGAGACGCTGGCCGTGGTGCGCGATGTGGTCAAGCGCATGGCCGAGGAGGGGCCGACCGAAGCCGAGCTGGCGGCGACCAAGAAATACATGATCGGCGCCTATGCCATCAACAATCTGAATTCCTCCGGCGCGATCGCCTCAACGCTGCTCGAGATCCAGCTCGGCAAGCTCGGCATCGACTACATGCAGCGCCGCGCCGCCCTGATAAACGCGGTGACGCTGGACCAGGTGAAAGCGGTGGCGAAAAAGCTGCTCTCCGCCGAGCCGGCCGTCATGGTGGTCGGGCCGAAGCTCGGCGCGGCCAACAAGGGATGAGCCCTAGCTTCGGCATCGCCTTTGGCGGCGGCGGGGCGCGTGGGCTGGCGCATATCCATGTCATCGAGGCGCTGGACGAGCTGGGCATAAGGCCGGCAGCAATCGCCGGCTCGTCGATCGGCGCCATCATGGGCGCCGGCATGGCCTCGGGCATGACCGGCAAGGACATCCACGACTATACGCGCTCGATCCTCGGCCGCCGCGCCGAAGTGGCGACGCGCATGTGGCGGGCGCGGCCCGGCACTTTTGCCGAAGCGTTGCAGGGCGGCTTGCGGGTCAGCCAGTTCAATGTCGAGCGCATCCTCAAGGCGTTCCTGCCCGACGCCATTCCCGAAACCTTCGCCGAATTGAAGATGCCGCTGAAGGTGACGGCAACGGACTTTTATGGCCACCAGCTCGCCGTGTTCGACGAAGGCGAGCTGCATTCGGCGCTGGCCGCCTCGGCGGCGATCCCGGCGGTGTTCCGTCCGGTGATGCGCGACGGCAGGCTGCTGATCGACGGCGGCATCTACAATCCCGTGCCGTTCGACCTGATCGAGCTCGACGCCGACATCATCATCGCCGTCGACGTGGTCGGCGCGCCAACCGAGGCCGGCCGCAAATTTCCGACCTCCGTCGACCTGATGTTCGGCGCCACGCAGCTGATGATGCAGTCGATCATCGCCAGCAAGCTGAACCAGAGCCGGCCCGACATATTGATCAGGCCGGCCGTTTCGAAATACCGGGTGCTCGATTTCATGAAGGTCGAGGCGCTGATGGCCGAGACGGTGGCGATCAAGGACGAGCTGAAGCGCGAGATCGAGAAGGCGGTCGAGGCCCGGGCCAAGGCCGAAGCCAGCAAGCGCACGAACCGTCTCGGCGGATGACAGCCATCAGTCGTCGGGCGTCAGCGCCCGCTGGACCATGAGCGTGTCGAAATCAGGCGGGCAGGGGCGGTAAGTTTGGGCGAGGCGCCCTTGGCCGAGACGGGCGAGCTTTGCGCGCCGAAAGCCGAAGCTGCGATCTCCCCCTCAAGGGAGGAGATTGGCGCCCATCTCAGCCCCACTTCATCTCGCCGGTGGCAACCTTGGAGCCGATGTCGAGCGCGACGCCCATGCCGAGGCCGGGGAAGCGGGCTTCCATGGCGCTCTTCAGCGCGGCAGCGTCCTTGGCCTTGGCCAATTCTTCCTCGAAGGCGACGAGATAGGTTTTGGTGTGCTCGACGCCCGAAAGGTCCGTAGCGGCCTCAGGCGTCATGTGCCCGGGCACGACGATTGCCGGCTTGCGCGCCGCGATCTTTTCGAGATTGGCGAGCCAGGCGGCGCGCAGTTCCCTGGTCGGCGTGTCGGCGGTCCAGACATGCACCCCGGCAAAGATCATCACCCCGCCGAACACCGCATTCAGCGACGGCACGAAGAGATAGCGCCGGTTGGTGAGGCCTTCCGCGGCGACGATCTCGATGGTCTCGCCATCGACGCTGAGCGTCTTGCCGTCGAATGCTTCGGGGATGACGACGTCGGCTAGCGCCTGCGGGCCATTCTCCTTGAGCTGCGGCCCCCAGACGGCGAGCTTCTTTTCGACATTGCCGTTGATGGCGGCCACCGTCTCGGCTGCGGCGATCACCCGTGCCTGCGGGAACGCCTGCTTGATCGGCTTGAGGCCGAAATAATAGTCCGGGTCGGACTGGCTGACATAGATGGTGGTGAGCGTCTTGCCGGTCGCCTTGATCGCCTCGGCCACGGCCCGGCCGTCGGGGTAAGTGAAACCGCCATCGATCAGCACGGCTTCGGCGGCGCCGGAGACCAGCACCGGGGCGCGGAAGAAGCCGTTTTGCCCGGCGGGGAAATGTTTCCAGGAAAGCCCGCCGGCCGCATGGCCAAGCCCGGCGGGAGCAAAGACCGCGGCAGCGCCGGCGGCGAGGGTGGTTTTCATGATGCTTCTCCGTGTGAACATGGATGTCTCCTGGGATCCGGAATTCGGCGGCCTCGATGCCCGCAAGATGGCAAAAGCGGAATGCGTATTGAAGGCCGACAAAATAGACGTAATGTATGCCATTGCCTGACAATGAGACTGCCTCTGCCATGAGCGAAGCATGAACCTGAACCGGCTGGCCTATTTCGCGGCGGTGGTCGATGCCGGCTCGTTCACGCGGGCCGCCGAGCGGCTGGGCATCACCAAGGCGGTGGTCAGCCAGCAGGTGGCGCGGTTGGAGCGCGATGTCGGAACGACGCTGCTGATCCGCACGACGCGGCGCGTCCATCCGACCGAGGCCGGCCGAACGTTCCATGCCCGCTGCCTGCAGGTCCTGCAGCAGGCCGAGGATGCATTCGACGAGCTCGCGCAGGCCGCCGCCGAGCCGACCGGCACGCTGCGCATCGCTGCGTCCAACGACTACGGCACATCGGCGGTGGTGCCGGTGGTCGCCGCCTTCAGCGCGCGCTATCCCGCCTGCCGGGTGGAGCTGACGCTGGGCGACGAGACGATCAACCTGGTTTCCGGCCACATCGACGTGGCCATCCGCGTCGGCTGGCTGGCCGATTCCAGCCTGCAGGCCCGGCGCATCGGCACCTTCCAACAATTCATGGTATGCGGCGCCGGCTTTGCAGGCCGGTTCACCGCCGGCGAACCGCAAGACCTCGCCGGGCTGCCCTTCGTCGCCAACATGGCGCTGCGCGAACCGCTGCTATGGCAATTTTCGCGCGGCGATGACGAGCAGCAGACCGTGCGCATGCAGGCAACGATTTCGATCGACGCAACGCCGGCAGTGCTGGCAGCGGTCCGCGCCGGCGCCGGCCTGTCGGTGCTGCCGGACTTTTTGGTGCGGAACGAACTGGCCGCCGGGCGGCTGGTGCAGATCCTGCCCGAGTGGCGGCTGCCCTCCGGCGGCATCTACACAGTCTACCCCGCCGCCCGCTTCCGCCCGCCCAAGGTGACGAGGTTTGTCGAGATGCTGATCGCGGCCGAGCAGAAGCTGGAGGCAGGCGGGCGGGGGCGGGGACGATAGCTTGGGCGAGGCCGCTGTTGGTCGGACGCTTGCGAGCCTGACACGCCAAGGCCGAAGCTGCGATCTCCCCCCTTGAGGGGGAGATGGCCGGCAGGCCAGAGGGGGTCGGTTCGACCGGGCGCGGCCTCCCTCTTGCGTCGGTAGGGGTTGGCGCATTACGCGAGACGACCCCCTCTGCCCTGCCGGGCATCTCCCCCTCAAGGGGGGAGATTGGCTCATTACGACTTTCCCGCCGCATACTCCAGCGCCACCACGCCGTTGCCGAATTGCGTGGCCGAGATCAGCTCGAGCGGCAATTGTGCGCCGGGCGGGAACAGCAGCTTGCCCTGGCCGACGGCACCGGGATAGCTGAGTAGCCTGATGCGGTCGACCAGGCCGTGGCGCAGCAATTCCTGCGCGACGCTGAGGCTGCCATGCACATAGATGTTGCCGCCGCTGCCTTGCTTCAGCCCTCTGACCGCTTCCGGCAACGCGCCCTGCAGCAGCTCGGCCGGCTGCCAGTCGAGCGCCTGCAAGCTGGTCGAGGCGACATATTTCGGCAGCGCATTGAACCGGTCGGCGAAGTCTCCGGTCTCCTTGGGCCACGAGCCGGCAAAAATCTCATAGGTCGTGCGCCCCAACAGCATGGCGCCGCTGTCGGCAAGCTCGTCGTCCTTGAATTTCTGCATCTCATCGTTCCAGGCCACGCTCGGCAGCTTCTCGACCTCGGCAATGCCATCGACGCTGATGAATTCGGTGATGATGAGTTTTCTCATGGCGGGTTCCTTTCTGGCAGGGCCGAGTGGCGCGGGCCTTATGCGACATGCGCCGTCAACTAGCGCTGCGCTTTTTCAGGGGGAGGGTTTTCCCTGTTCGCTTCCAAAGACCGATACCGTGGGAAAAGCTTCTCCGACCTGCCCGTCGTTCGGTCATGCGACAAGGTCCGCATCGGGGGCCGGTCTTTTTTTCTGTCCCAGATTGGATCTGGTTCGTAGTTACGGGCTGGCTACAGGTTGGCAATACCGGCTTTCAGCAGTCCTTCGCGGACGTGCTGCACATCAGACTCCTGGGCAAAGTGCAGGGTGGCGATAAATGAATCGAGGTCGAATTGGGGATCGAGCGTTCTGATCTTGCCTAGATGCGCCGCGGCCGCGATTTCGTCGCCGAGCCAGCCGTAGCAGGCAGCGGCGAAAGCGTGCTGAGCCGAGTCCATGGTTGACAGATGCATGAAAGCTTCGATCGCCTCGCCATACTGGCGCGCGGCGAAATGCGCCTTTCCCAGATGGCTCCAGAACCTCTCCGGGTGGTGCGGGTTCAACTGCATTGCCTTGCGGATCCATTCAATTCCCTCTTCCGGCCTCCCCAGCCACGTCAATAACTCGCCTTGCTGCACCACCACGAGGTCGTAATTGGGATTGAGGGCCAGCGCCCGCTCTTGATGGTAGCGCGCAGTGGTCAGCTCATTGTTGTTCACGTTCACTGCCGCGAGGATGCGGTGGACATCGGCATCGTTGTTGTCCAGCGCCAGCGCCCTGTCCAGCGCCGCCATGATGTTGTTCCAGACGGCATCCCTGTCTTCGCACCAACTATGGACCCAGGCCTGGCCAAGAATGCAGGCCCGCCAGGCATGGGCATGGGCATAATCGGGGTCGAGCGCGACGGCCCTTTCAATCAAGGTTTGCGCGCGTTCATTATCCGCAATCGTGCTTCGGTGATGCAGCACCTTGGCAGCAAGCACACATTCATACGCGGCCATGTTTGCAGGTTTCGCTCGCGCGAGCTGGTCCCGCTGAGCCGCCTCGACACGACCGGGCAGCGTGGCTGCGATCGCCGCGGTCACCTCATCCTGAATCGCGAATATGTCGTCCAGCTTCCGGTCATATTTGTCTGCCCAAATATGAGCGTCATTCGCCGTGTCGATGAGCTGAACCGTCACGCGCACCCTGTCGCCGATCTTGCGGACGCTTCCCTCCACCAGGTATTGGACGGTGAGTTTCTCGGCCACCTCGCGCACATTCACGGCGCGGTTCTTGTAGACGAAGCTGGAATTGCGCGAGATGACGAACAGCTCATGGTGGCGGGACAGTTCGGTGATGATGTCCTCGGTCAGTCCGTCCGCGAAAAATTCCTGCTCGGGGTCGCCGCTCATGTTGGTGAACGGCAGCACCACTATCGAAGGTTTCGAGATGGATCGCTTTGCCTCGACTTCCGGCAGGACAGAACTGTCAAACCCAACGCGATAGAGGCGAACCGGGCGGCTGATGTTCTTTAACGTCTTCTCGCCCAGGTCCTCCATGGCAATTTCGAGACGGTCGGCAATTTGGGTCGCCACTGCTGCGGTCACGCAGATACCGCCGACGTCGGCGAGTTGCTCGATGCGCGAGGCAATATTGACGCCGTCGCCGAAAATGTCCTCATCGTCGAAAATGATGTCGCCGAGATTTATGCCGATCCTGAATTCGATACGCCGTTCTTGCGGCACATCCGAATTGCGCCGTTTCATGCGCTGTTGGATTTCCACGGCGCATTTCACGGCATCGGTCACGCTCTGGAACTCAACGAGCATGCCGTCTCCGGTGGTCTTGATGATCCGGCCCTTGTTCTTCGCGATGGCGGGATCGACCAGTTCTATGCGATGGGTCCGAAGGCGTGCGAGCGTGCCGGATTCGTCGGCCTCCATTAGCCGACTGTAGCCCGCCATATCGGCAGCCAGAATTGCGGCTAGTCTCTGTTCCATCGCTTGAACCAAAAACCAAGCCTATCCTTCCTGGGTTGCCAAATCCAGCAATTTGGGCTTGTGGCTGAATCAAGACGTCTTCTACCGCAGCAGCAAGAAAGGGCGGGTCAGAACCCTCCGCCTTCCGCCAGGTGGCTGCGAACTCGATCGCATCAATGGCGGGAGGGATCCGCGCGGCGTCAAGCTCGTCGAGGCGATATATTTCGGCAGCGCGTTGAAGCGGTCGGCAAAGTCTCCGGTCTACTTGGGTCACGAGCCGGCAAATATCTCATAGGTCGTACGCCCAAAAGCATGGCGCCGCTGTCGGCCAGCTGGTCGTCCTTGAACTCTTGCATCTCATCGCTCCAGGTCACGCCCGGCAGCTTCTCGACCTCGGCAATGCCATCGACGCTGATGAATTCGGTGACGATGAGGTTTGGCATGGCGGGTTCCTTTCTGGCGGAGGACGGGGCACGAGGCCGATGCGATACACTCCGTAAAAAGAGCGGCGCTTTGTTGTTTTTATTCGATCCCAGAGGAGCGGTGCTGTCGCGACCGCGCGCGGTCTTCTATCTCGACTGCCGGCTGAAATAAGCCGATGGTCGTTTGCAGCGACTCGGGAGGGGAAAACTTGATGAATCAACAGTCACTCACCGTCAATAGGTATCAGTTGCGTGCGATTCGCACAGATCGGACTAAGCAACTTGGCAATGGTTTCGACCTTCCTGTGCTGGGCCTTATCGGCGAGATCGGCAGCCTCCTCAGTGAGGTTAAGAAGAAACAGCGCGACTCACGGTCTTATCTTGGCTACGAGACCAGCGTAGTTGAAGAGATGGGAGACGCCCTCTGGTATCTTGCCGTGATCGCGGATCATGGTGAATTGCCGCTCGCCACCATTGCCGCCTCAGCTCAAGGCGACGGGCAAGAGCCGATGTTCGACGGTGAGGATATCGAGCTCCTTAGCCTCCAACCACAGCCGCCACTCCCTTTGCATGCCCCTACCGCAGCCTTTGAGCGTACCCTTCTGCAGCTTGCGGGAGCAGTGGGCCGTTTGGCGGAGATGAGCGCACAGGGCGGCTTGCCCGCCGATCGTGCTGGGCTCCTTGCCCATCTTGCATCGATCTTCCGATTTCTCCTCACGGCTGCCAACGAAGCGGGCATCACGCTGCATCAGGCGGCCACGCACAATCTGAAAAAGGCTGCGGACCGGTGGCCGGAGGACCGGAATTTCTCGACCGACTTCGACCAAGATTTCCCAATAGAGGAACAGCTTCCCAAGACTCTAAAAATAGAAATATTCGAGAGGACCGCCAAGAATGGAAAGACGTACGTCGTGCAGAAATGCAATGGGCTTTTCATAGGAGATAGGCTAACCGACAACATCATGAAACCGGACGATTATAGATTCCATGACGCTTTTCATTATGCATATGCAGCTATACTCGGATGGTCTCCTGTCACACGCGCGCTGTTTCGCCTAAAGCGAAAAAGCGAAACGCAAGTTGATGAAGGTCAGGACGGCGCCCGAGCCATCCTGATCGAAGAAGGCGTTGCAACATACGTCTTCGGCGAGGCCAAACAGTTGGACTTCCTCGAAGGACAGGGCGCTGGTGATTTGGGCTTCACATTCCTGAAATCCGTCCGGCAATTTGTACGCGGCTACGAGTCAGAGGACTGTCCGCTCTGGCTGTGGGAGGAAGCAATTCTCAAGGGCAACGAGGCTTTTCGATTCCTGAAGACGCACCGACGTGGCCGACTTATACTAGATCGCCCAAACCGTAGCCTCCTAGTTGAAAGCCTGCCATGATTGATACCTCGGCCTTCCTAGAAGCGTTGCAGGGTTTGCGGTTCAACAACGCATTCAATCCTTACGCAGAGATTTGCGAGGCGCATGACGTTGTAGAGGCGCCTGCCGTTCGTCGACACAATCTCAAATTGGTTCTCGATGCCGCGCTTAGCCGGGGAGTTGAATCGATATGGATCGCACGGGACCTCGGCTATCGCGGTGGCCGGCGCACGGGCCTCGCCCTGACGGATGAAGTCCACCTTGCTGCGCACTCGACGCTGCTCGGCACGCCGCCGCTGAAGCGTGCCACTCGCGGGCCTGCGGTGGCGGAACGAACGGCGACTGTCATCTGGGAAGTTCTGCACGAACTTAATAGGCCGGTATTCCTTTGGAACGTCTTTCCTCTCCACCCCTTCGAGGCAGAAACGCCACTTTCGAATCGGTGCCACACACGCGCCGAACGGCATGCCTGTCGCCATTTGTTGCAATGGCTGATCGGGAGTTTGAAACCGCGGTCAGTGGTTGCTATTGGTCGTGATGCGCAGATCGCATTGGCCGATCTTGACGTCCCGGCCGAACGGGTCCGCCATCCCAGCTACGGCGGCCATAAGGAGTTTAAGGAAGGTGTCTACGCACACTATGGCGTGTCGCCTCCCGCGGAATCGAGAACCCTAAGACTTCTTTGAGCATACGTTGCGCTGGCGCGCTCTAGCGTGGGTTCGGTGGATATACTATAAGAACATCACGTGAACGAATCTCTGGCTTGGGAGAGATCTGCCGTGAGTGACAAGGTCTGCAATGTCTTCATAAGCCATGTCCACGAGGATGACTCGCGGTTGCAGCCGTTGAAGGATCTTCTCGCCAAAAATGGCTGCGCTGCTCGTGACAGTTCCGTCAATAGCGACAAACCCAACAACGCGCAGAATCCCGACTATATCAAACGCGAGATCCTCGCTCCTCGTATCGAGTGGGCCGGCACAGTTGTCGTCCTCATTACGCCGGGCACGAAGCTTAGCGATTGGGTTAACTGGGAGATCGAGTACGCCCATAAGCTCGGGAAGCGTATCGTCGGGGTCTGGGACTATGGCGAGCACGGATGCGAGCCTCCAGAGGCACTCGATGAATATGGGAACGCAGTGGTTCCCTGGCGCGCCGAACAGATTATCGACGCCATCTTCGGCAGGATCGAGGAATGGCGCGATCCGAAGGGCCAGCCTCGACCGGAGCGACCAATCGCTCGGTATCGCTGCGCGAGCTAGAGGTGCGCCTGCATTCCTATGTCCTGGATCACGACTACGGGTTCGCTCCAAACCCCTTTCACCGGGTATGCACCCTCGCGACCTGCAAGCCGAACATTCGCGAGCACGCGGCCATCGGTGACTATGTGGTCGGAACCGGGTGCGCCAAACGGCGGCGCCGAGGCTTTCTAGTTTACTTCATGGTCGTCGACGAAATCACGACCTACGATGCCTATTGGGAGGACCCTCGCTTTCACGCGAAGCGCCCGTTTCTTCACGGCAGCAAGATGCAAGCGTTTGGAGACAATATCTATCACCGCGATGCTGAAAGCGGAGAATGGCAGCAGGCGAGTTCACTCCACAGCGAGCGCAATGGCACGCCGAATCCGATCAACGTCGGACACGACACCAAGTCGGAGAAGGTCCTCATCGGACATGACTATGCATATTGGGGCGGAGCGGGGCCGGAAATCCCGGCGCTGTTCCGCGACTTCAACGGCGCGGATGTATGTGCCGGACGCGGTCATCGGAACCATTTCGCGGAGGAGCACCGAGACCAATTCATCGACTGGCTTCGGTCCCTCGACGCGCACGGCTACGTCGCTCGACCGCTCGACTGGATTCGGACCGCGTGAAGGAGAATTCTTGCCCGCGTGAGGCGTAGTCTTCGAACAGCATCCTTTATTCGCCGCCCAGCTCTCCACTGGCAATCTTCTCTCGGCGGAGAAGGCCGCGCAGCACAAGCGCGACCGCCTGATCGATGTGTGCCGTCGCAGCAAGCACCTTGTTCTCGTCCGCCGTCAGCCCGTTCTGAAGGTTCTCGACTGAAAACGCAGCAAAGCGATCCCGTCCAGGCCACGTACGAAATGGGGCGCCGGTGTCGACCGCGAGGCCCAACTCGACGGCGATATCCCGGGCGCAGCCGCCAAAGCCACCGAGAAGAAAAAGGGGCTGTCCGCCCTCAAGCGCGAGAAGCGCTTCTTCGGCTAGCCCCGGCATCTTTCCCTTGAAGCCCTCCACGATTCCGCCCAGCACAATGCGGGCGTCGCTTGCAGTACGCATCGCGACGCGCATCGCCGTCAGCCCATCAGCCCATTCCGTGCGCGTTGCGGGCGTGGCCGTTATCGCCACGCGCGCCTCCGTGGAGAGGACAGTTCCATCTGGTCCCAGGCAAAAGACTTCGGCGCTTCCCTTGAGCGCCTCAGACAACTCGACCAATCTGGCCGCAGGAAGATGGGCATGAACTGGCCAAGCCAAATAGTTGCTCACACCCACGCGCTCATCGCCCAGATCCGCATCGCGGCGATGCCGTGCGACCAGCTCGAACAGCAAACGTGAAAAGCCCTGCTCCCGAAGATCGCCTCCATAAAGGAGACGTGCGCCCATCGCGAGCAAATGCCTCGCGACTTCTGTCATTGCATCATCGAGATGTTCTAGCCCGAGCCCCAACACAGCCATGTCAGGACTTGCGGAGATCGAGATTGCGACGGCACGCTGACTCAACGGTTCTCTATAATTCATACGTCTCTCCCTGCCAGCCACTCCGTCATGCTGCGTAATTGCACTTTCGGCGCAATAACCTCAAAGAGGCGCTGCTCCTCTGCGCCGATTGGTGGCTCAGGATAGACCAACGTCACATCTGCCTGCGCTTTGCCTTCCAGACTAGCCAATGTGATGAGTTCAGGGGGGCGGGGAACAAAGACAACGCCGTCGTGGCCTGGGCCTGTTGATTGGACCCAGCATCGCCAAAGAAAGTCCTTAAGCACCTCGTCAAGCAGTTTGCTGACGATCACGTCGATGCGATCCGAATCGACAGGATCCATTCGCACAACTGGTACGTTTCCGAGATATGGAAATCCTCGTTCATCGAAGTCTCTGATGCAATTGGCGATCACAAGCGGGACATTCCAACGCTTTGCTTCGATGATCTCGCGACGGCACCACTCTCGCGACGAATAGCTGTCGGTATGAATAGCCACGACAGCGCTAACCTTCACTTTTTGAAGTATAACTCTGTTGAATTGTAGCCCGATCGGGATATCATGCACGTCAAAGAAGCTCGCTAAGCCATCGCTCTCATAAAGGTGTTTGCGAATGAGCTTGGCGATCCGTTCACCATCTCTATCGTGTTTCGAGTGACTGAGGAATATCTCGACCTTCTTCAGATATTGAACCAGGGCGTCCTGAGCCTCTGCAGGACGCTTCAAATGTTCCAAATAGGCCCTCAGCATGCGACAAAGCTGGTAAGTCAAATCGACGATGAGGCGTCGCTGACGCGCCTCGAGCGAAAGATCCTTCCATTTGTCCCACCTTGCAGCCTGCTCGACGAGCCCGATCTGCGTCGCAACACTATCAATGGCAACTGGGAAGACGCGGGCGGCCAATCCCACAGCCTCAACTTGCTCGGCCAGTTTTTTGCCCCAAGCCGTCCAACTCGGGTCCTGCACCCAATTCTTGTCGATCAACAGGATGATCGCTGATGTCTCCGCGTCGATCAAATCGACATCGATCGGCGTCGCGACGTCCGGAGCCGGGACGGACCGATAGACCACAGGCAGCCCGGCTCCGCCGGCCACATTCTCATAAAGTTTGCGGCGGTAGTGATCGTACAACACACGGGCAAGCCGTTCGCCATCCGCGAAGTTGGGATGCCACGCGACGTAGATGACCAAGAATGGTCGTGTGGAATCGTGCATATCTCGACTGCCGTTGCGTTATCTGGAACATCGCTTTTACATTACGGCGTTATAAGCGCGATGGCGACAGGGGCGGTTGCAATCATCATGCGCGGGCCAAGGGCGACCCCTGGGAGCGGATACCCCCTCGGTTATAAGGCGTACGGCGACCGCAAAACATGCATGAAGGACAGGGGAGGTATGGTTGGCCGCCACCCATCATACCTGCTTGCGTATCCCGCATCTTCGTCCTAATCTCCCTTTTGAGAAAACCTTTTTCCAGCCCCGCACCGTTCGCCGACCACCTTTTCGACACGCCACAGGCCCACAAGAGAAAAGCTTTTCCCAAATTGAAGGATCTGCATCCGAAAGATGGCTTCTGACGCACAGCCAACGCCCGCCAAGCAGCCCGTCACTCTCCGTGAGGTGGCAGCCCTTGCCGGCGTCAGCGTCGCCACGGCCTCGAAAGCCCTCAACGGGCAGGGGCGGATGACTGCCGAGACGCGGACCCGTATTCGCGAGACGGCGCAGCGGCTTGGCTTTCGCCCGAACAGCCTGGCGCAGAGCCTGTTGCGGCGGCGCTCCTTTACCGTCGGGCTTTTGACCAACGACACCTATGGCCGCTTTTCGCTCCCGCTGATGGCCGGCGTTTCCGATGCGCTGGTCGATGCCGGCGTCTCGGTGTTCCTGTGCAATGTCGAGGACGACCCGCGCCTTGCCCAGCTGCATGTCGATGCCATGCTCGACAAGCGCGTCGACGGCATCATCGCCACCGGCAAGCGCATCGACCGCCATCTGCCGGTCGACCTTGCCAATCTCGGCATTCCGGCGATCTACGCCTTCACCGAGCCCGATCCCGGCGCCATCGCGTTCGTCTCCGACGATGCCGGCGGGGCGCGGCTGGCGGTCGAGCATTTTTGCCGGCTCGGGCGACGGCGCATCGCCCATGTCACCGGGCCGGCGAGCTTTGCCGTGGTGCATGCCCGCGCCGAAGCCTATCGCGCGGTGCTGGCCGAGAACGGCTTGCCGGTCATGGAGCCGCTGCTTGGCCCGTGGTCGGAGGCCTGGGGGCATGAGGCGGTCAAGAAGTTGTTCGACGGCGAGGGGTTCGACGGTACGCGCGAAAAGCCCGATGCGGTGTTTTGCGGCAACGACCAGATCGCGCGCGGCGTCATCGACGCTTTGCGCGAGCGCGGTATCGGCGTGCCGGACGAGGTCGGCGTCATCGGTTTCGACAATTGGCAGATCGTCGCCGAGGCGACGCGCCCGCCGCTGACCTCCGTCGACATGAACCTTTCAGCACTTGGCCGCGAGGCCGGCCTTGCCTTGCTTTCGCTCGTCGGCGGCGAACCCGCTTTGCCGGGCATCAGAAAACTGCCGTGCCGGCTGGTGGTGCGTCAGTCATGCGGCCGTCCGCCGGACGGCTGAACGAAACGGGCCGTGTCGATAGTCACCCCTTGGGGGCGCGGCTAAATTAGAACCATGTGGAGGAGAAGCATGAGAACCACCATTACTGGGCTCGCCATCGCCGCGAGCATTTTCGGCACGCTGGCGACAGTCGGCTCGGCCGCCGCCGACACCGCCAATATCTGGGTGCGCGCCGACGGCTCGAACTTCATGCCGCGCGTCGTCGATGCCTTCAACAAGGGGCATCAGAACCAGATCAAGCTGGATATCATCCCCAACGCCGAAATCATCCCGAAATACGGCGCGGCCGCTGCCGGCGGCACGGCACCCGACGCGCTGTCGCTCGACCTGATCTACACGCCCTCCTTCGCCGCCGCCGGCCAGCTGGAAGACATTACCGACTGGGCGAAATCGCTGCCTTATTTCGCCAGCCTGTCGCCGGCGCATGTCAAGACCGGCACCTATAAGGGCCGCATCTACGGGCTGCCGTTCTCGGCAGACTCTTCAGTGCTGATCTGGAACAAGAAGCTGTTCAAGCAGGCTGGCCTCGACCCGGAAAAGGGCCCGACCAACTGGGCCGAGATCGAAGCCGATGCCGAAAAGGTCAACGCGCTCGGCGGCGATATCAAGGGCTTCTACTTCTCCGGCAATTGCGGTGGCTGCAACATCTTCACCTTCACGCCGCTGATCTGGGCCTCGGGCGGCGATATCCTCACCGAGGACGGCTCCAAGGCGACGCTGGACACGCCGCAGATACGCGGCGCCATCGACCTCTACCGTTCGATGGTCAAGAAGGATCTGGTGCCTTCAGGCGCGCAGACCGACACCGGCTCCAACTTCTTTGCCGCCTTCGCCACCGGCAATATCGGCATCTCGCCGTCCGGCGCCTTCGCCATCGGCGCGCTCAACACGCAATATCCCGACATCGACTACGGCATCACCTTCCTGCCCGGCAAGGATGGCGGCTGGTCGTCGTTTGCCGGCGGCGACAATTTCGTCGTCACCAAGGGCACCACCAAGGTCGCGGTGGTGAAGGAGTTCCTCGACTTCGCCTATTCGCTCGAGGGCCAGACCATTTTGGCGAAATACGGCAGCCTGCCGGTGCGCGGCGACATCGCCAATGAGGCGCTGAAAGACCTCGATCCGCGCTACAAGGTCGCCGCCGAAGCCATGGCCAAGGGCCGCACGCCCTATTCGGTGGTGTTCAACGACCTGATCAACTCGGCCAACGGTCCGTGGAACCAGATGATGAACGAGGTCTTCTTCGGCGAGGACGTCGACGGCGCCATCGCCAATGCGCAGGAAACCATGCAGTCGATCATCGATTCGGCGCCGCAGAAGTAAAGCGCCGGCTCCACCTCCCCCTCGAGGGGAGGTCGGACCGAAGGTCCGGGTGGGGTCGTTGCGGCAGTGCTCGACGTTTCTGTCGGCGCA
The DNA here is from genome assembly GCF_040322355.1 of Mesorhizobium sp. M0145. Taxonomy (NCBI): domain Bacteria; kingdom Pseudomonadati; phylum Pseudomonadota; class Alphaproteobacteria; order Hyphomicrobiales; family Phyllobacteriaceae; genus Mesorhizobium; species Mesorhizobium sp. M0145. The sequence continues at coordinate 132,027 of NZ_JAMYTK010000011.1, forward strand.
CTTCGCACAAGACCCCACCCCCGCAGCCCCTTAACCTCCCCCTTGAGGGGAGGTCGGACCGCAGGTCCGGGTGGGGTCATCGCGGCAGTGCTCGACGCTCTTTTGATGTCGGCGCGCTTCGCGGAGGACCCCACCCCCGGCCTTCGGCCGGACCCTCCCCTCAAGGGGGAGGGGGACGTAGCGCTAACGGAAGACCACGGCATGACCACCATCACAGCAATCTCCGCGCCAGCGCGCGCATACAAACTGGTCGGCGCCGGCCGCCGGCAGTGGATCGGCTTGCTCTATGTCGCGCCGGCCGTCGCCCTTGTCGTGGTCTTCTTCATCGTGCCGCTTTGCATGACCGCCTGGATGTCGCTGCACAACTGGCCGCTGATGGGCGCGCACAGCTTCATCGGGCTCGACAATTACTGGGCGATCCTGCGCGATACCCGTTTCTGGAACGCGCTGAAGTTCACCGGCTATTACACGGTGGTGGTGACGATCGCGATCTTCGCCGTCGCCTTTCCGCTGGCGCTGTTCATCGAAAGGCCGCGGCAGCTGACCGGCTTCTACCGCACGTCCTTCTTCATGCCGGCGGTTATCGGCTTCGCCTCGGCGAGCCTTTTGTGGTCGTGGCTGCTCAATGTCGATTCCGGCCTGTTCAGCCCGGCCGCTTTCGAGCTCGGCCTGACCGAGAAGAAATTCAACCTGCTGGCGACCTTCCAGCCGGCCTTCTGGTCGATCATCGCCATGGTGGTGTGGAAGGTGGCGGGCTTCACCATGATCATCCTGATGACCGGCCTGCAGTCGATCCCGCCGGACCTGCAGGAGGCGGCGATGATCGACGGGGCAGGGCCATTCGCGCGGTTCCGGGCGATTACCTTGCCCTTGATGCGCCGCACGCTGGCGCTGGCGCTGATCCTGTCGGTTGCCGGCTCGATCCTGGCCTTCGACCAGTTCTACATCATTCTGCGCGGCGGGCCGCAACCAGACGCTGACCGCCGTCTACTGGATCTTCAACCAGTCCTTCGTGTCGTTCAAGCTCGGCTATGGCGCAGCACTTTCGATGGTCCTGCTGGTCATCCTGGTGGCGCTCAGCCTTATCCAGCTGCGGCTGCTGCGCAATCCGGAAGGGGTCGACTGATGGCACAGGCCCGCAGCCGCAAACGCCGCATCGGCATGCAGATTGCCGAGCACTCGACCGGCATCATCGCATCCATACTGTTCCTGGCGCCGATCGCCTGGACGGTGCTTTCGGCCTTCAAGCCGGCGCAGGAGGCGCGCCAGCCGCCGCTGCCGCCCTGGCCGACCAGCGGCATCTCGCTCGAGAACTACGCCACGCTCAACACCTTCGGCGACGGCCTGTGGCTGCCGGCGCAAAACAGCATCTACGTCTCGGTCATGACCGTGGTGCTGTCGGTGATCGTCAGCGTGCTCGCCGGCTACGGTTTCTCGCGCTTCCGCTTTCCGCTGAAGAACCTGCTGTTCGTCGTCATCCTGTCGACAATCATGATCCCGTTCCAGTCGATCCTGACGCCGATCTTCCTGGTGCTGACAAAAATCGGCCTGCACAACACGCTGACCGGGCTGGTCTGCGTCTACGTCACGCTGCAGCTGCCGTTCTCGATCTTCATGATGCGCAACGCCTTCGACGCGGTGCCGCGCGAGATCGAGGAGGCCGCGCGCATGGACGGCGCCAACAACGTCACAATGCTGCTCAGGGTCATGCTGCCGCTGGTCTGGCCGGGCATCGTCACCATCGCGCTGTTCGCCTTCCTCGGCGCCTGGAACGAGTTTCTGGCGGCGCTGGTGCTGATGACAGACCAGTCGAAATTCACGCTGCCGATCATGATGACCGCGCTGCAGTCCGGCCGCTTCGGCGCGATCGACTGGGGCGCCGTGCAGGCCGGCGTCACCGTGATGATGGTGCCGTGCCTGGTGCTCTTCCTTTTGCTGCAGCGCTTCTACATCCGCGGCCTGATGGCAGGGGCCGTGAAGTGACCAATCGAACCGAACCGGAGTAAATTGATGACCGCATCGCAATCCGCCAGTCAGGGCGCCAAGCCGAAACTCGCCTTCCGCCCGCTGCCCGTGCCGCAGGTCGATGTGCGCGGCTTCTGGGGCGACCGCGTCGATGCCGTCGCCGCAAAGACCGCCGGCATCCTCTATGACCGCTGCGTCGAGGCGCGCATGCTGGAGCAGATCGACCCCGACCGGCCGTCGCCCGGCGTCGTCATTCCGTTCCACTCACCCTCGCCGGACGAGGCGGCCACCGCCGGCAACGAGTTCACCGGATCGACGGTGACGACGCAGATGTTCTGGGACTCGGATTGGGGCAAGACCATCGAGACCGCCGCCTATTCGCTCTACCGCCGCCGCAACGACGAGCTGGAGAAGAAGATCGACGCCGTCATCGACATGTACGGCAAGCTGCAGCAGCCCGACGGCTATCTGTCGAGCTGGTACCAGCGCATCCAGCCCGGCCTGCGCTGGACCAATCTGCGCGATTGCCACGAGCTCTATTGCGCCGGACACCTGATCGAAGGCGCGGTCGCCTATTACCAGGCCACGGGAAAACGCAAGCTGCTCGACATCATGTGCCGCTATGTCGATCACATCGCCGAGACGTTCGGTCCCGAGCCCGGCAAGAAGAAGGGCTATTGCGGCCATGAGGAGATCGAGCTGGCGCTGGTCAAGCTGGCACGGGTGACGGGCGAGCGCAAATACATGGAGCTTGCCAAATATTTCATCGATCAGCGGGGACAGCAGCCGCATTATTTCGACGAGGAGGCGCGCGCCCGCGGCGCCGACCCCAAGGCGTATCATTTCAAGACCTACGAATACAACCAGTCGCACAGACCGGTACGCGAACAGGACAAGGTCGTCGGCCACGCTGTGAGGGCGATGTATCTCTATTCGGGCACGGCCGACATCGCCACCGAATATGGCGACGACACGCTGCGGGTGGCGCTCGACCGGCTGTGGGACGACCTCATGACCAAGAACCTCTACGTCACCGGCGGCCTCGGGCCGTCCTCGCACAATGAGGGTTTCACCGCCGATTACGACCTGCCCAACGACACCGCCTATGCCGAAACCTGTGCTTCGGTCGGCCTCGTGTTCTGGGCTAGCCGCATGCTCGGCATGGGCCCCAATGCGCGCTACGCCGACATCATGGAGCGGGCGCTCTACAACGGCTCGATCTCCGGCCTGTCGCTCGACGGCTCGCTGTTCTTCTACGAAAATCCGCTCGAAAGCCGCGGCGCCCACCACCGCTGGAAATGGCACCGCTGCCCGTGCTGCCCGCCCAATGTCGGGCGCATGGTCGCCTCGATCGGCAGCTATTTCTACGGCCTGTCGGACGACGCACTCGCCGTCCATCTCTATGGAAACGGCACGGCTCGTTTCGATATCGCGGACCGGCAAATAGAGCTCACCCAGACCAGTAACTATCCATGGGACGGCGCGGTCTCGATCTCTGTCGAACCGGAAGCTCCGACCGAGTTCACTTTGCACCTGCGCTTGCCGGCCTGGTGCCGCAAGGCAGCGCTCAAGGTCAACGGCGCCGATGTCGATCTGGCTGCCATCAGCAGCGACGGCTATGCCGCGATCCGCCGCGAATGGCGCAAGGGCGACCGGGTCGAGCTCGACCTCGAAATGGCCGTCGACCGCCTCTACGCCAATCCGCAGGTGCGGCAGGATATCGGCCGTGTCGCACTGGCGCGCGGCCCGCTGATCTATTGCGTCGAGGAGACCGACAATTCCAGCCAGCTGCACCGCATCGCTCTGCCGCGCACGGCCGACATCGAGGCGCATCAGCAGCCGAACCTTCTGGGCGGCGTCGTGACACTTTCGGCGATTGCCAAAAAGGAGGCTTTCGAAAACTGGGAAGAGGGGCTCTACCGCACCGAACCGCCGGCGGTCGAGGACGCGAAAATCACCGCCGTGCCGTATTTCGCCTGGGACAACCGCGACCCCGGCGAGATGCTGGTCTGGCTCAGGGACGAATGAAGCCCGATCGCAGCGCCCGACCGATCTCCTCGGCCACAAGTTCCTGCAACTGCCAGAGATTGCGGTCGCGGATGCCGCAGGCGTCGAGATGGCGAATGGTCTCGAACAGATATTCGGCGCCCGAACCCCAATGGCCGACGGCCGTGGCCAGGGTCGCCGCTATCGCTCGCTTTTCGAGCTTGCCGGCATAGCGCGGATTGGCGGGATCGACAACGAAACCAAGCGCTTGGCCCGTGCCGTCGCCCGTCCTGACCTGCAGCCAGCGCGGCACGTTGACGGCCGGCAGGATGGTCATCTCACGTCGCAGCAACGTTTCGAGATTGGCCCCCACTGGCTCGGCGATCTCGAATACCATGCCCTGACACTGGCCGCCGCGGTCGAGGGCCATCATCAGGCCGGGCTGCTCGATGGTGCCCCTGAAGCGCTGCACCGTAAAACAGAACGAACGATGCCAGCCCGTCGCCACGGCCCGTTCGCCACCCCTGACCTCGCCGGCCGGCTTCCACAGCAGCGAGCCATAGGCGAACAGCTTCACCGGCCCGCCCGGCGCGCCGGCCAGCACCTCGTCGCGAATGCGCGCGTAATCGGCATCGGTCATGTAGACCATGCCCGGCGTCGGCCCGGCATCCTCGACCGCACGCAAGGTGCGGGCGACCAGCGCCTCGGTCAGCGCCATCGGTGTCTTGCGCGGCGAACGCCGTGATGCGGCGGAAATGACCTTGCTCATCCTCATGCTCTCAGCCTTGCCGCCATGTTGCCGAAGGCTGGAGGATTCTCAAGGGCCGAGTACACCGGCGCGGATCAGCATCCGAACTGTCATGTACAACAGCTTGACTGGATTCGACGAAATACCCAGCGGGCTTAAGCGCGTCGACTGAACCCATTTCAGCGCGACGCGCTTCAGTGCGGAGGCTGATCTGGCCGGCCGCCACCGCCGTCAAGCAGCCGGTCGAATGTTTTGGTTCACCCGGAAGAGGTTGTTCGGGTCGTATTTCTTCTTCAGCGTAGCCAGGCGCTCATAGTTGTCGCCATAAGCCGCCTTGAGCCTTGCATCGCCCTCGTCATCCATCATGAAGTTCAGGTAGGCGCCGCCCAGATCGAACGGATGCACGGCCTCCCAGTAGGCCTTGGTCCAGCGCGTCACCGGCCCCGCTTTCTGTGGGTCCGGATCGATCCCGGCGATGACCATCGACCAGGTCGCATCACGGTAATTCCAGGGTGTCTCGTCTTTGCCGACGCGATGGACCGCACCATCGATCGGGTAGAGGTGCATGAGCGATAGCTCGCTCGGCGTCTTCGCCGCCTGCTTGAGATGGGCGTCGATCGCCTCGTCGGACAGCGTCTTGACGAAATCGCCCCGCCAGTACCACTGCATTCCCTTTGGGTAGAGCCCATCGAACATGCTCTGCACCGCGGGATAGGGCATCGTTCCCATCCAGTTGAACCAGGGCGCGGGCAGCGCATCGAGCAGCGGGGCCAGCGCCTCTCTGCCCTTTTCCTCCGGGCCGTTGTAGCAGCACATCAGCAGACACATCCGCTTTCCCCAAAACTCTTCAGGGAAGGGTGCGCTCGAGAGGACGGTCTTGAGCCCGAGAAAGATCCCGAGTTCTTCGGGCGCGTTCGGCAGGAACTCGCGATAATGCTGCATGATGGTGCGGGCGTGGCGCTGATCCCATGCGATCGGCCCCGCAAAGACCATGCTGACCTGGTGGAGCTTGAACACAAAGCTGGTGACGATGCCGAAATTGCCGCCGCCGCCGCGAAGCGCCCAGAACAGGTTGGGGTTCCGCTCCTTGCTGGCGGTGACGAAGCTTCCATCGGCAAGCACGACATCGGCCTCGATCAGATTGTCGATGGTCAGGCCATATTTGCGCGTCAGATAGCCATGGCCGCCGCTCAGCGTCAGTCCGGCGACCCCGGTGGTCGAGATGATGCCCGCCGGTACGGCCAGGCCAAAGGCATGGGTGGCATGGTCGAGGTCGCCCTGAGTACAGCCCGGGCCTACTCGCGCCGTGCGGGCATCCGGATCGACGCGCACGCCGTTCATCGCCGACAGGTCGATCACCAGACCGTCGTCGCAGCTCCCCAATCCTGGTCCGTTATGGCCGCCGCCACGTACCGCAACCAGCAAATTGTTGTCGCGGCCGAAATTCACCGCTGTGATTACGTCGGCGACGTCGACACAGCGGGCGATGATCAGCGGCCGCTTGTCGATCATGCCGTTGTAGAGCTTGCGGGCCTCGTCATAGCGGGCGTCGCCGGCGCGGATGACTTCGCCTCGCAGGCTTGCTGCGAATTTGGTGATGTCTTCATCGTTCATGACATTCCTCCCTATTATTGGACCTGTCGGCCGGTCGATGAAACGCTAGTCTCGTCCGCTGTTCCCGCAAATGTCACATCGTCCATTTCTGTTGCCCGATCGTTCAGAGTAGGATTAGACCAGATGGATGGTTGCCCGGGCGGCCATATTGCCGGATAGTTCGATGCCTGACCGAAAAACTCGTTGTCAAAGGGAGTAGCCGATCGTTTCCGGAGGTGCAGTGCATGGATGTCCTTTCCGATGTGCTCCGAGCCGTTCGCCTCACCGGTGCGATCTATTTCGACGTCGACGCCAGCTCTCCCTGGGTTGGCGAGTCGCCGGGCACGGCCGACATTGCCGCCGCCGTCATGCCGGAGGCAGAGCACATCATTTCTTTTCATGCCGTGATGTCGGGCTCGTGCTGGGCCGCGCTGGGAGACGATTCGGTGCCGCCGGTGCTCGTGAACGCCGGTGATGTCGTTGTCTTCCCCGGTGGTGTTCCGAACGTGTTGAGCTCCTCGCCGGGGGCGCGGGGCGAACCCAATATGGCGATGTATTATCGGCCGATAGACGAGAGCCTGCCGTTCGCGGTGATCCATGGTGGCGGCGGAGACGAGCGGACCCGGTTCATTTGCGGGTATCTTGGCTGCGATGCACGTCCCTTCAATCCTCTCCTGGCCGCATTGCCGGCCATCCTGTGTGCCCGCAAGCCCGCCGATGGAAGCAGTTGGGTTATCGACCTTTTTCGGCTGGCGCTGGCCGAAGGTGGCAGTGGGCGGGCGGGCTGTGAAACGATACTCGCCAAGCTGAGCGAGCTGATGTTTGTCGAGATAATCCGCCGCCATCTCGAGACCCTCCCCGACGATTCGCGCGGCTGGCTGTCAGGCCTACGGGATCCACACGTCGGCGAGGCGCTCCGGCTCATCCACGCTCGCCCAAGGGAGGAATGGACATTGGACCGGCTCGCCCGCGAAGTAGGGCTCTCGCGCACGGCGTTTGCGAGCCGCTTTACCCACTATGTCGAGGTCTCCCCCATGCATTATCTTGCTCGCTGGCGTCTGCAACTGGCAGGACGCTTGCTCGAACGGCCCGAAATGAGCATCGCGCAAGCGGGTGCCGAGGTCGGCTACGAGTCGGAAGCCGCCTTCAATCGCGCCTTCAAAAAGTTCGTCGGCATTCCACCTGGCATCTGGCGAAAGGGACGGTCGGCGTTGCTCGAGGCTCAGAGATTGCCCGCTGGCGTCGTACAATAGGAAAGAACTGGCAGGGCGTTGACGCTTCGGTCTGCGTGCAGCGTCCCAATGCTCGAAAGCCCCTGGCACAAAGCGGTAGACGATGACCGGCCGCCGCGACGCTTTCGGCGAGGCGTGTCAGACTTCGCGCCTCAATCCTTCGCGCGCTCGACATAGGCGCCATCGGCCGTCATCACCACCACGCGGGTGCCGGCGCTGATGTGTGGCGGCACCAGGGTACGCACGCCGTTGGACAGCGTTGCCGGCTTGTAGGACGAGGACGCCGTCTGGCCCTTGGTCACCGGCTCGGTCTCGACCACCTCGAAAGTGGCGCGCTGCGGCAGTACCAGCGAGATGGCGATGTTGTTGTATTGCGAGATCTGCACCGGCATGCCTTCCACCAGATAGGGCGCCATGTCGCCGATCACGCTTTCCGGCACCGCGACCTGGTCGTAGCTCTCCGGATTCATGAAGTGAAAGCCTTCGCCGTCACGGTAGAGGAACGTGTGCTCGCGCTCCTCGACATAGGCGCGCTCGACCTGCTCGGTGGTGCGGTAACGCTCGGAAACCTTTACCCCGTCGGAGATACGCCGCATGTCGAGCTGGGTGACCGGCGTACCCTTGCCAGGATGAATGTTTTCGGCAAAGAGGATCACATAAAGCTTGCCGTCCTTTTCGACGACGTTGCCTTTGCGTAAGGAGCTGGCGATGACCTTCACGGGTTTCCATCCTGATAAAATTTGTTGGCGCAAATCGGCTGGAGAGGCCGTTGCGTGCGGCCTAGCGCATCTTGGCCGCAATCGCCAGCCCTCTGTGCAATTCCCCTGAAGCCGATGACCGCCGCCTCGCCGTGGTGGACGCCGCATGTCCACGCCGACCGCCGGCCGCGGCTGATCCTGCGCAATGCCATTGCCGCCGGGATGCGCGACTGGTTCGCCCGCCGCGACTTCGTCGAGGTGGAGACATCGGCCCTGCAGGTCTCGCCCGGCAATGAAGCGCACCTGTCGGCCTTTGCCACCGAGGCGATCGGGCCGGACGGGCAGCGCCAGCCGCTCTACCTCCACACGTCGCCGGAATTCGCCTGCAAGAAGCTGCTTGCCGCCGGCGAGGAGCGCATCTTCAGCCTCGGGGCTGTCTGGCGCAACCGCGAGCGCGGCCCCTTGCACCATCCTGAGTTCACCATGCTCGAATGGTACCGCGTCGGCGAGACCTATGAGAGCCTGATGCGCGACTGCGCCGAGCTCGTAGCGCTGGCGGCCGAACGGGCCGGAGCGAAGCGTTTTAGCTTCCGCGGCCGTGAAGCCGATCCGTTCGCCGAGCCGGAACGGTTGAGCGTCGCCGAAGCTTTCATGCGCCATGCCGGCATCGATCTGCTGGCGACGGTTGCAGCCGATGGCAGCACCGACCGCGCGGGGTTGCATGCCGCCCTGGTCCAGGCCGGATTGCGGACCGCGCCCGATGACAATTGGGCCGACCTGTTCAGCCGGGTGATGGTCGAAAAAATCGAGCCGGCGCTGGGGCAGGGGCGCAACACCATTCTTTTCGGATATCCGATCTCGGAGGCGGCATTGGCCCGGCCGAGCGCCGACGATCCGCGCACCGCCGAGCGCTTCGAGCTCTATTGCTGCGGCGTCGAGCTCGCCAACGCCTTTGGCGAATTGACCGATCCGGCCGAGCAGCGCCGGCGCTTTGCCGCCGAAATGGATGAGAAGCAGCGCGTCTATGGCGAACGCTACCCGATCGACGAGGATTTCCTCGCCGCGCTCGCCATCATGCCGCAGGCGAGCGGCGCCGCGCTCGGCTTCGACCGGCTGGTGATGCTCGCCACCGGCGCGCTCAGGATCGACGACGTGATCTGGACGCCGGTGGCCGCTTCCTGAGGGATTGTCGATCTCGCTCGCCGTTCATCCGCCTGCGGCCTGCGGTCCTGTTTGGGCGCTTAATGCACCCGGTTTGCCCGCTTCGCCATTGCAGAAGCGGCATCGGGACAATAGATGGTGCAGCAGCGGCTGCCCTTCAGCCGGCCGGAAATAACAGGATCATGCGCATGACCGATACGCTCGACGCAGCGAAACTGACCGATCGCGTCGCGGCCCTGGTCGAGGCTGCCAAACGGGCCGGCGCCGATGCCGCCGATGCCGTTGCGGTGCGCGGCCGCTCGACCGGCGTGTCGGTGCGGCTTGGCAAGGTCGAAGGCACAGAGGCGTCCGAGAGCGAGGACGTCTCGCTGCGCGTCTTCGTCGGCAAGCGGGTAGCGAGCGTTTCGGCAACGGCGGCATCCGACCCCAATATGCTGGCCGAGCGCGCGGTCGCCATGGCCAAGGTGTCCCCCGAGGATCCCTATCAGGGCCTCGCCGACCCGGCCTTGCTGGTCAAGAAACCGCGCGACCTCGATCTGTTCGACGCCACCGAGGTGTCGGCAGACCAGTTGAAGGAAGCAGCGCTTGCCGCCGAAGCGGCGGCGCTTGCCGTCAAGGGCGTCACCAATTCGGCCGGCAGTGGCGCCAGTGCCGGGCTCGGCGGCCTGGTGCTCGCCATCTCTCACGGCTTCGTCGGCCATTACGTCGCCTCGCGTTTTTCACGCTCGACCAGCGTGATCGCCGGCGAGGGCACCGGCATGGAGCGCGACTACGAATTCTCCTCGCGCCAGCATTTTTCCGATCTCGACGCGCCGGAAGACATCGGCCGCAAGGCCGGTGAGCGCGCTGTCCGCCGCATCGGCGCGCGCAAGGCGGCGACCGGGCCTGTCGACGTGGTGTTCGATCCGCGTGTGGCGCGCGGCATTGCCGGCCACCTTGCCGGTGCCATCAATGGCGCCGCGGTCGCGCGCAAGACCAGCTTTCTCCGCGACATGATGGGCAAGAAGGTGGCTTCGGCCGCAATCACCGTCACCGACGAGCCGCTCCGGCGCCGTGGACAGGCCTCGCGCCCGTTCGACGGCGAAGGCGTCGAGGGCGAAAAACTGTTCATGGTCGACAAGGGCGTGCTCAACCACTGGTTCCTGTCGACTTCGGCGGCTCGGGAACTCGGCCTCGTCACCAATGGGCGCGGCTCGCGCAGCGGCTCGTCGGTCTCGCCGTCGTCGACCAATCTCGCCATCGAGCCCGGGGAAAATACGCCGGAAGAGCTGATCAAGTCGCTCAAGACCGGCTTCTACGTCACCGAAGTGTTCGGCCAGGGCGTCGACATGGTGACGGGCGAATATAGCCGCGGCGCTTCCGGCTTCTGGATCGAAAATGGCGAGCTGGCCTATCCCGTCGCCGAGGTGACCATCGCCTCCAATCTGAAGACGATGTTCCTCAACATGGTTCCGGCGAGCGATCTCGACCGCAATTTCGGCACTGCCGCGCCCACGCTTTTGATCGAAGGAATGACCCTTGCCGGAGCTTGACCCGGCCGTCTCGGCCGGCGCTACTGAAGACCTGCAGCTGTTGCGCGATGCCGCCCGCGAGGCGGGGCTCATCGCCATGCAGTACTTCAACAACAATCCGCAAGTGTGGATGAAGGGCGGCACCTCGCCGGTCAGCGAAGCCGATCACGCCGCCGACAAATATCTGCGCGAGACCTTGCTGGCGGCCCGGCCGGATTATGGCTGGCTGTCGGAGGAAACCGTCGACGACCCGGTAAGGCTTGTCGCGCGCCGCACCTTCGTCGTCGATCCGATCGACGGCACGCGCGGCTTCCTCGAAGGGCTGCCCACATGGTGCGTCAGCGTCGCTGTGGTCGAGAACGGCCGAACGCTTGCCGGCGTGCTCGACTGCCCGGCGAAGGGCGAAATCTATTGGGCGCTGCCGGGCGAGGGCGCGTTCCTGAATGGCAGGCGCATCAGCGTGCGTCCGCCGTCGGAAACGGCCGAAATCGCCGGACCGCAGGCGATGATCGACCTGATGCCGGCGAAATGGCACAAACGGCTGAAGCGCGTGCTCTATATTCCTTCGCTCGCCTACCGGCTGGCGATGATCGCCGGCGGCCAGCTCGATGCCACCTTCGTCAAGGCCAACGCGCATGACTGGGACATCGCCGCGGCCGATCTCATCCTGCGCGAGGCAGGCGGCGCCTTGCTCGATCGGCATGGCCGCGCGCCGCTCTATGCCGGCGAAGTGATCCGTCACGGACCGCTCGCCGCCGGCAGCGGCGAACTCCTCGCCGTGCTCGCCGGCGTCATCGCCGGCCTGGACAATTGACCACTATCAATAGTTCCAAAGTCGGCGGCTTTGGTCTAGACCTGTCCCAAACTCACGATATGTGAAGGATCGACATGGCCGCTGAAGACGGAAAGAAACAGCTTTTGCACCTGGTGTTCGGCGGCGAACTCAAGAAGCTGGGCGGCACCGAATTCCGCGATCTCGACGCGCTCGATATTGTCGGCATCTATCCGGACTATCAATCGGCGCACGCCGTCTGGAAGGCCAAGGCGCAAGCTAGCGTCGACAATGCCCATATGCGCTATTTCGTCGTTCACCTGCACCGCCTGCTCGACCCCGAAAACAAGGCTGTCGGTTGACATCGATGAACCATGAAGCGGTCAAGCGATCAGCCCCGCGGTCGGCGGTCAGACGTCGCAAGCCGAAGACGTTCTGGCGCAAGATCCGCGAACCGCTGGCGCAGTCGCGATTCGTCAAGAATGCGCTTGCCGCGCTGTTTGCGTATTTCGTCCGCCTTGTCCGCTTGACCAACCGCATGGTCGACGGATCGGCCAAGTTTTCCGGCGGCGCCTATGCGCAGCTCGAGCCTGGCATCATCGCGCTCTGGCACGGCCAGCACCTGCTGACCCCGGCCTACTATCCCAAGGGACGGCCGCTGGTTGCCATGGTATCGCGCAGCGCCGATGCCGAGCTCAACGCGCTGATGGTCGAGAAATTCGGCATCGAGGCGGTGCGCGGCTCTGGCGGGCGCGAAAGCGCAAGGCATCTCGACAAGGGCGGGGCCAAGGCGCTCATCGCCCTCAAAAAGTCGCTCGCCACCGGCAAGAATGTCGCCATGATTGCTGATATTCCCCACGGCACGCCGCGCGATGCGGGGCTCGGCGTCGTCCTTCTGGCGCGGCTGTCCGGCCGGCCGATCCTGCCTGCCGCGATAGCCACCAGCCGCCGCAAGGTGATCCAGGGCAGCTGGGACAAGACGACGATCAACTTGCCCTTCGGCCGCTCCTCGATTGTCGTCGGCACGCCTGTCTTCGTGCCGGCCAACGCCGACGCCGCGGAAATGGAACGCAAGCGCCAGGAGGTCACGGCCTCGCTCAATGCCGCGACCGCCGAGGCCTATCGCCTTGTGGACGGTTCGAAATGAGTATGCGCTGGGCCCGCGCCTTCCTGACGGCCTACCGCTTCGCCGGGGCCGCCGCTTACCCGCTGGTCGGACCTTACGTCGCCTGGCGCACTTCCAGAGGCAAGGAGGACCGCATTCGCCGGCGTGAACGCTACGGCGTCGCCGGACGCCAGCGTCCCGAAGGCCCGGTGATCTGGATCCATGCAGCCAGCGTCGGCGAGACCATCGCCGTCGTGCCGCTGGTCGAGAGCATTCTCGATTACGGCGTCAACATCGTGCTGACGACGGGCACGGTCACCTCGGCGCAGGTCGCCGAAGAACGGCTGGGCGACCGCATCATCCACCAATATGTGCCGCTCGACCTCAAGCCGGCGGTCAGCCGCTTCCTCGACCATTGGCAGCCGGACCTGGCGATCATCGCCGAATCGGAGATCTGGCCGATGACCATCCTGGAACTCGGCGCCCGCCGCGTGCCGCAGGTTCTGGTCAACGGCAGGCTGTCCGACCGCTCCTTCAAGTCCTGGAAGAAGCGCGCCAACATTGCCGAAGCATTGTTCGAAAATCTTGCCCATGTCGTCGCCCAGTCGGATCTCGATGGCGAGCGCTTCCTGTCGCTCGGCGCCCGGCCGGTCACCGTATCCGGCAATCTCAAGGTCGACACCGCGCCGCCGCCGGCCGACGAGCGGGCGTTGGCGGCGCTGAAACGCCAGATCGGCGGTCGCCCGACCTGGGCGGCGACCTCGACCCATGATGGCGAAGAAGCGGTCGCCGCCGAAGTTCACGCCATGCTGCACAAGCGCCACCACGGGCTTTTGACGATCATCGTGCCGCGCCATCCCGATCGCGCCGGGCAGCTGGCCGCCCAGATTTCCGGCATGGGCCTGAAGCTGGCGCAGCGCAGCAAGGGCGACAGGATCACCGCCGACACGGATATTCTGCTCGGCGACACGATCGGCGAGATGGGGCTTTATCTGAGGCTGACGGAAATCGCCTTTGTCGGCCGTTCGCTGACTTCCGAGGGCGGCCAGAACCCGCTGGAACCAGCCATGCTGGAGACAGCGGTGCTTGCCGGCCGCAACGTCCAGAATTTTCGCGAGGCCTATCAGCGCCTGCTCGATAGCGGCGGCGCCAAGCTGGTGCGCGACCGCGATATGCTGGCCGGCGCCGTTAATTTCCTTTTGACCAACGAGGCGGCTCGCCATGAGATGATGGCGGCGGGTGCGGCGACGGTCGACGAGATGCGCGGTGCGCTGGCGCATACGCTCAGGTCGCTCGAGCCCTATATCCAGCCGCTGGTCGTCAAGTCGCGCCTGAAGGGCGCGAACGGGCGCTGACGTGACCTCGGAAGCGCCGCCCTTCTGGTGGGAAGAGCCGGACTGGCGGGTCACGGCGCTGTCGCCGCTTTCCGCCGTCTATGCGCTTGTCGCCGGTCGCCGCATGCGGCACGCGCCGCGCGAAAAGGTCGAGGCGCCGGTGCTCTGCGTCGGCAACTTCACCGTCGGCGGCACCGGCAAGACGCCGGTGGCGATCGCGCTGGCCGAGCAGGCCAGGCGCATGCAGCTCAATCCGGGTTTCCTGTCGCGCGGCCATGGCGGCTCCTTCGCGCAGCCGCATATAGTCGATCCGCACCACGACGCCGCCAAGCATGTCGGCGACGAGCCGCTGCTTCTGGCCGAACACGCGCCGGTCGCGGTGACGCCGAACCGGGCCGCCGGCGCCAGGCTTCTGCTGGAGAAGCTCGGCTGCGATTTCTTGATCATGGATGACGGTTTTCAGAGCGCGCGCATCCACATCGACTATGCGCTGGTCGTTGTCGATGCGCGCCATGGCATCGGCAATGGCCGCGTCATCCCCGGCGGGCCTCTGCGGGCAAACATCGTCGACCAACTGGTCTTCACCAGCGCCTTGCTGAAGATGGGCGAGGGCACCGCGGCCGACACGGTCGTGCGCCAGGCAGCGCGCGCCGGCAGGCCGATCTTCGAGGCGCACACTGCCCCGAGCAGCAAGGTGACGCTGGCCGGCAGGCGTTTCCTGGCGTTCGCCGGCATCGGTCATCCCGATAAGTTTTTCGACACTGTCCGCGAGGCCGGCGGCGAGCTTGCGCTGACCAAATCGTTTCCTGACCATCATTTCTATGGCGAGGACGAGCTTGCCGAATTGGCGGCGACGGCACGTAAAGCCGGGCTTGGCCTCATTACCACCGCCAAGGACGCTGCCCGCCTGCGTCACGGCGCAGCACCGCCGGAATTCCTCGACGGGCTCGATGTGCTGGAGATCGACACCGTCTTCGAGCTCGACCATGTGCCGCAACGCATCATCGACGAGACGCTGGATGCCTGGCGGCAGCGCCGGCTTAAAGGCTGACCAGAAGCTTGAGCACCGAGGCAATGCGGGACTGGAATTTGCAGCTTTCCGCCGGTCGAACGTATTTTGTTCTTGCTTTGTGCCGGCAGCTATGCTAGTAATTTAGCTATGGTGATGATTCGCCGGTGACCCGCCCTCGAGCCTGAGGCGGGTTTTTTATTTCAAGATAGCCTCTAAGGTTTCGGTGTTGCCGGCCTGACGCCGCGGCAGAGGGCGCAGGATCGCAACGGGGCGACTTCCATTTGCGCTGGACTAGCGTCGGCGGCGCAGTTCCGGATGCGCTTCGATCTCGCGGCGCAGCGAGGCGGCGGCATTCACATAGGGTTCTTGCCTGGCGACACTCCAGTATTTGAGCTCGTCGAGCGGGATGCTCTCGCCGGTCACCGCGCAGCGCACGAAGGCGCCGGGGCTGGTCACCTGGAAGTCGCCGTCGAGATAGCGGATGCGGGCTTCCTTGCCGCCGGGTCCTTCGAAACGGTTCATCATGGGGTGGTGCCGAAATTCATGACGATGTCATCGCCACAAATTGCGGCGAGGTCAAGCTTGACGTTGATGACGGCCAATCTCCCCCCTAGTAGGGGAGATGTCCGGCAGGACAGAGGGGGGCGCTGTCCCGCGGACCTCTCAATCGATTGCGATTGCGTCCTCAGCTTGTTCTCGGCTGGTCTTAAAGTTAGCGAGGCTAGCGATCCTTCGCGCCCCTCTCTGCCCTGCCGGGCATCTCCCCCACAAGGGGGGAGATCAGCGCTTGTCCGCCGCTCCTAGCTCTCTACCTCAAGGAACTCTTCGATCTTCTCCGCTGCTAGTCCTGCCTGGACCGCGATGCGCCGGGCGAGTTCGGCGGCGGCGGCGCGCGGGCGCCCCAGCGGCCGGTCGAGCCAGTAAGATATCGGGCTGAGCGCACTGCGCTCGTCTACGGCGACGATGCGGCCCGATTTCAATTGGTCCACCGTCAACGGCGGACGTGCCAGCGCAATGCCGAGCCCGTGCGCGGCGGCGTCGAGCACGAGGTTGTAGTCCTCGAAACGGCGGTCGTGCGGCCGGGGCCGATAGTCCATCTCCTGCGCCGCAAACCAGGCGCGCCAAGCCGAAGCGTCGGAATCATTGATCACCGGAAATTCGAGCAGCCGGGCGGGATCTCCGCGGCCGATCTCCCTGGCCAGTCCCGGCGAGGCGACAGGGAACACATATTCTTCGAAAAGCTGCACCGAGATCCGGCCCGGAATGCGACCGCGCCCGCAGCGGATCGACAGGTCGATGCCCTCGTCGGCAAGATCGCCCTGGCGGATGTCGACGTCGAGCACTATACGCAGCTTGGACGGGTGGTTCTCCAGCGCCGCCATGCGCGGCATCAGCCACAGCCCGCTGACCGAAGGGATCGAGGTCAGCCGCACCACCGCCGTGCCGCGCGGCTCGACCCAACGGTCCGAATTGCTGGCGATCAGGGCAAAGGCTTCGGTGGTGCGCAGATGCAGGCGATTGCCTTCGACGGTCAGCGAGACGCCGCGCGCGCCGCGATCGAAGACTTTCAGCCCAAGCCAGCCCTCGAGCTTGGCGATCTGCCGGCTGACGGCGCCATGGGTGATGTTGAGCTTCTCGGCCGCCGCCGAAAAGCTGCCGGTCCGAGCCGCGGCGTCGAAGGCGCGCAGCGTTTCGAGCGGCAGCATCGGGTCTAAGCTGTGATCCATAGTCACAGGTGATCCTCGATTTGTTCGTTTGTCAACCGACCCGCAATAGCGTTTCTCTACTTCATGGCATTGGATCGCGAGGACACCCAGATGAGCGCTTACACCGGCACGTTGAATACGACACAGCGCATGGATGCCACGGCTGCCATCGCGGTGGCGCTGACGGTGGTCGGCTGGGCCTCCGCCTTTCCGGCGATCCGCGCCGGCCTTGCCGCTTTCGGGCCGCTGGAACTTGGCGCGCTGCGTTTTGCCATCGCCGCGGTTCCGGCGGCGATCTTCCTCGCGGTCAAGCGGCCGGCACTGCCCAGGCTCGATGAACTCTGGCGCTTTGTCTTCGGTGGTGCCGTCTTCGTCGCGCTCTACACGGTGATGCTCAATTTCGGCGAGCTGACCGTTTCGGCCGGTGCGGCCGGCTTCATCATCAATGTCAGCCCGATCTTCACCGCCATCATGGCCATGGCGCTGCTCGGCGAACGCTTCTCGGGCCTGGCCTGGGCCGGCACATTCCTGTCCTTCGCCGGTATCGGGATCATCGCCATGGGCGAGGGGCAAGGGCTGCATTTCAACAGCGGTGCGCTGCTTGTCCTCGGCTCGGCGCTGTGCTCGGCCGTCAACACCATCGTCCAGAAGCCGCTGTTTGGTCGCCACCACCCGCTGACGATCTCGGCCTCGAACATGGTGCTTGGCGCGCTCTGCCTGTCGCCGTTCCTGCCGAGCGGTCTGGCGCAGGCGGCGGTCGCCGATACGGCCGGGCTCGGCGCGGTCATCTTTCTCGGCATCGTGCCCAGCCTCATCGCCTACGCTGCCTGGGCAACAGCACTTTCCCGACTGCCCGCGGCGCGTGCCTCGAACTTCCTCTATCTGGTGTCGCCGATGGCGACGCTGATCGGCTTCTTTTGGCTGGGCGAGGTGCCGACGCTGCTTGGCATCTTCGGCGGCGCGCTGGCGCTAGGCGGCGTCATCGTGGTGAATTTGAAGAGATGAGCAAAGGGTTTGGGGCTGTGCCTGACTCGAAAAGAGCCGCTGTACAGCGGCTCTTTTCGTACCCCCACCCCGCTGCTTCGCAGCGACCCTCCCCACAAGGGGGAGGGTAAGCTCCTCGCGAGGCGCCCGCGGCTAATCTCCCAACCTCCCCCTTTGTGGGGAGGTCGGACCGAAGGTCCGGGTGGGGGTCCGCGCCCTGCGACCTTCTCACCGCCTCCCAAACAGCCTCTCGATATCCGCGAGCTTGAGCTCGATATAGGTCGGGCGGCCATGGTTGCAGGTGCCGGAGCCCGGCGTCGCCTCCATCTGGCGCAGCAGCGCGTTCATCTCTTCCGGTTTGAGCAGGCGGCCGGAACGCACCGAGCCGTGGCAGGCCATGGTCGCGGCTATTTTGTCCAGCCGCTCCTTCAGCGTGTCGACCGTGTCGTTGTCGGCGATCTCGTCGGCGAGATCGCGCACCAGCTGCTGGACGTTGGTCTCGCCGAGCATCGACGGCGTCTCGCGCACCGCGACGGCACCGGGGCCGAAGCGCTCGATGCCGAGGCCGAAGCGGGCCAGCGTCTCGGAGTGTATGGCAAGCCGCTCGGCATCCTCTTCCGACAGGTCGACAATCTCGGGCAACAGCAGCATCTGCGACGGCACCGCGCGTGAGTGGAGGGCGTTCTTCAAGGCCTCGTAGACCAGCCGCTCATGCGCCGCATGCTGGTCGACGATGACAAGCGAATCCCTGGTCTGGGCGACGATATAATTCTCGTGCACTTGCGCGCGCGCCGCGCCCAGCGCCGTGCCGAGCAGCGTTTTCGCCGCTTCGTTTTGCCCGGCGCGCGCATCGGCGCTGTGCAGCGGCCCCGCGTCGAAGGCCGCCTGCTCGTCCTCGCCGAACCCGTCGCCCATATCGAGCGGCCGCTGCGGCGAACGGGCAGGATCGAACCCGGAAAAGCCCGATGCCCGATAGGCGGCCTCGTAGCTGCGGTGACCGTTGGCCGGGCCACCATGCGCATAGGATGCGGCGCCTGGCCGGAACGCCGCCATCATGCCGGCGGCCCCGGTGGTGGCGGCGCGGATGCCGGCATTGGCCAGCGCTTCGCGGATAGCGCCGACGATCAGCCCGCGCACCAGCCCCGGGTCGCGGAAGCGCACGTCTGCCTTGGCCGGATGGACGTTGACGTCGACGATCGCCGGATCGAGCGTCAGGAACAGCACGGTGACGGCATGGCGGTCGCGCGGCAGCACGTCGGCGAAGGCGCCGCGAATGGCGCCGGCGATCAGTTTGTCGCGCACCGGGCGGCCGTTGACATAGGCGTATTGCTGCAGCGCGTTGGCGCGGGTGAAGGAGGGGACCGAGACATGGCCGGCGAGATGCACGCCGTCCCGCATCGCGTCGATGGCGATCGCATTGTCGGAAAAGTCGGCGCCCATCACCTGCGCCACCCGGCGCAGCCGGCCTTCCGGGCTGTCGTCGGTCGCCGGTAGTTCCAGCGTCGAGCGGTCCGGCCCGGCCAGGGTGAAGCGCACGGCGGGAAAGGCGATGGCGATGCGCTTGACCACGTCGCCGATGGCCGAGCTTTCGGCGCGCTCGCCCTTCATGAACTTGAGCCTTGCGGGCGTGGCGAAGAACAGGTCGCGCACCTCGACCGTGGTGCCGCGATTGGCCGCCGCCGGCCTGACCGCGGAGACGCGGCCGCCGTCGATGCCGATCTCGGCGGCGTTTTCACTGGACGCGGTGCGCGAGCGGATCGACAGCCGCGCCACCGAGCCGATCGACGGCAAGGCCTCGCCGCGAAAGCCGAGCGAGCGGATGTCGTGAATGTCGTCGGCGAGCTTGGAGGTGCAATGGCGCGCAATCGCCAGCGCCAGTTCCTTTTCCGGAATGCCCGAGCCGTCGTCGCTGACGCGGATCAGGTTCAGCCCGCCGCCGGCGGTGACGATCTCGACTCTGGCAGCGCCGGCATCGAGTGCGTTTTCGACCAGCTCCTTGACCACGCTTGCCGGACGCTCGATGACTTCGCCGGCGGCGATCTGGTTGATCATCGTTTCGGAAAGCTGGCGGATGGGCATGGGGCACTATAGGCGGATTCGTGATCGATGCGGGAGGGCGGAATTGAGGAAATCCACGCAGCCGACCGCGGCCGTGCACTTCAACTCATGAGCTTGGGCAGCGCTGCCGACAGTGCATCGACGGCAAGGCGGACTTTCATCGGCAGATGACGCGTCTGCAACCACAGGGCATGAACGTCATAGAGAAACCGGGATTGTTCCGGCAACAGCGGGACAAGTGCGCCCGCCTGGATGCGCTGGCGAACCATCCAGTATGGCAGCCACGCGAGCCCCATGCCGGCGGCCGCGGCATCGGCGATGGCATCGAGGTCGTCGAGCCGCAATCTGCTGACTGGCCTGACCTCAATCGCGGGGTGGCCATTGCGCGGAAACAGCCACGGCTGAACGGCACGCCCGGAACGGCGGTAGATGATCGCGTGATGGCTGCCGAGGTCATCTATTTCATGTGGCTCGCCGTGCCGGTCGAGATAGGGCGGGGACGCGCAGACGACCATGTGCTGGCGCGCGATGCGACGCGCCATCACCCCGGTCTGGTCCTCCAGATCGCCCGTTCGGATGGCAAGGTCGCAGCCATCCTCTGCCAGATCGGCGATGGCATCGCTGAACGATAGGTTAAGTTCCAGCGCCGGATATTGCTGCGCAAGCCCGAACAGGATCGGGGCAACGCAGCGCCGGCCGAAATGCACCGGCATGAGGACACGCAGCTTTCCGCGCGGTTCGGCAAGCTGGTCGGCGGCGAGTGCATCCGCGGCCTCCGCTTCGGCAAGCACCAGCCGGCAGCGTTCATAATAGGCGCGCCCGAAATCGGTCAGGCTTTGGCGGCGCGTGGTCCGGTTGATGAGGCGCACGCTCAGGCGCTCCTCGAGAAACCGGACATGCTTGCCGACCATCGGCCCGGACAGATCGAGAGCCGTCGCCGCGGCCGCGAACGAGCCAAGGTCGACGGCTTTGACGAACACGGCCATGCTCGTAAGGCGATCCATATTCAAAACCCACAGTTTCTGCTGATCTACTCAAGCGGCTATTTATCCGTCTGATGAGCGCTGGCATAGCTGATTCAGTTCAAATATTTTGGAGTTGTGACCGATGGCACGTGTCGTTCGCTTTCATGAGCTCGGTGGTCCCGAGGTCCTGCGCATCGAGAATGTTGACACGCCTGCGCCCGCGAGCGGTGAGATTCAGATCCGCGTCAAGGCGTTGGGCATAAACCGCGCCGAGGCGCTGCTGCGTTCGGGGACCTACATCCAGACCGCGCCGTTGCCTTCCGGTCTTGGGCTCGAGGCGGCGGGTATCGTCGAGATGGTCGGCGAAGGCGTGGACGGGTTTGCGCCTGGCGATGCCGTCAGCATCGTGCCGCCATTGTCGATGGTCCGCTGGCCTGCCTATGGTGAGATTGCCAGATATCCCGCCGAGCTCGTCGTCAAGCACCCGCCATCGCTGAGTTGGGAAGAGGCCGCCGCCGCGTGGATGCAATATCTCACCGCCTACGGTGCGCTGATCGACATTGCCAACCTCCAAAGCGAGGACTTTGTTGTCATTACCGCGGCCTCGAGCAGCGTCGGACTTGCGGCGATCCAGATCGCCAACATGATTGGCGCGACCCCGATCGCGGTCACACGGACATCCGCCAAGAAGCGGGCTTTGCTTGAGTTCGGCGCGGCCCACGTCATCGCCTCGGCAGAGGAGGACCTGGAAGCTAGGCTGAAGCGAATCGCCGGCCCGGACGGCGTGCGCGTGGTGTTCGATGCCGTCGGCGGCCCGATTTTCAAGCCTCTGACGGCAGCGATGGCACCGGGTGGCATTCTCATCGAATATGGCGGCTTGAGCCTCGACCCGACACCCTTTCCGCTACCTGCAGTGCTGGCAAAGACACTGACGCTGCGCGGTTATCTCGTCCATGAGATCGTGCGCGATCCGGTCCGGCTGCAGGCCGCCAAGGCGTTCATCCTTGCCGGACTGAGCTCGGGTTCGCTGAAGCCGGCAATCGCCAGAACCTTTCCGTTCGACCAGATCGTCGAGGCGCACCGCTATCTCGAATCGAACGAGCAATTCGGCAAGATCGTCGTGACGGTTTGACCGGGCATTTATCGGCCTCACGCCTGCGCCGCCAGCCAGTCCCGCACCTTGCGGGCATTGTCGCTGAGCTCGCGGTTCTTCGACCAGATGACATGAAAGCCCTTGCCGGTCGTCATCGTGTGGCCGGTGACGCGCACCAGCAGCCCTGATGCCAGCAGCCGCTCGGCGAGGTGACCCCAGCCGAGCGCGATGCCTTGCCCTTCCATGACTGCCTGGATCACCAGCGCATAGTCGTTGATGCGCAAGCCGCGCCCGGCATCGGCGATGTCGACACCGGCCGAGGCGAACCATTCGTCCCAGCTCGCAGCCTCGCGAA
This sequence comes from Mesorhizobium sp. M0145, assembly GCF_040322355.1. Classification (NCBI taxonomy): domain Bacteria; kingdom Pseudomonadati; phylum Pseudomonadota; class Alphaproteobacteria; order Hyphomicrobiales; family Phyllobacteriaceae; genus Mesorhizobium; species Mesorhizobium sp. M0145. The sequence continues at coordinate 154,305 of NZ_JAMYTK010000011.1, forward strand.
ACGGCTCTTCAAGATGAATAAGGCGGTGCGATTGAAGGTCCGCGACACGCTCCGGCAGCCCGAACCGTGCCACATAACTAACGCCGGCAACGGGGAATATCACCTCATCGGCCAGCGGCAGCGAATGATAATCCGGCCATTCCTTGGGCTCGCCGCCGCGGACGCCGAGCGGGATGTCCTCGGCGATGATGTCGAGATCGCGGTCGGCGGTCTGGATGCGCAGGTCGATGCCCGGCAATTCGTCGCGAAACTGCTGCAGGCGCGGCATCATCCAGAACGAGGCGAAGGCGGTCGAGGCCGCGAGCGTCACATGCGCGCCGACGGCGATCTGGCGCAGATCCTCCGCCGACTTGCGAATGTGCGACAGGCCGAGCGAGACGTCGGCATGGAAGCGGTCGCCAGCCTCGGTCAGGCTGACTTGCCGGTGGCGGCGCTGGAAGAGTTTGGCGCCGAGCTGCTCTTCGAGCCCACGGATCGCATAGGAGACGGCAGCCTGCGTCATGCCGAGCTCGCGCCCGGCGGCGGTAAAGCTCGACAGCCGCCCGGCGGCCTCGAAAACGATCAGGCTGCCGGCCGACGGCAGCAGGTGGCGCAAGCTTCGCATAAGCTGAGCTTATACAAGAGATCAGGATTTTCCAGCGTCACAGCCGCATTTTGTCTGGCTAGATTGGTCACCAACAGGAATATGGAGCCTTCATGAACGCACCGGCCGTTGAAGTGAGCGAACACACCAACCGCCGCAGCGGTGGCCGCCTGGGGCGCAAGGCGCTGCGGGGCGCACCCATAGCGTCGTTTCCAACCCTGGTCCGCCAGATTCCCGTCTATCAGATGGTTCCGGACGAGGCGGTTGAGCTGATCCACCAGGAGTCGCTCTCCATCCTCGAAGAAGTGGGATGCGAGTTCCGCGACGACGAGGCGATCGCAATGTGGAAGGCGGCGGGCGCCGATGTCTCGGAGACAAGGGTCCGGATCGACCGCGCCCTGCTGATGGAGCTCATCTCGAAGGTCCCGTCGGAGTTCACGCTCAATGCGAGGAATCCCCAGCGTTCCGTACGTGTGGGTGGCAACAACTCCATCTTCGTGCCGATGTACGGGGCGCCTTACGTGCGCGACCTCGACAACAACAGGCGCTACGGCACACTCGCCGACCTCAACAATTTCCACAAGCTCGCCTACATGGCGCCGGCGCTGCATTCGTCGAGCTCGATCATCTGCGAGCCGATGGAAATCGCGGTGCCGAAACGTCACCTCCACATCATCCATTCGGCGCTGAAGCACTCCGACAAGCCGTTCATGGGCATCGTGACCTCCAAGGATCGAGCCGAAGACACGATGGCGATGGCAGGCATCGTGTTCGGCGAGGACTATGTCCGCGACAACCCGGTCCTGGTGTCGATCACCAACTGCAATTCGCCGCTGGTGTGGGACGCCACCATGCTGGACGCGATGAAAGTCTATGCGCGCCACAACCAGCCGCTGATCCTCGCCCCCTTCGCCCTTTGCGGCGCCTCGACTTCGGCCTCTGCCGTCGGTGCGGTCGCGCAGGTCAATGCCGAAGCGCTGGCGGGCGTCGCGTTCACACAGCTCCTGCGTCCGGGTTCGCCGCAGATCTACGGACAGTTCATGGTGACGGTCGACATGAAGACCGGCGCTCCCATGGGCGGCACGCCGGAGGCGGCCCAGATGATGTATCTCATGGGCGCGCTGGCGCGGAAGTATCGTCTGCCGTGGCGCACGTCCGGTTTCCATGTCGGCTCGAAGCTGAACGACGCCCAGGCGGGCTACGAGGCGAACATGCTGATGCATGCCGCCATCCTTGCCGGCGCCAACTACATCTGGCACTCCGCCGGTTGGCTCGAGGCCGGCCTGACCTGCGGCTATTCGAAATTTGCCACCGACTGCGAGCAGCTTGTCGGCTGGTACAAATATGCTGGCGGGCTGCCATTCGACGATTTCAAGGAGGCTATGGCGGCTATCCGCGAGGTCGGACCGCAGGGCCATTTCCTCGGCACCCAGCACACGCTTGAACATTTCGAGTCCGCCTTCTTCATACCGAGCATCATGGACTTCAATTCGTTCGAACAGTGGAAGGCGGAAGGAGCAAAGGACCACGACACCCGCGGCCGCGAGAAAGCGCGCAACATGCTCGCCGATTATGAGGAGCCGAAGCTCGATGAGGGCATCGCCGATGGTCTCAAAGATTTGATTGCGCGGCGCGAGGAGAAACTGCCGGACAGCGTTAGTTGATCAGGGGCGAAGACCCGATGCGAACCATAAGGGAGGAAAAAATGACACTCTTCAGAAGCAACGGCGATCGCGTACCGAGCGCCATCGAAGCAATGGCCAGCGAGGCGCGCGCCGGTCGCGTCGACCGGCGGGAGTTTCTGGCCCTGGCAAGCGCTTTCGGCGCATCGACGGCCCTTGCCTACGGCATGATTGGACTTGCAGTGCCGGAGCGGGCTTTGGCTGAAGAGCCGAAGAAAGGCGGAACGCTGCACGTTTCGATGTCGGTGAAGGCGCAAAAGGACCCGCGCACCTACGACTGGGTGGAACTTGCGAACATTTCACGCTGCTGGCTCGAGCCGCTTGTCCGCTACACCCGCCAGTTCACATTCGAGCCGGTTCTGCTCGAAAGCTGGGAGGTCAACGACGACGCCACCGAATACGTGCTGCATGTGCGCAAGGGCATTACCTGGAACAACGGCGATGCTTTCAACGCCGATGACGTGGCCTACAATCTGACGCGCTGGTGCGAGAAGGCTACCGCCGGCAATTCGATGGCCGCGCGCGTTGGTGCGCTGATCGATGCAAAGACCGGCAAGGCCAGGGAAGGGGCGATCACCAAGGTCGACGACAACACGGTGAAGCTGAAGCTGAACGAACCGGACATCTCGCTGATCCCGAACTTCACCGACTATCCGGCGCTGGTGGTCCATCGCAACTTCGACGCCGACGGCGCCAATCCGATCGAGAAGCCGATTGGCACCGGGCCGTTCGAAATGGTGTCTTATGCGGTCGGCCAGAAAGCGGTCGTCAAGCGTCGTGAGAATGGCAAATGGTGGGGCGGTGAAGCGCTTCTCGACGGCGTCGAATTCATCGACTACGGAACCGATTTCAACGCCTCGATAAATGCATTCGACTCCGGCGAAATCGACCTCAATTTCGAGACGCCGGCCGACTTCATAGACATTCTCGACAAGATGGGGCTGGTCAAATCGGAGGTCGCCACAGCGACCACGCTCGTCGCCCGGACCAACATCACGAACAAGCCCTATGACGACAAGCGGGTTCGCAACGCCCTCCAGATGGCCGTCGACAACAAAGCGGTGCTCGAACTTGGCTACGCCGGGCGAGGCACCGTTGGTGAAAACCACCACGTCAGCCCGATTCATCCGGAATACTACGCGCTGCCCAAGAAGACACGCGACGCCGCGGGCGCCAAGAAGCTTATGGCCGATGCCGGGCAGGACGACTTCGAGCATGAACTGATCACCGTCGAGGACGATTGGCAAAAGAACACCGGCGACGCTATTGCCGGCCAGTTGCGCGATGCCGGGATCAAGGTGAAGCGCACCGTGCTGCCGGGTTCGACCTTCTGGAACGACTGGACGAAATACCCCTATTCCATGACCATCTGGTACATGCGCCCGCTTGGCGTCCAGGTGTTGGCGCTCGGCTATCGCACCGGCGAGGCCTGGAACGAAACCGGCTACTCGAACCCTGATTTCGACGCCAAGCTCAAGCAGGCTCTTTCGCTCATCGACGTGGAAAAGCGCCGCGAGGTCATGAAGGACATCGAGCAGATCCTGCAGGATTCGGGCGTCATCATTCAGCCGTTTTGGCAGAAGCTGTTCAGCCACATGAACGAGAAGGTGAAGAACTACGGTGTCCACCAAACCTTCGAGATGGATCTCCAGAATGTCTGGCTGAACGCCTGAGTTGCCAGCAGAGGACGCGTTGCAGGATTTCATGGACCGCAAGAAAGCCGACGGGCAAGATGCGTGGTACTGATAGCTTCCGTCAGTGAACAATCGGGGACACCCATGAAACTGCCACTTTTTGTTGCCGCGCTTTCGATGGCTGTGCCGGCGGCCGCGTTTGCCGGCCCTGCTGCCAACGCCGTGAAGTTCTTTTATGTCCCGTCGGTCAAATTCGAGGCCGATGCGCAATATCGCGACCGCTTCACCGTACCGGTGACGAAACTGTTCGAGCTGAACGACAATGCGGCAAAGAACCATCCGGATGAAGTTCCCTGCATCGACTTCGCCCCTGGTCTCGATGCGCAGGACTATGACGAGAAGACCGTGGCCAAGACGCTGACGCTGGCCGAAACGCTGGATGGCGACAGCGCCGAGGTGACGGCGACGTTCAACCTTTTTCCGGAAGGCGATGATTCCAAACGCGAAATGGTCTGGTCATTGAAGAAGATCGACGGCAAGTGGAAGGTCGCCGACATTACCTCGAAGACCAGCGGCTGGACGCTGAGTGCGCTCGAATGCCTGGCCGGGCAGCCTCCGGAGTGACGCCGTGCTTCGCTGCCATCCCTGGATTTTGGCGACTGCGTGCCTGCTGGCCGGATTGAGCAGCGCCGCCGCTCAGGGCCTGTTCGGCGCGCCGCCCGCAAACGCGCCGGCCGACAGTGCGGCACCTCCGCCGGCAGTGTTGCCGCCGGCAGAAAACGCGCCGGCCGCACCCGTGCAGCCGGGCTCGCCGACTGCGGTGGTGAAGCCGTTCTACGAGCATGCCGGGCTCGAGGTCGATCCGGCTCAGCGGGGCCATTTCACCGACCCGGCAAAGTCGGTGCTCGACAAGAGCGACGCGCTGCGGAAGTCGGGGCAGGGCGAGTGCCTCGATCCCAACATGGCGCTCGACAATTCCGAATACGAAAAGGCGGAGATCGACAAGAGCCTGAAGACCATCGAAGCGGTCAAGGGCGACGAGGCCAAGGTCGTCGTCGCTTTTGTCGTCTCCGGCAATCCGCACCGGCTGGAATGGAAGTTCAAAAAGATCGACGGCGACTGGAAGATATCGGACCTGCTCTCGGTGACAGGCGAATGGGCGCTCAGCCAATACCAGTGTGAGTGAGAACGGAACCGATGAAGATCACGAACATCCGCGTCACCCACGTCAACGTCCCGCTCAATGCTCCGTTCTGGTGGACGGCTGGTCTCTACGGCGGCGCCTCGAAATCGATCATCGAGGTCGAGACGGACGAAGGCGTGGTCGGACTGGGCGAGGCGCCATGGTGGCATTTCGGCGAGGTGATCAAGGCCGAGATCGCGCCGGCGCTGATTGGCGCCGATCCGCTCGACATCGCCGACTGCGAGGCGCGCTGCGTGCCGCCCTGGCAGATTACCGCCAACACCGGCGAGAATGCAGCCACGGTGGCGTTCGGCGCCGTCGAACTGGCGCTGTGGGATATAAGAGGCAAGGTCTTCGGCATGCCGCTCTACAAGCTGCTCGGCGGCGCGGTGCGCAAGGACATTCCGTTTTCGGAATATTTCGCCTTTCGCCCCGCTCAAGGCGGAGCCGGCGGCGAGATGACCGCCGAAGCGATCGTCGACTACTGTCTCGGCATGCGAGAACAGCACGGCTCGACGATCTTCGAGGGCAAGCTGATCATGGGCGATCCCGAGCTCGAGATCAGGACAGTGCGCATGCTGCGCGAGGCGCTTGGCGATAAAGCGCAGATCAAACTCGATTCCAACATGCAGTGGTCGCTGACCACAGCGCGCTGGGTGCTGCGCGAGATTGAGCCGTTCAACATCCGCAACTACGAGGATCCGGTCGCGACCTTCGAGGAGATGGCTGCGCTGCGCCAGCATTCGCGCATTCCGTTCTCGACGCACATCCCGGATCTCAGACGGGCAGTCGCGCTCGGTGCGCCGGATTACTTCGTCTGCAATTTCGCAGCACTCGGCGGATTGTCGAAAACTCTGAAATTCATCGCCGCCTGTGAGGCGATGGGCAAGGGGTTCTGGTGCTATTCGAACGATCTCGGCATCATGACATCGGCTTATCTGCACGTCGTGGCGGCGACACCGTGGATCACCGAAGCATCGCAGTCGTTGTTTCGCTGGCAGATCGGCGATGTCATCAAGGACGGTCCTTTCCGCCAGACGGGCAATACGGTGCGCGTGCCGGAGGGTGACGGGCTGGGCGTCGAACTCGATCCGGCGGCAATGAAACGCTGGTCAGCGCACTTTGCCGAACACGGGCCGATGCACCATTTCAGCGACCCGAACAACCCCAGCCGCTACCGGCGGCTGCCGCTCAACTGATGCGAAGTGCATGTGACCGATCGATGAGAAGAGGTCCTGTCGTGGTTGCTTTATTCGCGGCGGTTTGCGTCCTGGCTTGCGCTGTCACCTGGGAGGCAGGAAGCCGCGCGGTGGCCCGCGTGCCTCAGCAAAGCTTCACGCTGCCTGTGGGGTTACCGGTGGAGCGCATCGTTCTGAAGCAGGAGGGCGCGCCCGACCTTGCCGGTTGGGTGGCGGATCAGCGGGACAGTTGCGGAACAATCGTGCTGTTACACGGACGCGGTTCAAACAAGCTGGCCATGGTTCCAAGAGCGAAGCTGCTTTTCGAAAGCGGCTACTCGATCGTGCTGTTCGATCTGTCGGGACATGGCGAAAGCGGCGGCGATATCAGAGGCTTTGGTCACATCGAACGGCAGGACGCCAGCCGCATCCTCGCCTTTGCCCGGCAACGCTTCGCCGGTCGCAAGGTGGCGGCCATCGGCTCGTCGCTCGGTGCGGCTGCTTTTGTATTTGGCGCTCAGCAGGAGCATGCCGATGCCTATGTCCTGGAGCAGCTCTACGCGACTTTGCTGGAAACCACGGCGTTGCGAGCGCCCTTGCCTATGTTGCGCGACGTACAGGCGACCATCCTCTTGGCGCAGATGCAGCTCCGCCTTGGCTTCGGGGTAGATGATGTCCGGCCGGTCGATCGCATCGGCGCGATTGATCGGCCGATATTGCTGCTAGCAGGCAATTCGGATCCGTTTGTCGCTCGCAGCCAGACACTGGCGTTGAAAGATGCGGCACGCGCTGACGCAAAGCTGATCTGGTTCGACGGCGCGCGGCATGTTGATCTCTATCGCTATGACCAACAGCGGTACCGCGACGCGGTGATGCCTTTCCTGGAGACCAACCTGTGCCGGACCGGGATCAGGTGAGCCGCTCCGTCCGATCAGCCGCGCCCGCGATAGGGGGCGACGCCGGTGTCGGGCAGCCACACACCTTCCGGCGGCGCGCCGGTTTGCCAGAACACGTCGATCGGGATGCCGCCGCGCGGATACCAGTAGCCGCCGATGCGCAACCACAATGGCTTGGTCGCGGCGATGATGCGGCGGCCGATCATGACGGTGCATTCTTCGTGAAAGGCGCCATGGTTGCGAAACGAGGTCATGAACAGCTTGAGCGACTTCGATTCCACCAGCAGCGCATCGGGTGCGTAGTCGATGACGATATGGGCGAAGTCCGGCTGGCCGGTGACCGGGCAGAGCGAAGTGAATTCCGGGCAGGTGAAGCGAACGATGGCCGGCGGGCCGTCGCCGCGCGAAAACGGCACGGTTTCCAGGACTGCCGCTTCAGGGCTCTGTGGCGCCTCGACGTTGGTGCCGAGCTGGGTGAGGTTTTTCGTATCGGTCATGAGCAGGTTCCTTGCTGCATGTCGCCCAAAACTGCGCAGCGATTTTGGGACAGCGACATGCGTAAAAACAAAAATTTGCCGCTCATTAGCACAATTTGAAACAGCAGGAAGACGATGACTAGCAACGACCCGCTCCTCCAGCCCTGTCGGCTCAAGCATCTGACGCTGAAGAACCGGGTGATGTCGACCAGCCATGAGCCGGCCTATTCCGAGGACGGCATGCCGAAGGAACGCTACCGGCTCTATCATGCCGAAAAGGCCAAGGGCGGCATGGCGCTGACCATGACCGCCGGTTCGGCGATCGTCTCGCGCGACAGCCCGGCCGCTTTTGGCAATCTGCATGTCTATGACGACCGCATCGTGCCATGGCTCGCCGAGCTTACCGATGCCTGCCACGAGCACGATTGCAAGGTGATGATACAGATCACCCATCTTGGCCGCCGCACCGGTTGGAACAAGGCCGACTGGCTGCCCGTCCTGTCGGCTTCGCCGGTGCGCGAACCGGCCCATCGCGCCTTTCCCAAGACTATCGAGGACTGGGATATCGAGCGCATCGTCGCCGACTATGCGGCGGCCGCGCAGCGCTGCCAGGCTGCCGGCCTCGACGGCATCGAGTTCGAAGCCTACGGCCATCTGATGGACGGTTTCTGGTCGCCGGCTACCAACCAGCGCGACGACGATTTCGGCGGCTCGCTCGACAACCGGCTGCGCTTCACCGGAATGGTGCTCGACGCAGTGCGTGCCGCGGTCGGCGAAAAGTTCGTCGTCGGCATCCGCATGGTCGCCGACGAGGATTTCGAGAAAGGCCTGTCGAAACAGGAGGGCGTCGAAATCGCCAGGCGGCTGGCCGGCTCCGGCAAGGTCGATTTCCTCAACATCATCCGTGGCTCGATCGAGACCGATGCGGCGCTGACCAAGGTCATCCCGGTGACCGGCATGCGCTCGTCACCGCATCTCGACTTCGCAGGGGAGGTGAGAGCGGCGACGAAATTCCCAACCTTCCATGCGGCGCGGATTTCCGACGTCGCCACCGCGCGTCACGCCATCGCCACCGGCAAGCTCGACATGGTCGGCATGACGCGTGCCCACATTGCCGACCCGCATATCGTCAAAAAAGTGATGGAGGGCCGCGAGCACGAGATCCGGCCTTGCGTCGGCGCCACCTATTGCCTCGACCGCATCTATGAGGGCGGCGAGGCGCTGTGCATCCACAATGCGGCGACGGGCCGCGAGGCTGATATCCCGCATATTATTCCGAAAACCGAGGGACCGAAGCGGAAGGTGGTCGTCGTCGGCGCCGGCGCCGGCGGGCTGGAGGCGGCGCGCGTCGCCGCCGAGCGCGGGCACCAGGTGACGGTGCTGGAAGCATCGAGCCAGGCCGGCGGCCAGGTGCGGCTGGCAACGCAAAACCCGCGCCGCAAGGAATTGATCGGCATCATCGACTGGCGCCTGGCCGAACTCGACCGGCTGGGCGTCGAGATCCGCTACGACAAATGGGCGGAGACGGACGACGTGCTGGCGCTGTCGCCGGACGTGGTGGTGGTCGCCACCGGCGGGCTGCCGCAGAACCCGCCTCTGACGGCGGGCGACGATCTCGTCACCTCGAGCTGGGATATCATGGCCGGCAGCGTCAAGCCGGCCGAGAACGTGCTGCTCTATGACGACAATGGCGGCCATCAGGGCATGGGTGCCGCCGAACTGATCGCCAATAGCGGCGCCAGGCTGGAGCTGGTTTCACCAGAGCGCTTCTTCGCCCCGGAAATGGGCGGCATGAATCATGTGCCCTACATGCGCGCGTTCCAGGAAAAGGGTGTCACGGTGACCATCAACACACGGCTGCGCTCGGTGCGGCGCGAAGGCAACCAGCTGATCGCCGAGCTCGCCTCCGACTTCGCCGATGGCTGGCGCGGCGAGCGGCGCGTCGACCAGGTGGTGGTCGAGCACGGCACGCTGCCGCTGGACGATCTCTACCTGGCGCTGAAGCCGCTGTCGAAGAACGCCGGCGCGATCGATTACGAAAAACTGGTCAATGGCGGCGACATCTTTCCGGTGCGCAATCCGCAGAGTGGTTTCGTGCTCTTCCGCATCGGCGATGCAGTAGCCTCGCGCAACATCCACGCCGCCATCTATGACGGCATCAGGTTCGGCTTGCGAATCTGAGGAATATTGATTGGTGGCGCGCAGCCGAACCTCCGTACGGAGAGCCACCAGGCACGTCGGTCCGATCTGCGCGCCGCGCACGCCGCCGGCTATCGCCGGGCACCGTACGATCTTGCGATTGCGGCAGGACGCTCAAAACATCCTGGCGGTGGCCATGCAGAACACGGTGATGACCAGCAGGCCGCCAGCGATGCGTTCGCCTTTTGTCATCTTGGCGCGCAATTGGGTTTGCTTCGCCGCATCAGCGCCGGCCAACTGCCTGCTGGCGGAACCCACCAGCGCGCCCTGAACCCCGGCGGCGATTAACGCCGTCAAGATGCCCAGCGCCAAGACCTTCTCCATCGAGCCGAAAGAGCCGTTGTGGAAGAAATACCACAGCAGCAAGCCCGTGAGGAAAACCACGCCGGCTGCGCCCATTTGCGGCCGGAAGAAACGTTCCGCCCTGATCTCCGGTTCGCGGGCGACCGCGATGGTGGTGCCGGCCCAGAACACGCCCGCCATGACGTGAAGGCCGAGGACGATGATGTAGACATATTGCATGACCGCATTTCCTCTCTTGCCCACCGCTAGGCATATTGATAGATATCAAATGATTAGATGTCAACGCATAAGCTCGAGCCGGTTCCATAGGCTTTGCCCTTGTTCTAGTGTCGGATCATGACGCCCTTTGACCGCCCGCCGATCGGGATGAATCTCGCGCGCACCGCCAAGCTGGTTGCGCAGGCTTTCGACGCTGCCTTGGTCGAGGCAGGCGGCACGCTGCCGGTCTGGGTCACGTTGCTGTCGGTCAAGTCGCGGGAGCTGGCCAACCAACGCGAGCTCGCCGGCATGATCGGCATCCGGGGCGCAACGCTGACCCACCACCTCAACGCCATGGAGACGCAAGGCCTGCTGATGCGCCGCCGCGATCCCGAGAACCGCCGGGTTCACCAGGTGGAGCTGACCCAAGCCGGAGAAGCGCTGTTCCTGAAATTGCGCACCGCCGCGTTAGCCTTCGACAAGCGGCTGCGGAAAGGACTGTCCGACGACAGGCTGGCAGAGTTTGCACAGGTGCTGGCCGCGTTGCGGGCCAATGTCAGTTGATACCGATTGGACCGCAACCCTTGTTCCAAGCCGTCTGCAATGTTATATGACCATGGTAGTCATATGCGAGGGCGGCAACATGCGCGAAATTCAGTTGAAAGACGCCAAGGCGACGCTTTCGGCAGTCGTCGATCAGGCAGTTGCAGGAGAGCCTGCCATTATCACACGCCACGGTCGGAAGCAGGCCGTCATCCTGTCGTTCGAAGATTATCAGCGGCTGTCTCGGGTGCCGAGCTTCGGGCGGCTGCTGGCGGCTTTTCCCGGGGACAAGGACGACATTCCGCCTCGTTCCCGTAAGCCGGCTCGCAAGGTTGCGTTGTAGCGCGGCGACCAGCCCTGATGTTTCTGCTGGACACCAACATCATCTCGGCAATGGCTCCAGCCAGGAAGGTTGATCGGGCGGCGCTGATGGCATGGCTCGATATGGCGAGCGAATACCTGTTCCTATCCGTTGTGACTGCGTCCGAAATCGCGGCGGGGATAGCGAAGGCGGAGCGCGACGGCGCGACCACAAAGGCCGCGCTGCTACGCGACTGGTGGCAGGCAGTCGAGCATCTTTACGGGGCAAGGATTCTGCCCTTCGATTTGCGAGCCGCGCATGCCGCGGGTTCTATTCTTGATCGCGCAAGGGCTCATCGGCCGGGATTTGAAGATATAGTGATCGCTGCTACGGCCGAGGTTCACGGCCTGGTGATACTGACGGATAACGAGCGTCATTTCGCACCACTTGGGGTGCCGATGCTCAACCCGCTGAGAAACCTGCCGCCATTGCAGTAGTTCCGACTTTCTCTACGCCCGGCAGCCCTGCAGCACCGTCAGCCTGGCCTTCTTGGGCGTTCGCGCCACCAGCCATTCGCGCACGCTGTTCGGCGGCATCGGGAAAGCGATGGAATAGCCTTGCACCTGGTCGCAGCCGATCGCCATCAGCGAGTCGAGCTCGGCTTCGGTTTCAGCGCCCTCGGCAACGATCGAGATGCCGAGACCGCGGGCGAGTTCTGTGAGGGCACGCACGATCTTGGTGTTGCCGCTGTTCTCGTTGATGTTCTGGACGAAACGGCGGTCGATCTTCAGCCGATCGATCTCGTTTGGATTGACATGGCTGAGCGATGCGTAGCCGGTGCCGAAATCATCGAGCTCAAGATGGATGCCGGCGGCGCGAATGTGCCGCAGCTTTGCCGCGATACCGGTCTTCTCGTCGTCGAGGATGACGGATTCGACGATCTCCAGCGACAGTTTGTGCGCTGGCAGGCCAGCCCTCTCCAGCATGTCGAACAGGAAGACTTCGAAATCTGTCTCGCGCAGCTCCGAGCCGGATACATTGACGGCGATCCGTCCGAAGGCGATGCCTGCGCGGTTCCATTCGGCTGCTTCGTCGATCGCCTTGGCGATGACGATGCGGCCGATCTCGGGCATGAGACCGCATTTTTCCGCGATCGGAATGAACTCGCCCGGCGCGATCATGCCGCGCTCGGCATGTCTCCAGCGAACCAGAGCCTCGATGCCGCTGATGCCGCCGTCCGACAGCGAGACTTGCGGTTGGAAATAGACTTCGAACGCTTTCTCCGAGATGGCGGTCCTGATGTCGAGCTCGAGCTGCTTGCGATAATCGAGTTCGTGCCTCAGCTCCTCGGAGAAGAACGACAAGCTGCCGCCGCCCTGCTTCTTGGCGGAATACAGCGCCAGATCGGCATGGACGAGCAGATCCTGCGCATTGTCGGCGTCGACAGGGTAGACCGCAATCCCGGCACTTACGCCCGGATGGATTGTCGTGCCTCGAAAGACGATCGGCTTGTTGAGCTTGGTCAGGATGCGCCGGGCGACGGTATCGATGTCCTCGGTGCTGCCGGCACCGTTGAGAATCATGACGAATTCATCGCCGCCGAGCCGCACGTTGAGATCCGACGTACGGCACGAATCACGCATGCGCTGCGCAGCCGCCACCAGCACATAATCGCCGGCGGCGTGGCCGAACGTGTCGTTGATCTGCTTGAACCGGTCGAGATCGAACTGCACCACGGCAACCCGTTCACGCCGTCGCCGCGCCGCATTGATCAGCGTATCGAAATGCTCGGTCAAGAAGGTGCGGTTGTGCAGGCCGGTCAGCCCGTCATGCACGGCGATAAAGGCCATGGAGTTGCGCGCATCGACCAGCTCGCGCGTCCTGCGCAGGATGGCATTCGACATTGGCCTGAAAATGAAAAGCGCCACCAGCACGATGACGCCGATGGTCGAGTAGAACAATGTGCGGTTAAGATCGAGAAGTGTTTCGGATCGCTGGTCTGCAAAGGCGCTGATGCGCTGGCCAAGTGCGGCATAGCCCGACAATGTTGCGTTGGCAACGGAAGCGTTCAGGTTGACGCGCTCCTCTCCGCCTTTGTAGCCACCATTGCCGGACATGTTGAGCCGCGATTCGAATGACGAGATCAGGCGTTCGCCGTTGGCGATAAGCCCGACCGAGAAATAGTCGAGATGGTACGGCTTGGCGAAAAGCACGCTCTCGATCGATTTCGGATCGAACCTTGCCGGCGACGCCGGATCGGCGGCGGTCCGTTCGAGCAGCAGATCGTAGTTCTTCTCGAACTCCACCGTCGCTTGCTTGAGCGCGGTAACCAGGGCGCGCTGTTGATCGCGCTGGGCGCTGCCTGTCGCGCCGGCGAGGAAGACGATGCGCTGCGACAGGGCTTTCTGTGTGCTGACGATATCGAGCAGCGCCTGATTGTGCCGTTGGGTAGACATCACCTGTTGCAGCAGGATGAAGGAGGCCACGACCATGGCCGCTATGATCAGCAGAGCCAGCCAGTAGCCGGATTTGATCAGGAGTATGAGCCTGCCCGAAACGGCGTGCACCGGCTGCTGCGACATTTTCTGAGGCGGCCCTCTCGCCAACGAATTCTTGTGCGACAACCTTTGGCTTCAAAGTGTTAACAGGTTTGGGACGGCAGCAGGCCGGCGGCGGCGACCGTGGCGGGAAACCCGCAAAGTGGTTATTGCAATCTTTCGCGGCGCCTCCGCATTTGAACATCGTGGCCTCTGCCGTGCCATTGCCGCCACCGAAGCGGTCGCTTTTGCGATGGATTTTTCGTCCGCGCGGCGCGACAGTCCTCGTCGATCTCAACAGGGCCTGATCATGACCGAAGCATTCCTTTCCCACATCGACAGCGAGCTTGAAGGACTGAAATCGGCCGGCCTTTACAAATCCGAACGGGTGATAACCTCGACCCAATCGGCCGAAATCGAGGTCGGTGGCGAGAAGGTGCTGAATTTCTGCGCCAATAATTATCTCGGCCTCGCCGACAGCGCCGAACTGCGCGAGGCGGCCAAGCAGGCGCTCGACCGGTACGGCTACGGCATGGCATCGGTGCGCTTCATCTGCGGCACGCAGGAAGAACACAAGCAGCTCGAGGCGACCATTTCTGGCTTCCTCGGCATGGAGGATACGATCCTCTACGGCTCCTGCTTCGACGCCAATGGCGGCCTGTTCGAGACGCTGCTCGGCGAGGAGGATGCGGTCATCTCCGATGCGCTGAACCACGCTTCGATCATCGACGGCGTGCGGTTGTCGAAGGCAAAGCGCTTCCGCTACGCCAACAACAACATGGCCGATCTGGAGGCGCGGTTGAAAGAGGCGAGCGACTGCCGGTTCCGGCTGATCGCCACCGACGGCGTGTTCTCGATGGATGGCATCATCGCCAATCTGAAGGGCGTCTGCGACCTCGCCGACAAATACGATGCGATGGTGATGGTCGACGACAGCCATGCAGTTGGTTTCGTCGGCAGGAATGGCCGCGGCTCGGCCGAACATTGCGGCGTCGAGGGCAGGGTGGACATCATCACCGGCACGCTTGGTAAGGCGTTGGGCGGCGCGTCGGGCGGCTACACTTCGGGCAGGAAGCAGGTAGTCGACTGGCTGCGCCAGCGCTCGCGCCCCTATCTGTTTTCCAACACGCTGATGCCGGCGATCGCCGGCGCCTCGATCCGGGTTTTCGAGCTGATCGGCAATGGCGATGCGTTGCGTCAGCGCCTATATGCCAACGCAGCGCGGTTTCGCTCCGAGATGGGCAGGCTCGGCTTTACACTGGCCGGCGCCGACCATCCTATCATCCCGGTGATGCTGGGCGACGCGACGCTGGCGCAGGAAATGGCGGCGCGGATGCTGAAGCGCGGTATCTATGTCATCGGCTTCTCTTTCCCGGTGGTGCCGAAGGGCCAGGCGCGCATCCGCACGCAGATGTCGGCCGCCCATTCCAGCGCTGACATCGATCGTGCGGTTGAAGCGTTCGCCGCAGTCGGTCGCGAACTCGGCGTGATTTCCTGAGCGGCCGGGACCGAAAACCGATTCCGGATCAAGAGATTCAAGCGACTGAGGTTCAGGCGACTAAGGTTCAGGGGACAAGAGAATGTCAAACATGATGAAGGCGCTGGTCAAGGCCAAGGCCGAGCCGGGCATCTGGATGGAAGAAGTGCCGGTGCCGGAAATCGGTCCGAACGACGTGCTGATCAAGATCAGGAAGACGGCGATCTGCGGCACCGACGTGCACATCTACAATTGGGACCAGTGGGCGCAAAAGACCGTGCCGGTGCCGATGGTGACCGGCCACGAATTCGTCGGAACCATCGCCGATTTCGGCACGGCGGTGACCGAGTACAAACTCGGCCAGCGTGTTTCCGGAGAAGGCCATATCGTCTGCGGCCATTGCCGCAACTGCCGGGCGGGCAGGGGGCATCTGTGCCGCAACACGCTCGGCGTCGGCGTCAACCGACCGGGTGCTTTCGGCGAGTATCTGGCGATCCCGCAGCACAATATCGTACCGATCCCCGATGATGTGCCGGACGAGATTGCGGCGATCTTCGATCCCTTGGGCAATGCGGTTCACACCGCATTGTCCTTTGATTTGGTTGGCGAGGACGTGCTGGTCACCGGCGCCGGGCCGATCGGCATCATGGGCGCGCTGGTGGCGCAGTGCGTCGGCGCGCGAAAAGTGGTCATCACAGACATCAACCCGGTGCGCCTGGCACTGGCAAAAAAGCTCGGCGTCCAGCATGTCGTCGACGCATCGAAGGAGAAGCTGCGCGACGTGATGCCGGCGCTCGGCATGACCGAGGGTTTTGACGTCGGCCTCGAAATGTCGGGTGCCGCGCCTGCCTTCCGCGACATGATCGACACCATGAACAATGGCGGCAAGATCGCCATTCTCGGCATCGCGCCGACCGGCTTCGAGATCGACTGGAACAAGGTCATCTTCAAGATGCTGCACCTGAAGGGCATTTACGGCCGCGAGATGTTCGAGACCTGGTACAAGATGATCGCGCTGGTGCAGGGTCCTCTCGATGTCAGCGGCCTGATCACCCACCGGATCGGCATCGACGACTATATTTCCGGCTTCGAAGCGATGAAGAGCGGCAATTCCGGCAAGGTGGTGATGGATTGGTGAGGCGATTAGAAACGCCGGCGGGACAGCACCCCCCTCTGGCCTGCCGGCCATCTCCCCCTCAAGGGGGGAGATTGGCAGCTTCGCCGACATCGCTCTTCTTTGGAGATTGGCGAAAGCCGAAGCGACGTCCAATCTCCCCCCTTGAGGGGGAGATGGCCGGCAGGCCAGAGGGGGGTGCTGTCCCGCCTGCATCAAAAGTTGCTGAGGACCTAATCCCCGTACAAAGCCGTCTCAAGCGCGGCCACCCCTTCCGCGACTGCTGTACGTTCATCTGCGCTCAATCTCTCCAGCAGCTCCCGCTCGAACTCCTTCGCCAGCGGCACCATTTCGCGATAGGCGGCAAGCCCCGCTTTGGTCAGCGTCAGATGCTCGACGCGACGGTCTTTCTCGTCTGGCGTGCGGGTCAGCCAGCGGCGCCGCTCGAGTTCGGCGACCGCGCGCGAAACCTTGGTCTTGTGCATGGCCGATTGCTCGCCGAGCGCCGTCGCCGTCATCGTGCCGTGCTGTCCAAGCCCGGCCAGTGTGCGCCATTCGGGCCGGGTCAGGCCGTGGCGGTCCTTGTATATTCTTGAAAATTCGCGGCTGACGGCATCGGCAAGCCGATAGAGCCGGTAAGGCAGGAAGGATTCCAGCTCGAGGATTTCCATGGTTGGCCCTGACTGGGCATGCTGGCGGCTCATGCCGAAATCACCGTTGATGGTTACATTTTCAATGGTTACAAATGAAACCGGTATGGTCAACTCTGAGCATCTTTGCGGATGCGCAAACGATGCTCCGAGACTATGAATTCGGGAGGATTCCATGGCCTTTTCCTACATGCCGGGCTTCGGCAACGACTTTGAAACCGAAACCCTGCCCGACTCGCTGCCGCAAGGGCGAAACTCGCCGCAGCGGCCGGCCTACGGCCTCTATGCCGAGCAGCTTTCGGGCTCTCCTTTCACCGCGCCGCGCGGCACCAATGAGCGCTCCTGGCTTTATCGGATAAGGCCGAGCGTGAGGCACACCGGGCGCTTCAAGGCGGCGAATTATCCGCTTTGGAAAAGCGCGCCGAACGTCGGCGACCATCAGCTCGCACTCAGCCAGTATCGCTGGAGCCCGGTGCCGATGCCGAAGGAGCCGACCGATTTCATTGCCGGCATGCGCTCGATCACCACCGCCGGCGACGTGCTCGGCCAGACCGGCATGGCGGCACATGTCTATGTCGCCAACCGTTCGATGGCCGACGATCATTTCTTCAACGCCGACGGCGAGTTGCTGGTCGTGCCGCAGGTTGGAGCCTTGCGCTTCGTCACCGAGATGGGTGTCATCGAACTCAGGCCGGGCGAGATCGCCGTGCTGCCGCGCGGCCTGGTGTTCAAGGTCGAACTGGTGGATCCGCAAGTGCGCGGCTATGTCTGCGAGAATTACGGCGCCAAGCTGACGCTGCCGGATCGCGGCCCGATCGGCGCCAATTGCCTGGCCAATCCGCGCGATTTCAAGACGCCCTGCGCCTGGTTCGAGGACAAGGACACGCCCTGTCGGCTGATCGCGAAATGGTGTGGCCAGTTCCATGTCACCGAGATCGACCATTCGCCGCTGGATGTGGTGGCGTGGCACGGCAATTATTCGCCCTATAAATATGATCTTGCGACCTTTTCGCCGGTCGGCGCGCTCCTGTTCGACCATCCCGATCCGTCGATCTTCACCGTGCTGACCGCGCCGAGCGGCGAGGAAGGCACCGCCAATATCGATTTCGTCATCTTCCCGCCGCGTTGGCTGGTCGCCGAAGATACGTTCCGCCCGCCCTGGTATCACCGCAACATCATGAGCGAGTTCATGGGCCTCATACATGGTCAGTACGATGCCAAGGAAGAGGGCTTCGTGCCCGGCGGCATCAGCCTGCACAACATGATGCTGGCTCACGGACCCGATGCACCCGGCTTCGAAAAAGCCTCGCGCGCGGAGCTGAAGCCGGTCAAGCTCGACCACACCATGGCCTTCATGTTCGAAACACGCTTTCCGCAGATGGTGACCCGCTATGGCGCCGAGCTCGAAACCCGGCAGGACAACTACATCGACTGCTGGGCCGACCTGAAGAAACGCTTCAACGGGACGCCAGAGGGCGACTGGTCTTGAGCGCCGTCGCATGACGGATCGTCTGGTGCTTCTGGGTTCGAAGGGTGGCCCGGCGCTGCGGCCGGGCGGGCCGTGGCCGAGTTCGTCACTGCTGGAGATTGGCGGCCGCACCATCGTCGTCGATTGCGGGCTGGGCGTAACGCGCGGGCTGACCGATGCCGGCATCAGCCTGAAGGCGCTCGACCTGATCTTCATCACGCATTTGCACTCCGACCATGTGCTGGAACTCGGACCGTTGATCCACTCCGCATGGACGGCCGGCCTGGCAACAAAGGTCGCCGTGTTCGGCCCGCCCGGCACCGGCTACTATTGGCAGCGCTTTTGCCAGGCGATGGAATTCGACATCGAGATCCGCATCGCCGATGAAGGGCGGCCGGATCTCCGCGACATGGTTTCGATCGTCGAGTTTGGTGAAGGCCAGGTGGCGGAAGAGCGCGGTCTCAAAATATCGGCGCTGCGTGTCGACCACCCGCCGGTGACGGATTGCTTTGCGCTGCGCTTCGATCATGCGGGGCAAGGCATCGTCTTTTCGTCGGATACGGCGTTCTTTCCGCCATTGGCGGATTTCGCCCAAGGCGCCGACATACTGGTCCACGAGGCCATGCTGGAAGTGGGTATCGAGCGGCTGGTCGCGAAGACCGGCAACGGCGCAAGGCTGAGGGAACACCTGCTTGCCAGCCATAGCTTTGCCGAGGAGGCGGGCCGCATCGCCAGCGACGCAGGCGTCAAAAGGCTAGTCGTCAACCACCTCATTCCGGCCGACGATCCGGAGATCGGCGAGGCCGACTGGATTGCCGCCGTCAGGAAAACATGGGCCGGCGACTTGACGATCGCCCGCGACGGCCTTGTTGTGGGGCTGGAGCATGATCCCGAAAAGTGGGAACCGGTTTTCGGAAGAGATCATGCGTAGAACAAAAAATCAAAGCAGCGCCAAAGCTGCGCCAGGAGAGGAAACCGCATGAAGCTTGCCACATTGAAGGACGGGACGCGCGACGGAAAGCTCATCGTCGTCTCGCGCGACCTGACGCGGTTTACCGACGCTTCGTTCCTGGTGCGGACGCTGCAGGCCGCGCTCGACGACTGGCATCGCATCGCGCCGCATCTCGCTGCGATGGCCGAATCGCTTGAGAATAATGCGGTGCCGTCTGCCCGCTTTCACGAACATGACGCTCATTCGCCGCTGCCGCGCGCCTACCAATGGGCCGACGGCTCGGCCTATGTGAACCACGTCGAGCTGGTGCGAAAGGCGCGCGGCGCCGAGATGCCGGCAAGCTTCTGGACCGATCCGCTGATCTACCAGGGCGGCTCGGACGCCTTCCTCGCACCGCGCGACCCAATCCGCATGACCGACGAGACCCTTGGCCTCGACATGGAAGGCGAGGTCGCCGTCATCGTCGACGATGTGCCGATGGGCGCAAGCCTCGATGAGGCGCGGGCAGCGATCCGGCTGGTCACGCTGGTCAACGATGTAACGCTGCGCGGCCTGACCGGACCCGAGCTCGCCAAGGGGTTCGGCTTCTACCAGTCGAAACCGTCATCGGCCTTTTCGCCGGTTGCGGTGACGCCGGACGAGCTGGGCGATGCCTGGGACGGCGGCAAGGTCAGCCTGCCGCTGCTGGTCGATCTCAACGGCAAACCGTTCGGCCGGGCGAACGCCGGCATCGACATGACCTTCGACTTTCCAGCGCTGATTGTTCACGCCGCAAAAACGCGGCCGCTGGCCGCCGGCACCATTATCGGTTCGGGCACCGTCTCCAACAAGCTCGACGGCGGGCCGGGCAAGCCTGTCTCGGCGGGCGGCGCCGGCTATTCCTGCATCGCCGAGCTGCGTATGATCGAGACCATCGAAACCGGCGAACCGAAAACGCCGTTCCTGCGCTTTGGCGATAGCGTGCGTATCGAGATGAAGGACCGGGGTGGGCATTCGATCTTCGGCGCCATCGAGCAGAAGGTCGAGAAGTACGAGGGGTAAGAGAATGACAGGCGAGACGTTCTATCTGCTGTGCGGTGCCTGGGCTCTTGCCATGCTGGCGATCTTCATCCAGGCAATCAGGCTGAGCTACCGCATCGAGGCGCGCTCGCCCGGCCTGACCAACCGCAGCGGCTTTCCGCGCAAGGCGATGATGTTTCACACCGTCACCAACACGAATGTCGCGCTGGACCAGGAAACGCAAGGCATGCGGCGGCGCATGATCGGGCTGCTGCTGATTGTTTTGGCTGGGTTTGCGCTTCTATGGGCGGGTGTGTCGCTATTCCGGGTCGCGCCGTGAAGTCATGGACCTGCTGAACCATTTCCGCCGCATGGCAGCCAACAGTCTGTGGTCGAACGACCGGCTCTACCGCGCCGTGCTGCAGCTTGAGCCCGGCGAATTCGAAGCCGAACGGACGAGCTTCTTTCCGTCGATCAAGGCAACGCTAAACCACATCCTGGCGGTCGATCACCTCTATCTCGATTTTCTCGAAGAGGGCGGCGTCGGCGCCGCGGCCTACGATGAGTTCTTGCTCTTCGACGAAGCGGACGCGCTCTTTGGCAAGCGGACGGAGGCCGACCGGCGGCTGATCGCCTTTTGCGACCGCCTGTCGGCGGACGATCTCGAGCGCCGCGTTCTCACCGACCGGCGCGAGGACGGCATGATACCGGAACGGATCGGCGACTTGCTCGCCCATCTCTTCATCCACGACATCCATCATCGCGGCCAGGTGCACGCAATGCTTTCCGGCACCTCGGTGAAACCGCCGCAACTCGACGAGTTTTTCCTCGATTATGATCTGAAACTCAGGAAAGCCGAGGTCGAGAGGTTGGTGCTCGAAGGTCGCAATTAGTTGTAGTTACGAAAATTGTTGACTTAATTATTGTAGGTACATAAATTCTGATGAAGATCGTTTGGGACGAACCAAAACGGTTGGCCAACATTGACAAGCACGGCTTGGATTTTGCGGCGCTTGATGACGAGTTTTTTCTTGCCTCGACAGTCCGCACTGCCAAGGCCGGTCGTCTCATGGCAATTGGCCGGATCATCGATGGCATCGTTGCGGTGGTGTTTGCCCGGCTCGGTTCCGAGGGCATCTCGATAATTTCGATGCGCCCGGCAAGTCCCGCGGAAAGGAGATTGTTCAATGGCAAAGCGTAAGGTGCGCACCGAGTTCGAAGCTGGTCGCGGCTACAGCAAAGAAGACTGGGAAGCCGTTTCGGAGAATCCGGAATGGACAGAGGAGGATTTTCGAAACGCTCGTCCTTTCGCCGAAGCGTTCCCTGAACTTGCCGAAAGCATTCGCCGTTCGCGCGGCCGGCCGGCTCTCGATAATCCGAAGAAGCAGGTAACACTCCGTCTCGACAGTGACGTAGTCGCCCGCTTTCGTGCCGGCGGCCCCGGCTGGCAGAGCCGCATCAACGAGATTCTGCGCAAAGCCGCCGGCCTCGCCAAATAGACGTTTGCCTGTGACAGCGTCATTTGGCATACCCGTCCCATTCGGGACCGAGTTCGTCAAAATCGTCGGCAATCCTGATTTTGCCCTTCATGGCGCCGACACGAGGCAGGGACTCGGGCACGGCTAGCGGCACGAGGCGCGCCGCAACCTTGCCGCGACGGGTAATCACAATCTCTTCGCCAGCTTCCGCGCGGCTGACGAGTTCCGACAGTCTTGCCTTGGCCTCTGCGATAGCAATGTTCATGGCCAAAGTCTGAGCTACTACTGACCGAATCGCAAGAAGTCCGGTGCAGCCTTACTCCGCCGCCTGCACCTTCAGCACGCCGCGCTTGATCTGGTCCTGCTCGATCGATTCGAACAGCGCGCGGAAATTGCCCTCGCCAAAACCTTCGTCGCCCTTTCTCTGGATGAACTCGAAAAAGATCGGCCCGATCACGGTTTTCGAGAAGATCTGCAGCAGGATCTTGGTCGTGCCGCCATCGACGACGCCTTCGCCGTCGATCAGGATGCCGTGCTTCTTCATGCGCTCGATCGGCTCTTCGTGCCCATTCACGCGGGCATAAGACATGTCGTAATAGGTCTCGGGCGGGCCCGGCATGAACTTCAGGCCGTTGGCGGCCAGCCTGTCGGTGGCGCCGTAGATGTCGTCGGTGCCGACGGCGATGTGCTGGATGCCCTCGCCGTTATACTTCTTCAGATATTCGGCGATCTGGCTGGTCTCGTCCTTGGACTCGTTGAGCGGGATGCGGATCTTGCCGCACGGCGAGGTGATGGCGCGGCTGACCAGCCCGGTGATCTTGCCGTCGATGTCGAAGAAGTGGATCTGCTTGAAGCCGAACAGGTCGCGGTAGAAATCCCACCATTTGTCCATCTGGCCGCGATAGACATTGTGGGTCAGGTGGTCGAGATAATAGAAGCCGACGCCTTCCGGCCTGGGGTCGCGCTCGCCCAGCCAGTCGAACTCGGCGTCGTAAGCCGAGCCCTTCTCGCCGTAAGTTTCGATGAAATAGAGCAGCGATCCGCCGATACCGACGATCGCCGGCACATCGAGCGTCTTGTCGTTGCCTTCATAGGGCGTCGCGCCCTTGGCCACCGCGTGATCGAAGGCATGCCTTGCATCGACCACCCGCCACGCCATCGAGGCGGCGCAAGGGCCGTGCTTGTCGACGAATTTCATGGCATGCGAGCCGGGTTCGGCATTGACAACATAGTTGATGTCGCCCTGCCGCCAGACGGTGATGTCCTTGCTGCGGTGCTTGGCCACCGGCACATAGCCCATGCGGGTGAAAAGCTCGGCGAGCTTTTCCGGCTCGGCATGCGCGAATTCGACGAACTCGAAGCCGTCGGTACCGGCGGGATTGGTTTTGCTGATCTTGGCGGGCGGTGCGTCGTGCGGGAAGGGACCCATGGCATTGCTCCGAAATCTGGAACTGGCCGCGTCGGCCATCTGAACGCAATTATAGCGCGGAGCGAGTGCAAATTGCTTGCATTCAAACGCTTGAAATGGTCTGATCATGCGCGAGTTGTGCACTGCGGACCCGAAATTCATGGATGAGGCGCGCATCGACCAGTTTGACCGCAAGATAATGGCTCTGTTGCAGGGCGATGCACGGCTGACCAACAACGATCTGTCGGAACGGGTGAACCTGTCCGCGTCGCAGTGCTCGCGTCGTCGCCAGCGGCTGGAGGAGGACGGCTATATCAAGGGTTACCGGGCGGTGCTCGACCGCGACAAGCTCGGCTTTTCCCTGGTCAACGTCATCTCGGTTACGCTCGCCACCCACAACCGCGACAATGCGCGGCGTTTCGGCGAATTGGTGGCGCGGCTGCCGCAAGTGCAGGAAGCGCACGCGCTGACCGGCGAGATGGATTATATATTGAAGGTCGTGACGCCGGACCTGAAGTCGCTGTCGGAATTCGTCAACGGCGTGCTGCTGCCGCACGAATCCGTGCAGCATGTGAAGACGGCGATCGTGCTGGAGACGCTAAAGGAAACCGGCGCGCTGCCGATTTGAGTGTAAATCATGTCGAACTTTCAGATCGCCGGCATCGTGCTGTTTCTAGTGGGGGTTGTGCCGTTCACGATTGGTAGTCTGATCCACGCCGCGCATGAACCGAAGGCTTGGGAGTTGCGCATCATCAATCCCTGGCCTTCGTGGCCCTATGGCTGGGTCGAACTCACTCATCCGAAGGCGCGCTGGTGGTGCGGTGTCGGCTTTCCGATATGTCTTGCGGGCTTCATCGTACTTTTGGTCGCCACGATTCCGCTCGTCGATCTTGCGCTATATGTCGCTTTGCTTGTCGCTTTCGTCTGGCTGCGGCGGGTCATAGCCAGACGGCGGCATCACTAAATCATCGGAACGCCTCTCACCCCTTCGACTGCTGGATCAGCCCATAAAGATTAGTGCAGCGGGCGCCGGACCGGCAGTAAGCGAAGACCGGGCCTTCGAGTTCGTCAAGCGCCTCGGCCTGGTCCTCGACATTCTCGGCCGTGATCTGGCCGCTGATGACAGGGATGTAGCGGAAGGCGAGCCCGGCGCCCTCGACCGCCGCCTTGACGGTGTCGGCCGATGGCTGGCCGGGCTGCTCGTCGTCCGGCCGGTTGCAGATCACGCTTTTGAAGCCGGCGGCCTTGATGGTCGCGACATCCTCGGGCTGGATCTGGCCCGAGACCGAATAGTCCTCGCTGATTTGACGGTATTCCATGGCGGTGTCCTCGCAATCTGGTTAGCGGCAGTCTTGCCACTCCCTGACCCGGTCGGCAATCCGCGCGAAAAGAAATCCATCCGCGCAGATAGGGATTTCGATGCCGGAAATCCAGCCGGGCTAACGCGGTACGTCGCCAGGACGCATCATGCGCCAGCCCGGCTGGATGAACCGGATCGGTCGGCTCAGCTGCCGAGGATCGCGCCTTTGATCTGGGCGATGTTGTTGTGCATCAGATCGATATAGGTCGCGGCCGGGCCGTCGGGCTGCGACAACGCATCGGAATAGAGCGTGCCCCCCACCTTGATGCCGGTCTCGCTGGCGATCTGCTCGATCAGCCGCGGGTTGGTGATGTTCTCGACGAAGATCGCCGCCGCCTTGTCCTGTTTCACCTGGCTGACCAGCTTGGCGACGTCGGCGGCGGAGGGCTCCGACTCGGTCGACACGCCTTCCGGGGCCAGGAACGTCAAGCCGTAGGCCTGCTCGAAATAGCCGAAGGCGTCATGCGAGGTGATGACGACGCGCTTCTCCTGCGGGATCGACTGGATCGCCGCCTGCACTTCGCCCTCAAGCGCCTCGAGCTTTTGCGTATAGGCGGCTGCATTGGCCTTGTAGCTGTCGCAACCCGCAGCGTCGGCCGTGCAAAAGGCGTCGGCGATGTTCTTCACATAGATCTTGGCATTGGCGATCGACTGGAAGGCATGCGGATCGGTGACCGTCTTGCCGCCATCGGTTTCCGCGCCTTCGGCGGCATCGGCCTCGGCGAATTCGGGTTTGAAATTGATCGGCGTGACCCCCTTGGTCAGCACGGCAATCGAAGCCTTGGTGGCGCTGGCGTCGACCAGGCGCTGCAGAAAACCTTCGAAATGCAGGCCGTTGACCAGCACGATGTCGGCCTTGGCCATCGCCACCGCATCGGCGGGGCTCGGCTCGTAGACGTGGGCGTCGCCGTCCGGCCCGACGATGGTGGTCAGATCGATGCGGTCGCCGCCGACATTCTTGGCGAAATCGGCGATGATCGTGAAGCTGGCGACCACTTTCAACGGCTCTGCGAAGGCCGAAGATGCGCCAAAGGCGATTAATGTTATAACGCTCACGGCCAAAGCGGCGCGGATCGATTTCAGCATGGACTAGGTTCTCCTTTGTTGGGATCAGGCAGTTCTGTGGCGGTGATGAACGATGCGGGCACGCAGGATGCCGCGCGTGCCGAACAGGATCGAGGCGAAATAGACGACGCCGGCGGACAGGATGATGGCCGGGCCGGAGGGCAATGACGCATGGTAGGACAACAGCAGCCCGGCAATGCAGGAGGCAAAGCCGATCAATGTCGCCAGCGCGCACATCGGCTCGACGCGCGACGTCCAGAAGCGGGCCGCCGCCGCCGGCAGCATCATCAGCCCGACCGACAGCAAGGTGCCGAGCGCCTGGAAGCCGCCGACGAGGTTGAGCACGACGAGGCCGAGAAAGATGAAATGCACCGGGCTGCCCATCCGGCTGACCGAGCGCAGGAACAAAGGGTCGAGGCATTCGGCGACCAGCGCCCGCCAGAAGATGGCGAGGCTGACCAGCGTCACCACGACGATGCCGCCGATCAGCGTCAGCGCCTCGTTGTTGAGCGCCAGCACGGTGCCGAAGAGCACATGCATGAGATCGACGCTGGAGCCGCGGATCGACACCATGAGCACGCCGATGGCCAGCGAAATCAGATAGAAGGCCGCCATCGAGGCGTCCTCGCGCTGGACGGTGAAGCGCGAGACGGCGCCGGCGCCGAGCGCCACGATGATGCCGGCGATCAGTCCGCCGACGGTCATCGGCAGGATTTCCAGGCCATAGAACAGGAAGCCGGCGGCAGCACCGGGCAGGATGGCATGCGCCATGGCGTCGCCGGAAAGGCTCATGCGCCGCAGCATCAGGAACACGCCGACCGGGCAGGCGCCGAGCGACAGCATCATCGAACCGGCGAGCGCCCGCTGCATGAAGGCGTAGTCGGCAAACGGAGCGACGAACAGACCGTAAAGCACCTCCATCATGCCGCCCTCGGCCCGGGGCCGTGATGATGGTCATGGCTGTGCTCGTGGCCACCGTGCTCGTGATCATGCTCGCCGGGCTCACACCATGGCGCGTTGTCCTCCCAGGCCTCGTGGAAGCGGCGCGCACGCAACAGATTCTCCGGCCGCAGCGTCTCCCTGGTCTCGCCCCAGGCGATCGGCTGGCGCGCCAGGAGCAGTGTTTCGGGGAAATTCTGCCGCACCAGATCGAGATCGTGGACCACAACCATGATCGTGCGTTCCTCGCCGTGCCAGCGCTTGATCAGCGCGATCAGGTCACCGACTGTCTTGGCATCGACGGCGTTGAACGGCTCGTCGAGCAGGATGAGCTCGGCATCCTGCAACAGCACGCGGGCAAACAGCGTGCGCTGCAGCTGGCCGCCCGACAACGTGTCGATCGGGCGCTTCTCGAAGCCGCCGAGGCCGACGGCCATCAGCGCCTCGCTGACCGAGTCGCGATCTTCCCTTGTATAACGGCCGAGCATGCCACGCCGCGGCCACAGGCCAAGTGAAACCAGGTCGACGACCCGGGCCGGAAAGGAGCGGTCGAGCTCCGATTGCTGCGGCAGATAGGCGGCGCGTATGCCGGGCGCCCGGATCACCGCGCCGGCCATCGGCTTCAGAACGCCGACGATGCCCTTCATCAGCGTTGATTTGCCGGAGCCGTTGGCGCCGACGACCGCCGTCAGCGATCCCTTGCGGATCGTACCATTGAGGTGGTGGACCGCAGGATGACTATTGTAGCCCAGCGTCAGGTCGCGGAAGGTCAGGCAGGTTTGGCTCATGTGACGATCCATGGGGGCGATGATCGGCGCTGCAGGGGCGGATTCGATATGTGATGTTATTACATTAGTCAACAAGCCAATCGGGCGGAATTGCGGCCGGGCCGTCTTGTTGTGTGCTTTGGCTTGGCTCAAGAAGTTCCGCTCGAGCGGCCTTGCCCGAAACGTATCCCGATCCTAAACAGGCGCAGCCGACAAGAGAAAGCCGGACAAGAGAAGGAATATCCAATGAGCATTCGTCGCATCGATGTGGGCCCGCGCATGAGCCAGATCGTCATCCACGGCAACACCGTCTATCTGGCCGGTCAGGTCGGCAAGCCGGGCGGAAACGTCGGCGCCCAGACCAGGGACATTCTGGCGGCGATCGACGAATTGCTGGCCAAGGCCGGCACCGACAAAACCAAGATCCTGCAGGCGATCATCTGGCTGGCCGACATGAGCACCTTTACCGAGATGAACGCGGAGTGGGACAAATGGGTACCGCAAGGCAACACGCCGGCCCGCGCCACCGGCGAAGCCAAGCTTGCCGGACCGGAATATCTGGTCGAGATTATTGTTACCGCGGCGATTTGAGGCGTAGCTCCTAACCCTCCCCCTCGAGGGGAGGGTCGGCGAGTAGTCGGAGCGAAGCGGAGACTGCGAGACGGGGTGGGGTCGGCGAGGTTGCACCGACCCCACCCCGCGTCACAAAATGCCGCCACGCGGCAATTTGCTCCGCGACCCTCCCCTCAAGGGGGAGGGTTTACCCCTGCGACGGCGTGAACCGCGCCACCAGCGTGTGGTTCTCTGCCGCATAGGTGAAGCGGACATGGGTGACGGGGTGCTCGGCGCTCCATGTCCGCCGCTCGATCACCAGGCACGGCGCGCCCGTCGCGATGTCGAGTGCCGCCGCTACGCGCTTTTCGGCGGCAACCGCGCGGATGCGATGCTCGGCCGCACTCCACGGCACACGGCCGATCAGCCACGGACCGGGCGCGGTGTCGAAAAACGCCTCATCGGCGGCCTCCGGCACGGCAGCCAGGTTGATCAGCCGCTGCTCGTGGGCGAACGGCCGCTTGCCGGCGAAATGCCGGCATTCCAGCACCAGCACCGGCCCGGCGACGTCGAGTTCCAGCAGGGCGCGGTCGTCGGCGCTGCTGCGCCTTCTGTTTCGCGCTATGCGCTCATAGCGGTAGGGCAGGCCAAGTGCCTCGACCTCGATCCGGATGTCGTGGATTTCGAGAACGGCTGCCTGCGACTGCGGCCGGCGGACAAAACTGCCGGAGCGACGCCGGCGCTCGATCAGCCCGGCCTTGGCCAGTTGCGACAGCGCCTTGTTCACTGTCATGCGCGAACAATTGTATTCGGCCGTCAGTTCGTGCTCGAACGGAATGCGGTGGCCGGGCGCCCAGGCACCCGACAGGATCCGTTCGCTGATGTCCGACAGGATGCGCTGGTGCAGCGAAAGAACCTCGCCGCCGTCCGCGCTTCCAGAATCCGCGCTTATTGTCCCGATCATGCTCATGCCGAAAGCGCCGTCATCACCTTGCGGAACCGCTCGGCGATGGCATCGCGCCTGGCATGCATGCCGCCGCTGACCAGTTTCTTGCCATGCACCCAGACGCAATCGACCTTGGTGCCGTTGGCAAAAATCCAGGCATCAAGGATTGCATCGCCCGTCTTGCCGGCCAGCGATGGATGCTTGCCGTCGAGCGAGACGAAATCGGCCGAGGCACCTGCTGCGATCTGCGAGGGTCCGGCGCCCAGCGCGGCACTGCCACCATCGAGCGCTGCATCGAATAGCGCACGGCCGGTCGAGCCGCCGGCCACCGCCAGCACGTTGCGGGCGCGGCGGGCGAGGCGCTGCGAATATTCGAGCTGCCGCAACTCGTCCGGCAGGCAGATCAGTACGTTTGAATCCGAGCCGATGCCGAAGCGGCCGCCATGCTGCATGAACAAGGACGCGGCAAAGGTGCCGTCGCCGAGATTGGCCTCGGTGATCGGGCAGAGACCGGCAACGGCGCCGCTGTTCGCCAAATCGGTCGTCTCGGTGTCGGTCATGTGGGTGGCGTGGATGAGGCACCAGCGCTGGTCGACCTTGGCGTTGGCAAGCAGCCATTCGACCGGCCGCGCGCCGGACCAGGCAAGGCAGTCCTCGACCTCCTTCATCTGCTCGGCGATGTGGATGTGGATAGGCCCCTCCGGCGCCATCACCGTGATGTTTTCCAGTTCCTCCGGTGTCACGGCACGCAGGCTGTGCGGGGCGACGCCCACGACGCCTTGATTCAGCGCGCGAATGGATTCGCGGCATTTCTCAACAAGCCGCGAGAACTGGTTCACATCGTTGATGAACCGGCGCTGGCCTTCATTTGGCGCAGCGCCGCCGAAAGAGGAATGCGCGTAGAACACCGGCAGCAAAGTCAGCCCGATGCCTGTCTCGGACGCTGCAGCAACAATGCGCTCCGCCATCTCGGCGATGTCAGTATAGGGCCGGCCGTCATGGTCGTGGTGGAGATAGTGAAACTCGCCGACGCGCGAGAACCCGGCCTCCAGCATCTCGACATAGAGCTGGGCCGCGACCGCCTCGACTTGGTCCGGCGTCATCGACAGCGCGAAACGGTACATCACCTCGCGCCAGCTCCAGAAACTGTCGGCGGAAGGGCCGCGCAATTCGGCAAGGCCGGCCATGCCGCGCTGGAAGGCATGGCTGTGCAGGTTCGGCATCCCTGATAGCAGGATGGCACGGCGCTCGTCGCCAGGCAGGAGCGAGGTATTCGCCTTGACCGTGGCGATCCTGCCGTCGGAGATGACGATCCGCACATTGCTGTGCCAGCCGTCGGGCAGAAGCGCCTGTTCCGCAAAGATTCCTGTCACGTTTTTCTCCAAATCCCGGTCTGCCGTGCGATGATAGCGCTTGCAGTGCCTTTTCATATGTATATACATAATCGTCACCTATTGAAACGGAAAAGATGATGGCTGCAGAGAGCAAAAGCCGGGCAGGAGAGCTTCGCCTCTGGCGCAATGCGCGCCTCGCGACCATGGCCGAAAGCAGCGCCGGGTCAGGCGTCGTCGAGCACGGTGCGGTCGCCGTGCGCAACGGCCGGATCGTCTATGCCGGGCCGGAAGTCGACATGCCGGCGGCTCTCCGCGAGGGCGCCGAGGCGACCGACTGCGAAGGCCGCTGGATTACGCCCGGCCTCATCGACTGCCACACCCATCTGGTCCACGCCGGCAACCGTGCCAATGAATTCGAGATGCGGCTGGCCGGCGCCAGCTATGAGGAGGTTGCCAAGGCCGGCGGCGGCATCGTCTCGTCGGTCAAGGCGTTGCGCGCGGCGAGCGAGGACGAACTGGTCGGCCAGTCGCTGCCGCGCCTCGATGCGCTGATTGCCGAAGGCGTCACCACCGTCGAGATTAAATCCGGCTACGGTCTCGACCTCGAAAACGAGAAGAAGTCGCTGCGCGCCGCACGACGGCTGGGCGGTGAGCGGCCGGTGACAGTCAGGACCACTTTCCTCGGCGCTCATGCGCTGCCGCCCGAAGCAAAAGGTGACAAGGACGCCTTTATCGATCTTGTTGCAAAGCAGATTTTGCCGGCCGTCGCTGCCGAGGGCCTGGCCGATGCCGTCGACGGTTTTTGCGAAGGCATTGCCTTTTGGCCGGAGCAGATCGCCCGCGTGTTCGATGCCGCGAAGGCGGCGGGCCTGCCGGTCAAGCTCCATGCGGACCAGCTGTCCAATCTGCACGGCGCCGAACTTGCGGCGCGCTATGGTGCGCTATCGGCCGACCACCTCGAATACACCGACGAGGCGGGTGCGGCGGCGATGGCGAAGGCAGGAACCGTGGCGACCATCCTGCCCGGCGCCTACTACTTCATCCGCGAGACCAAGAAGCCGCCGATCGCCTTGTTTCGCCAGCATGGCGTCAGGATGGCCGTTGCCACCGATAACAATCCCGGCACGTCGCCGCTGACCTCGCTGCTGCTGACCATGAACATGGCCGCGACATTGTTTGGCCTGACCGTCGATGAATGCATTGCTGGCGTTACCCGCGAGGCTGCCCGCGCGCTCGGGCTGCTTGGACAGACCGGCACGCTGGAGGCCGGAAAATCCGCCGATCTGGCGATCTGGAACGTCGAGCGCCCGGCCGAACTCGTCTACCGCATGGGCTTCAACCCGCTGCATGCCCGCATCTGGAGGGGACAATGACCGAACTCAAGCTAAGGCCGGGCAATGCCACGCTGGCCGATTGGCGCGCCATCTATCGCGGCGCCGCACTGAGGCTCGACGATGCCTGCCGGCCGAAGATCAAGGCCAGCGCCGAGGCCGTCGCCAGGATCGTTGCCAAGGGCGAGCCGGTCTATGGCATCAATACCGGCTTCGGCAAGCTGGCCAGCGTCCGCATCCCCGCCGCCGATCTGGAAACGTTGCAGCGAAACATCGTGCTGTCTCATGCCGCCGGCGTCGGCGAGCCGATGCCCGTCGCAATCTGCCGGCTGATGATGGCGCTGAAGCTGGCCAGCCTGGCACAGGGCGCCTCCGGCGTGCGGCCGCGGACGATCGAACTGATCGAGGCGATGCTGGCCAACGACGTTATCCCCGTGGTGCCGGCGCAAGGCTCGGTCGGCGCTTCCGGCGACCTTGCGCCGCTGTCGCACATGACCGCCGTGATGATCGGCGTCGGCGAGTGCTTTACCCCGCATGGCCGCTTTCCCGCCAAGGTCGCCTTCGTTTCGCATGGGTTGGAGCCGGTGACACTTGGCGCCAAGGAAGGCCTGGCGCTGCTCAACGGTACCCAGTTTTCGACCGCCTATGCGCTTGCCGCTTTGTTCGAGGCGGAAGTGCTCTACCAGTCGGCACTGGTCGCCGGCGCGCTGTCGACCGATGCCGCCAAGGGCTCCGACGCTCCGTTCGATCCACGCATCCATCTGCTCAGGAAACATCGCGGCCAGATCGAGACGGCCGAGGCGTTGCGCAATTTGATGGCCGGCAGCGCCATCCGTGAATCGCACCGCGTCGGCGACGAGCGCGTGCAGGATCCGTATTGCCTGCGCTGCCAGCCGCAGGTGATGGGCGCAGCACTCGATGTGCTCCGCAAGGCCGCCGAGACGCTCGGCACCGAGGCCAACGGCGTCACCGACAATCCGCTGATCTTTGCCGAGGACGACTCCGCACTTTCGGGCGGCAATTTCCATGCCGAGCCGGTCGCCTTCGCCGCCGACATGATCGCACTCGCCGTCTGCGAGATCGGCTCGCTGTCGGAGCGGCGCATCGCCATGCTGGTCGATCCGGCGCTGTCGGGCATGCCGGCCTTCCTCACGCCCAAGCCGGGTCTGAATTCCGGTTTCATGATCCCTCAGGTCACGGCGGCAGCACTGGTTTCTGAAAACAAGCAAAAGGCCTATCCGGCCAGCGTCGATTCGATCCCGACCTCGGCCAACCAGGAAGACCACGTCTCGATGGCGGCGCATGGCGCGCGCCGCCTCATCGGCATGGTCGAGAATGCGACGGCCGTCATCGGCATCGAATTGCTGGCCGCCGCGCAAGGCTGCGATTTCCACGCACCGCTGGCCTCGAGCGCGGCACTGGAGGCGGTGCGCCGGCTGGTCAGGGCAGAGGTGCCGCATCTCGACAACGACCGGCACTTCCACCCCGACATGGAGAAGGCCATCGCCATGATACGCAGCGGCGCGGCGGTGAAGGCTGCGGGTGCGGTGAAACTGCCGGGCGTTGCGTCATGAGGCGGTGTGCCGTGACAGGTCGCGTTCTGTCGCGCCCCCCTCTGTCCTGCC